>DASRLH010000509.1:0-13343 GCA_035648595.1 Tepidisphaeraceae bacterium
CACCCTGCCCTCCCCCGGAGTACCGGGAGAGGGGAAAGCGCGGCGACACCTGAGTGGGCCCACATATACGTTCGCACCCAATACGGCCATATTTTCATCCGCCTATGGTGGGCACGGCCCTCATTCATTTTCAGTTTCGCGCTCAAACCACCACCGCCTCTCGCGCGGCCATCGCCCGCGGCGCAAGCCGGTCGAGCAATCGGCGGTGCCAGAGGATCACGTCCTGATCATCGGTGTATCCCTCCCCAAGGAGCCGGGCCATCGCATCGAGCAGATATATGATAACGATCGCCTGTGCCTGCTCGGGCAGGAGGCCCAGTGGCCGGCGGGCACACAGATCGTGCAGGCATTGCAGCGCCGCTTGGGTGTGCCAGTCCTCCAGCAGCCAGCCGGATTGCAGGCGGTAATGAATTTCATCAAGGAGCGGCAGCCCGCGCGGCTCGCCATACTCCCAGTCAAACGCGGCCAGTTGCCCGCGATGCAAGCGAAGATTCCAAGGGGCAAAGTCGCCGTGAATTATCGTCACGGGGGCCTTGAATTCCCCAAGCGTGGGAACCACCGCGTCAAAAATGGCGAGCAAATCATCAGCCGGCATCGGCAGCGCGCGCAGCCGGCCCGGCAGCCCGGTGACGGTTGCGGTTTGGGCGGCGGGGATTCGCTCATCGGATTGCAGCGCATCGAGAAATCGGCGGTGGGCCGGCGTAGTGCCCAGGGGCGCGGGATGACCGGCCAACGGCGTTTGAACCATCACGCGATTGCCGTCCACTTCACCGTCAAACATCAGCCGCGGCGCCGCCCCGGCGATTGCGGGAATGCGCGCCAATTGTTGCAACACGAGCGCTTCATTGCCCGCGATTTGTCGCGCGATCGGCGAGCGGGCCAGTTTCGCGAAGCCGAGCATTCGGCCATCGGGCGCGATCGCCAGGGCAGAGGCCTTGCGGTTGCGGGCGCCCTCCGGGGCCCCAGACGATAACGCGATGCGAATGTCGTCGCCGGGAAAAAGCGAGCGAAGCGACAATTCCAGCGGCGGAAGCTCGCGCTGCGCGATCCAGATATGATCCCGATACCAGATCGGCAGCCCGACGCGCATCGCGGCCCGCGCGGCAGCGCGTTTAAGCTTTGCCGACGTGCGCGACGGCGTGTAGAGCGACAGCCCCGCCGACGCCACCGCCGGCGAATCCAAGGGCACCAGCCAGCGGGCGCTCCTCAGGTTTGGAAGAACCGCCAGGTGGCGCAAGTATTTGAAACCGGATTGGCGCAGCGCTTTCCCCGGAAAATGCCGGCAGTTGATCGCGACTGTCATCCCATGCTCACCGGCGGGGTGTGCACAAAGTTCCGGGAACGGATGGCCTACTGGAATGGTGGGGCAGACATTCTTGTCTGCCTCCCACTTGCGATTCGACGGCAGACAGGAATGCCTTCCCCACCCCGGTGTCCCCCAGGTAATTGCGCATGCCTCAGCCGAGGCAGCGCTGCCTGCGGCGGGTCGTCCCGCATTATGCTCGCGCAACAGCGCACGAAACCATTGCGGCCCATCGGCGCAGTCGTAGATCGACGAGGACGCAAGCAGGTGCGTCCACGTCAGCGCCGGTGGGGGAGTTTGTTGGTTGCGGGAGGCGGGCTTCACTTCGCGCCTCCGTGCCCGAATCGCCGGGCAATGCGCCGTGCGAGCATATCCAGCACGAGCCATTCGACGTTGGCGGCTACCGATTGCAAGGGTTGCGTGGCGTCGATGATCCTCCCGATGGAAAGCCCGCCGATCGCGCCGCGATAGGCGGATACCTGCCGGGCGGTTTCCTCGAATGGAACCTCCTGCTTGCGCCGTTGGATGATCTCCGGAGCCGCGTCGAGCAGGATCACGACATCCGGCTTTGGCGCGATCGCCCATATCAACTTGAGCAGCCACACCGGGCCGCTGTACCGGTAACGCTTTTGATCGACAATCGCATCGACCAGATAGCGATGGTTCACCACCAACCCCGCGCGGGCGCGGGTTGGATGAACACTGGCGTAATAGCCGGCGGTGTAACAGACCGCCCACCACGCCGCCTTAAGCAGCGATGCCGGCAAGGAACGCGGCGGGAGCGAATGCGGGCCATCCGGCTTGGGCGGCGCGAACTTTTGCGGCAGCAACCCGGGCGCGAAGGTCAGATAAATGGTGTGAAGAAACGCCGGCGACAAATCGCGTTGGAAGGATTCGATGGTGGTGGACTTGCCGACGCCGTCCGGGCCCAGGAAGACGACGTGAAATCCGTTTCGCGGGCGGATCCAGCGGAGGGCTTTTCGGATGATGCGATGGGCGTTGCCACCGGCAGGTTTGGCGGGGCCGCGGAGCAACTGCTCGCGGAGCGGCGCGACGCTGCGCTGCACGGGATGCCAGTTGCCGCGCTCCGCGGCGGTGGCGATGAGCCTGGCGCTGACTTCGCCCAGGAGCCGCGCGGCTTGCGCGTGGCATTCTTCGGGCGCGATCGCGAAGAGCGCCGATAGCCGCCTGCCATGCTCGTCGCTGAGCCGGCCCTTGGAGACTTTGTTAGCCAGGACGCAAGCGAATTCAATATCCGTTGCCGGCGCCCAAAATCCGTTCGCGCGGCGGCGGTTTGCAAGGATATCATCCGCCTCGAAGAAGACTCGCCCCGCCATTTCGTAGCGCGGCGAAACGTGCAGTTGAAGCAGGACGGGCGGGCCGTCGCGATCTCCGCCCGCGAGCACGATGAAATGTGCGCCGTCGTCGAACCACTGCACCACGCGCCCGCCGATCTCGTCGCGGCGGTCGTGCAGCACGCGGGCCAAGCCGTCCGGCAGGAAGCTGGCGGGGATCAGCAGATCGACATCGCTGCTGACGCATCGCGGATACTGTTCGTAGCCGTGCAGTATGCAGTAGGGGATTTGAGCGTCGTCCAGCGCCGCCAACACGCGCATGAGCATCGCGCCGTGTGCCGAGGTATGGCAAGGCGCGGGCGTGCAGGAGTGCGCGGGCGCCGGCAAGTTCGCGGACACGGGCATTTTCGCGATTGAAGGTGGGGGCACGGTAATCGGCATTTCAAGCATCAGGGTCATTGCTGTTACATCTCCCGCATTGGCCGCTTCAGCGTGACACGGGCGTCTCGCCCGTGCCGAGGACTTGGTACACATGAAAATGCAGGTACCCGCGCACTCAGTGCACTGGGCACGGGCCCGACGCCCGTGTCACAATTATGCCCCGCGCTTCCAAGCCTTGTTCGTTTCCGACCGTTCTAATTCCGCTTTCATCGAGCGGCTGCTCCTTCGATGCACTGGCGATTGTCGCGTGCGCCCGCGCGCCCCGGCGGTAGGCGAGCCCATATACGACTGTCACGGCCGCGCCGGTCAGGATCATTCCCATCAACGCACCGTCGATACCCATCGCGCGAGTGAGCGCGACGCCCAGTACAAGCGTGACGACGGCCCCGGCGATGCTGCCCATGAAGATGTAATGCGTAAGCCGCCGGGCGGTCAGGGCGGCGGCGAAAACCATCTGCACGTAGCTAAGGAAAGCCACGATCGCATAAATCGCCAGCACGCTGGCATTGCCCTTGAAGTCGCGGCCAAAAATCAACATCGCGGGCTTGGCGAAGAGCGCCACCAATAGGCAAAAAATTCCAAGAATCGGCAGCACCCGAAGCGCGGTGGACTTCACCTGCCGATCCAGCGCGCCGATTCCGCCCCGGCCGATGGCGCCCGCGAAGCGGATGGGCAACACGGTCGCCAGGTAAAACGAAATCACGCGGGCCGGCCCGAAGAGCGTTTGAGCGGCCTTGAGATCGCCGCTGGCTTCCTCGCTGATGAACGCCCCCACCAGGTACATATACATCGGCAGCGAAGAGCAATAGGTGAGGATTTCCGAACCCAGCAGCCACCTTCCGAATTGCCAGTTGTCGAGCCAGCCGCGGAAATGAAATCGGCCCACCAGGCTTTTTCGCACCTGCCAGGCGCCAAGCAGCGCGGCCAACGCCGAGGTAATCGCCAGCACGTACATCGCCACCGTGGGCGTGAGTCGCGGCGCTGCCGATGCCGGCTTTGCGAGATCGAGCCACCAGAGGGCGACGATCCAGCTGGCCTGGCCGCCATAGCTCACAAGATCGTTAAAGAAGGCGGCGGCGATTCGACCTTCGGTATACAGCACGCGCCGAAAGAATTCCTGAAACTGCCACGCCACGATGGACGGCACCAGCGCCAGCAGCAGACCCCGGCAGTGCCAGCCGTGGGCATATGCAATTCCCACAAACGCCAGCGCGCCGATCGCTTCGAGCATCGCGATGGCCAGCTGCGCGAGCGCGGCGCCGGCGGTATAGCTCCGATAATTAGAATCTTTTTTCCCGGTGCCCAGCACGTTGTGCGGCTGGGTGATCAGGGCCATCTGCACCATGTTCGCCAGCAGCAGCCCGTTATAAACCAGCGTGAATTCGCCAAATCCAGCTTTGCCCAGCGCGCGGCCGGCAAAGATCATGGTGACGAAATTGGTGCCGCTGATGAGTACCTGATCGGCCAATCCCCAGGGCCGGCGGCCGTGCAGGAATTTACGCCGTGGCGCGGGCGTACGGGGTGGAATGTCGGGGGAGACAGATGATGCGTGGCTTGCGTTCATGCTCTTTATTCGCGCGGTCTTAACGAAGATCGGATGAAACATGACGAGGATGAACCACGGACTGTTTCGCGGAAGGGTTCCGCGAGCCACAGAGATTCATACCCGGACCTTCGGTCGGGCGACCTTTGCAGGCAGCATCGTCGGGACGCGACGACCCGCATGACGCGGGGACCCACATCGTGACACGGGCGTCTCGCCCGTGCGGAAGGGCGTGACGCGTCCATGAAAATGTGGCTCCGTGACAGTGATGCACCACGCACGGACGAGACGCCCGTGTCACGAAAAGGGCACGAAAAGAGAATGTGGCGAGCCAATTGGCCGCCCGCTGGTCCTGAGGCCTCCGCTTCGGTAAACCGCTGGGAAATTGGGTAACTCGCGTCGTTCGCCAGCCGCGCCGGCGGCGCAGGTTCCCCATCTTCGGCGCGATTTGCGTTCCGCATCACTGAATTGGCTTGTTTTCCTTTGCGGGCGCAATGGGGCCGGCGTATGGTTGCTGGAAGCCATAGCGCACGTCCGCGGCTACGGCGGGTTGAGGTTCGCAGGGAGAAATCATGGCAAATTCCAACGAATTGCTACAGGGCGTGAAGAAGCCCTACGTGCAGCCGCGCCTTCTGACGCACGGCAGCGTGGAAAAACTGACCGAACGAGGCCACGATCACGAAGGCCATCAAAGCCACAATGACGAAGGCCACGATCGCGGCGGCCCGGGAAGCCATATTTGGTGCCGGTAAGCCGCCAGGGCCGGAGCAGGCCTTCATCTGCCCAAAAGTAGAAGCGGCGTCCTCGCCGCTTTTTCGGACCTCGCCTCTTGCGCCGGCCTGCGGTCCGTGTTACGTAGAAGCGACGTCCTCGTCGCTTTCTGCCCATCGATCTGGGACAGGCCTTCGTCTGCCCAAAAGTAGAAGCGACGTCCTCGCCGCTTTCTAACCGTCGGCTGCGGACAGCCGCGTATCTGCCCGATAGCGGTGTAAGAGCATGTACTCCTACACCGCTTACGGCTTGAGCATGTGGTCGGCGTTCGCGCTGCCCGAACTGCTGGAATCGCCATCCGGTTCGGCGGTGCCCTGCGCGCCGGACGTATCAGTGGCGTTCGCGCCGGTGGATCGTGCGCGGCCCAGGGGCGTGGCGGAAGATGCGCCCGTTTGGGCGACACCGCGTGTCGCATTTCTAGATTATCCGGGGGCCGGCGCGTTTTTAATCCGCGACGGACGCCAGATCGTTATTGATCCGCTGCCAGGCGCCGATCCGCGCATCATTCGCCTATTTCTGCTGGGCCCCGCCCTGGCGCTTCTGCTCCATCAGCGCGGGTTTCTGGTTTTGCACGCCAGCGCCGTGCGGATCGGCGGGGGGGCGGTGGCGTTCGTGGGGGACAAGGGGATGGGCAAGTCCACCATGGCCGCCGCGCTGCATGCACGCGGGCATGTTCTGGTCGCCGACGATGTGGTCGCGGTGGACACGGCCGGCGGGCGCTCGCTTGCACATCCGGGATTTCCACAACTCAAATTATTCCCCGAATCCGCCGCCCTCCTTGACGCGAACCCCGATTCGCTACCCAAAATACATCCCGACTTCGAGAAGCGCGCCCGGCCTGCCCTGGAGCGGTTCGCCTCTGACCCGCTGCCGTTGACGCACGTATTTGTGCTGGACAACGGCGAGCGCGAGGCCATCGAGCCGGCCGGCCGCCAGCAGGGGTTCATGGAACTGGTTCGTCACTCGTATCTCCTGGAATTGCTGTCGGCGACAGGATCATCGGCGGCGCATTTTCATCAGGCCGCCGCCTTGGCCGGCCGGATGCCGGTGCTGCGCCTGCTGCGCCGCCGATCGCTGGACCTGCTGGCGGATGTCGCGCGGCTTGTGGAGGAAGAAGTTGAACGAAGCCGGTGAGAAGCGCGACATGTGAAGTTCGATGGACAAGCATTTGTGACACGGGCGTCCCGCCCGTGCATGTTGCAATTGAACGTCAAGCACCTCAATTTTCCAATGTCTGGGTCCGCTTGCGCGGGCGGGGACGCCCATCCCGGAGCTTCCGAAGTACACCTGCTCCTCGCATGTGCGCGCCAGCACAATCACGCTCATTCCCCATCGCAGCTGCAAGACCTGCTGGACCATCCCATTGAATGGAACGCTTTGACAGCGCTCGCCGCCCGGCATCGCGTGCGGCCTTTGTTGCACGAAGCGCTCGCGGCGGCAAACTGGCGGAACGTCCCGGCGGAAGTCCGCGAATCGCTTCGCGCCTTTGCCGAGTCGAACCTTCATCGAAATCTATTTCTGCTGCGGGAACTTCTGCAACTGCTGGAGGCATTTCGCTCGCACGCCATCGGCGCCGCGCCATTCAAGGGGCCCATGCTCGCGGCCGTGGCGTACGGCGGATTCGCCCGGCGGGAAGCGGGGGATCTGGACGTACTGGTCCGCCAGCGCGACATCGCGGCGGCCAAAGCGCTGCTCGAATCGCTGGGGCATGCCGCTGTTTTTCCCACCGCCACCGCGCGTGAATCGGCGTATCTCCGCTCGCTCACCGGCAGACGGCAAGCCGCTTATCTTTCGCGCCACAGCGAACACCACCTCGTGCGCGAGCGGGGGACGCTGAACATCGACCTGCACTGGGCACTGACGTTGCGTGAATTTAGCCTGGGGATAAGGCCGGATGAATTGTGGAGTTGGCTGGTCCCCGTCCCGCTGGCGGGGCGAACGATGTACAGCTTCGCGCCCGAGGAATTGCTCTTGGTGTTGTGCATCAACGGGGCCAAGGATTGCTGGGGCCGGCTCGATCGCGTTTGCGACGTGGCCCAGTTGCTCGATCGCCATCCATCGCTGGATTGGGGCCGCGTGTTCGGGCGCGCCAAGCGTATCGGAGCCTTGCGGATGGTGCGGCTGGGGGCGCGCCTTGCCGCCGATCTGCTGGGAGCGCGGCTACCCGAAGGAGTGGAGGAGACCGTGCGGCGTGATGAGCTGGCGGGGAAACTCGCCAGGCAGGTTTGCGAAAATCTGTTTGGGCCCGTGGATGGGGGAATCGAATGCGCCGCGCTTGGGAAGTCGCTATTTCATCTGCGCGCCCGCGAGCGGTTGGCGGATCGGGCGGGGTATTGCCTGCGGCATCTTGAACCGACGGTGGGGGACTGGGCGGCGATGCCTCTGCCGGGCGCGATGTCGTTTTTGCATTATATTGTTCGGCCGTTTCGGTTGGCCGGTAAGGGTTTGGGTTGTGAACGAAGTTTACGGAAGTTTTGAGATAGACCGGGCCCCGGGGGCCGACCTAAAAAAATATCGGGAACTGGGGGGATTGTGGGGACGTCTAATCGTCAAGATGATCATCGAACCGTCAACGCCGGGTCCCCTCTCGTGCCCGTCGCTGGATCCCACGCCGATTTTCGAGATGGTGCGGTGGTCGTTTGGCACGGAACTGCTGGCGGCTGCCGTCGCGCACTTCGACTTGTTTTCCCTGCTATCAGATCGCGCATTAACCTTCGACCAAATCTCGCGCGAACTGGGATTGGCGCCTCGGGCGGCGAACGTCCTGCTGGTCGCATTGCGGGCGATGGGATTGCTGATGGCCGACAGCGCCGGAAAGCTGGCGCCCAGCGCGCTGGCCGGCGAGTACCTTGTCCCTGGCGGAGCCTTTTACATGGGGGATTACGTCCGGCTGATTTCCGAATCGCCGGGCGTGAAAAACATCGTCCAGCGGCTGCGCAGCAACAAGCCGACCGAGTCCCGCCCGGATGATCCGGGGGCGGCGTTTATCTTCCGCGAGGGCCTGGAATCAGCGATGGACCACGAGTCCTCCGCACGCCGACTCACCCTCGCCCTGGCGGGTCGGGCGCGCATCGTCGGGCCGGTGGTGGCCAAGGCGTTCCCGGCAGGCAACGCGAAAAAACTCCTGGATGTCGGCGGCGGATCGGGCCTATACAGCATCGCCCTGCTGGCAGCCAATCCGTCCCTGCGCGCGGTCGTCTGGGACAGTGAACAGGTCCTGAAGGTTGCCCGCGAAATGGCGCAAAAGCATGGCGTGATCGATCGCATGGAGTTTTGCCCCGGCGACATGTTCGCCGACCCCGTGCCCGGCGATTGTGACGTGATTTTGCTGAGTAATGTCCTGCACGACTGGGACGTGCCCGAATGCGAGATATTGCTCAAGCGTTGTGCCGCCGCGTTGGCGCCCGGCGGGCAACTGCTGATTCACGACGTGTTCTTGAATGACGAATTGGACGGCCCGCTGCCGGTCGCGTTGTACTCGGCGGCGTTGTTCAACATCACCGAAGGCCGCGCGTACAGCGCCGCCGAGTACCGCCGGATGCTTGCCGCCGCGGGACTGCGAGCAGGGCAGATCACGCCGACGCTGGTTCACTGCGGAATCTTGGAGGCAACGCGAGAGTAGTCACAAAGACACCGGGCGTAAGCCGCGCCCAGGACGCAAGCGAAGGGTGAAAATCCGAAATCCGAAACACGAAATCCGAAACAAATTCAAAAACAAGAAAAGCGGAAAATTCAAAGCGGGCGTCCGTCGCCCGTTTTTTAATCATTCTTTCGACTTGTCGCAAAGACGCGCGTCACCTCGAACGCGCCTCGGTGCTTCAGTGCTTCCGTGGTTGTCTTTCAGTTTGGCCCGCCGAGGCAGGCGCGGGAAATGATTCAGACCACCTGCACCCGGCGGCCGGCGCGGCGCTTTCGATTGATCATCTGGCGGCCCTTCTTGGTTCTCATCCGGGCGCGAAACCCGACGCTTCGGGCGCGCTTCACCTTGCTGATTTTATGGGGGTAATGCATGACAATCCTGCGGTTGCGAAGGCAAATTCGGGTAAAGGCGGGCCAGCCGAGCCGGCCCCAATGACGAACCCGGCCCGCCATCAGGCGAGCCGGAAAGAGCCCTCTATACCAGATCGGCCCTCACATGCAAAGGGGATGGTCTGCCGGGGTGAAGGCACGATTGGGAATGCGGGGCGGATTCGGAAGGTCGATCCTCAAGGGCCTCATTTCTCTTGCGTGCGCGCCATCGTGTTGCTACAATCGCCCACGATCTGCCACAAGTCGCCATGCGCCGCCGTGGGCCGGCACGCGGGCGGAAGAGCCCATCGCATCGCTTCTCTCTCCCCTCCGAGCGGTGCGAACCTTCCGCCCATTTTTTCCCGTTCGCACAGTGATACACCACGGGTGAGGAAAATCCGAAATCCGAAGCACGAAATCCGAAACAATCTCAAAACTCCAAAGAAGAAATATCAGAAAAATGACGAACGCGCGAATACGACCTTTATGTTTTCCGCATTTTATTGCTTTTGGATTTATTCGGATTTCGAGCTTCGGATTTCGGATTTTCACCTGTAGTCGGTGAGCGGCGAAGCGTACCCCCGTCACATCGCCACCTTAGGCCTTGGGCTCGCGGACATGCACCCAGGTATGGACGTGAGGCGCGCCGCGGAAGTACCAGATCATGTTGGGGCCTTCGATTTGCCAGACGTCCCAGACGCCGTCGTTGCCGATGTCCATGCCTTTGGCGTTGTAGAAGGCCATATGCAGATTATCCATGCCGCCGGCTTCGATCATCGCCAGGGCTTTGTCGGCATCTCCCTTGCGGAACGGGGCGAGAAGGTCGGCCATGACCTTGCGGACGAGGCCCTTTTGATCGCCGGACAACTCTGAAAGCGGCACGCCGGTGAGACCCTGCGCTTTGCCGCTCAGATCGACCGTTGCGGTATGGCGTTCGGGACGGGGGTCCTGGCGAAGGGCCAGGGCGCGCTGCTTGCCGTCCAGGGCCTGGTAAACCTCGTTGGCCTGGAGCGCCTGATACCAGTAGATGTTGCCGCGATGGTTGGCGCTTTCGTTGAATCCCTCGGCGGCGTGGCCGTAGAAAATCGGTCCGCCGAACCCTTCGCCGATCACGCTGTTGCCGTCGCAACGGCGGGTGACGTGTCGGCCCGTGAAAACAAACTCAAACTTCTGGCCCGGCTCTCCAAACATCGCGACGGCGCAGGCGCCGAACCCGCCATCTTCTTTGTTGTCGTCCTCGACCTGGTGATAGACCTGCCCGGCGTACTCGTCGCTGTGCAAGCCCATGAAAATATCGCGGACGATTTCCCGCTGCTCTGGCTTGAGCAACTGCTTGATCGGCTTGTCCACGATGAACCAGTTGTTGTCCACCTTGGAGCGCAGCTTGTGGTCGAAGGGGAAGCAGATGATCTTTTTCTGCTCGTCGCTGAGCGTCTTGTAAAACTGCGCCACCAGCGACTCGGCGGAAGCGCCCGCCGCCGGCGCATCAGCCCCCAGCGAAAAACGCGGCACCGCGCCGACGCCCGCCAACCCCGCCCCCGCAACCGCTGCCGCGGCTGCGCCGGCGGCAGTGGTCTTCAGAAAATCCCGACGCGTCAACTGCGAACAATCCGAACAAACACGCGCATTCAACATCTGCGATTGAGACATGGAGGACTCCTTGTAAATGAGAGGTATGCGGAAGGATACCGCGCGGTGCGGGGAATGGAAGCACAATGCAGTTTCCCGAATCATCTACTTTGGCTCGCCAGCCGCGGGCGCCTCGGCGATTTGGCCGCCCACGTTTGATCGGACCACTTTGCCGTCGGGGCCCAATGACAGCGTGATTCTCGCCGGCGAGGGCTTGCCGTCCACCGCGCCGACTGAGTAGACGTGTCCATCGGCATCGGTTTGCATCAGGTCGTAACCAAATGAGGTAAGTTCCGCCTTGGTCTTTCCTATAAACACGGCCGCGAGCTTCGCGTCAGCGTCTCTTGTTCCGGCGGCAGCCCTCGCGATGGCCGCGCGCATTTTTGCCTCCGCCGGGGCTTTAGGTTGATCCGGTGAATCGGCATGGATCGCCAGGTCAGCGGTAACTTCGCGCGCAATCGTTGCGCGTCCATGGCGATACCCGATGTACCCGGAAGCCCCGATACAAACGACAAAAGCGAAAACGAACAGAACCCAGGTCCCGCGATCCGTATGTTCGATTCTCATAAAGCCACCGTCTGGATTATACATCGCTTGGGTCTGGGAGAAACATTGATCCGCGTCAATCCGCGGCTCAATCGAATGAGCCGCGGATGAACGCGGATTGAGGCGGGATCGACAACTGCGAATCGTGACACGGGCGTCCCGCCCGTGCGCATTGCATGGAACCAGGGATATATCGTTTTTTCTTACTTCTCAGCCGTCGGCACGGGCGGGACGCCCGTGTCACGTTATAAAATCGTGAACCACCAATGACATGAAGCCCATCGCTTGCCACGTCGGACCCCGCTCATGGCCCGCACCACGTTAACGCGCATGATCGCGCACGGCTATTTCGCTGCTGATGAATGGCGGCCCCGGCGCGGCGCCTTCGCGCATGGCCGGCGGCGCGGACGCTCGTGCGGCGGCCAGCGCCGCGCCGCGGGTGCGGCGCTTTTGCTGGGCGATGTGGACGAGTTGATCGAGGATGACGGCGACGAGGATGACGCCGCCGATCACGATGGATTTCCAGTTTTCGTTGGGATGCCAGGTTCCGATGCGGAACATGTTGAGGCCGTTCTCGATGATGCGCATGAGGGCGGTTCCGATGAGCACGCCCAGGATGGTTCCCTCGCCGCCGCGCAGCGAGCAGCCGCCCAGGACGCAGGCGGCGATGGCGTACAGCTCATAGGCCACGCCGACGTTTTGCGATTGCTCGCCGTCGTAGGCGGCGTAGAGGATGCCGGCGATTCCCGCCAGCCCCGCCGAGATAACATATGTGATCGTTTCAACGCGCTTGACGGGTATCCCGGAATATTGGCAGGCGTCGCGGTTGCCGCCAATCGCGTACACATACCGGCCGAACACGGTGAAATGCAGCAGGTAGCCGCTCACCGCGATCACCGCGAGCAACACCCAAAACGCATAGGGAATCGAATGTCCATCAATGAGGAAATTGATGGCCGCGTGCAGCCAATGCGGCAGGCGGTCGGCGAACGCGAGGTTGTCGGCGCTAACCAGATTGCCATCGGATAGGTTGCGGAAGTCGGAATCTCCAAACCCCAGGGTCGCTCCCTTGACCACGGTTTGCGAGATGCCGCGGATGGCGAGCATTCCGCCGAGCGTCACGATGAATGGCTGAAGGTCCAGCCGCGTGATCAGCAGCCCCTGGATGAAGCCGATCAGCAGTGTCACGCCAAGGGCGATGGGGATTCCAAGGGCGAATGAATACCCCATGCCGCCGATACTCGGATCGGAGGAGATTTTCGCCAGCACGACGCCGGCCAGGCCGACAAGCGAGCCGACGGAAAGATCGATCCCGCCGGTGATGATGACGAACGCCGAGCCGATGGAGAGGATGCCCAGCATGCCGATCTGGCGGGCGGTGTTGCTGATGTTGGAGGCGCTCGCGAAGGCGGGATTGGAGAACGCCAGAACAATGCACAGGCAAGCCAGCGCGGCAAACATGCCCAGCTCGCGCCGGCCGGCGCGGCCGAAAGTGTTGGCCAGGAGGCGCGATAGGCCGCGGGAATCCTGGGTGAGAGTCGGCTGATATGAGACGGCGGTTTCCATATGACTATGAGAATTCGAGAAGTAGATGCCGCTGTCGTATCACGGGCGTCTCGCCTCATCTTTCGTCACATTTTTTTGTTTCTGCCAGCGAGTATAACACATTGGTGGCATTATCGTTCCATTGATTCAAAGGAGTATTGGCATGGAAGCCAGGGCGAACAAGGTACGAAGGCGTTCGATCCGCAAGGCCCGCAAGCAGACGAGGGATCGCATCCGCCGGAACGTGCGGCGGAAAGTGGCG
>DASRLH010000510.1:0-2206 GCA_035648595.1 Tepidisphaeraceae bacterium
TCGCCGCGCTGCTGGCATGGTGGGGCGCCCGCAGGCTGCGATCCGCCGGATCGCGGGTCTGACATGGATGCCACGTTTTCTGTTCTACATCACCGGCCACGGATTCGGCCACGCCCGGCGCATGGCGCAGGTGGCGCGCGCGTTGGCCGCCCGATCCGCAGGCAGTTCCATCCACATTCGCACTGCCGCTCCCGCGCATATCTTTGAGCCGCTGCCTGGCATCAACGTCGATCACAGCAACATCGACTGCGGCTTGATCGAGAAGGATGCCCTGACGATCGACCGCGAAGCCTCGTTGACGCGCCTTGTCGGATTCATGCGCGGCCGGGATGCGATCATTGGCCATGAATTGACGGTCGTAAGAGCAATTGAGCCGGCTCTGATCGTGGCGGATATTCCATTCTTGGCCGGCGATGTCGCGACGGCGGCGGGGGCGGCGTGCGTGGGGATCAGCAATTTCACCTGGGATTGGATTTACGAAAACCTCTTCGGGGACGATCCCCGCTATGCGGACCTGGCGCCGGCAATTGTCGCTGGATACGCGAAGATGAACGCCCTGCTGGAGCTTCCCTTCGGCCAAACCTGCCCCGCGATTGGGCACAAGATCCCGACGCCATTGATCGCGGCGCATAGCGTCCGAGACAAACAACAAATCCTGTGCGGGCTGGGCCTGGCCGACGATGTCCGCCCGCGCGTGCTGTTGGGAATGCGCGGCGGGCTGCCGCCAGATACTCTCATCGCCGGTGTGCAAGACGCGCCCGCCTTCCTGTTTCTTTGCCCCCATGCGCCAGCCACGGGTCTGCCGGACAACGCCCGCGGCATAATCATCGGCCCCGATCTGGATTTTTCCGACGCGGTTGCCATCAGCGACGTGGTGATCTCGAAACTGGGATATGGCATCGTCTCCGACTGCATCGCCGCCCAGGCCCGGCTTCTGTGGCCGCCCAGGGAGGGGTTCGCCGAGGACCAGGTGATGGCCGCACGGGCCCCGCGGTCGCTGCGCATGTTGCCGATCCCGAGAGACGATTTCCGGCACGGACGGTGGGGGAGTTATCTGCGCGAGGCCATGCAGCTTGCAGCGGTCCTGGATCTGCCGCGTACCGATGGCGCGGGGGTGTGCGCGGACTTTTTAATGCGGATGGTAAAAGCGCCTCCCCCAGATCGATCTTGAGATGCTCGGCGAGCAGAAGCAATGAATGCAGGCAATCGGCCAGTTCATCGCGCACCTGTTCATTGCGAACGACCAGTTGTTGAGTCAGTTCATCGCCGGTCTTCCATTGCATCAGCGCGAGCAGTTCGCCGGCTTCCACGGAAAGCGAAATGGCCAACTCCTTGGCCGTGTGAAACTGCGCCCAAAGCCGGTCATCGCGATGACGAACCACGCGCGCGGTCAACTGTGCGAGGGTGGACGTGTTCATGCGTCTTTAAGGGTGAAAGGGTCAGGACGATTGAACCTTGGCGTGTCGATGCGCCCTATCTCAATGCCGCCAGCGACTGGATGGTGCTTCGCAGGTCGCCGATCTGCGTGAGGCGTAGTCCAAAGTTTTCCCCCACCTTCACGGTTTCGCCAAGGGCGATGGTCTTGTTGTTGATGAGAAGTTGGAGCGGCTCATTGCTGCTCTTGGAGAACTCGATGATTGCCCCCACCCCCAGCCGCATCACTTCCGAAAGCTGCAGCTTTCGCTCCGCGAGCTTCACGATGACCGGCACTTCCATGCGCAGGATGCGATGAAGCTCGCCGGGCGGCGAAGCATCATTCTTCGGATCGGCGTGTAATACGGCCACGGGCGGTCCTCCTGGCGGTGGAATCTCAGGAACACAAATTGCTCGCGCATCCGCGCAAAAGAGTACGCGTCCAATTATCGGCATAATTCATCGGCACGCAATACGGCGATATGCCGGCAACAGGATATAGGGGTGCGTGGGCTGCGCCACGATGGCGTTGATCTTCCCGCTGATGCCGTTCGGATCGATCGCGCCGTCGTGATAGCCGAAGGCGTCGAGATGGCCGTTGAGGGTGTAGCGAACCAAACCGAACCCGTCGGGCGCGACGACCGCGCTCATTGCCAGGGCTATCGCATTTAGGCCGATAGGGCCTGAATCAGGCTTTCCCGGCTCCATCCGCACATTTGCTGCTTGAGTCGAATGCCGACGTTGAGATTCTTTCCATTTGGTTTCTTGGGTTGCCAGCGTTTGAGCTTGTTCA
>DASRLH010000511.1:0-8295 GCA_035648595.1 Tepidisphaeraceae bacterium
CCGAACGCCGGGTCGAGGCGCTCGAAGTAGACCCGGCGGGCGGAGGCCAGGCTGGCGGCCATCACGACCATCGCGCTGGCCGACCTGCTGTCGCTGCCGCCGGGCGCCCTGGCCATCATGGACGCCGCCGGCATCGCTGCCGTCCTCAACGCGCAGGACGAGGACGTGTGGGCACGGTAAATTGCCGACGGGGAACATTTTCAACCGCGAAGTGACGAAACGGAGGAAAATCCGAAATCCGAAGCACGAAATCCGAAACAAACTCAAAATTCAAAGGACGAAATCTCAAAACAAGAAGGCTTCTGGAAGCGCCCTTTGGATTTTCCGCTTTTGCTGCTTTTGAATTTGTTTCTCTTCGGGTCTGAGCCTCAGGGTCGAAGACGGATTTCGGATTTCGGATGATTTCCACTGTCACTATTGGTTTTGCGGACTGCGCCCAACCGCGGTAGACTGCTTTTGCCGCGATGCAAGCCCACCCCCCTTATCCGTTGGAATATCACCCTCTCGCCAACGCCCCGCGCGGCGGGGGCCCGGCGTATCTAATTTCCCGGCTGATCGGCTCGTACCTGGCGTACGCGGTGGTCATGGCGGTGTTGGTCGGGGTGGTGCCCAAGTTTTCCCGCATCTTCACCGACTTCAACCTGGCATTGCCGTTGCCTTCGGTGCTGCTGGTGCGGGCCAGCCAGTTGTGCATCACGCATTATCTGTGGGCGGTTTTGCTGCCGGTGCCGGCGGGGTGGGCCTTGCTTACATCCATGGCCGCCGGTTCTTCGCCGAGCCGACGGCGATGGGTGCGGCTGGGCGCGTTTATGCTGGTCGCGGCCTTTCTGATCTTCGCCATCCTCGCGCTATTCATGCCGATGATCTCGCTCATCAATGGTATGTCAGGGCACAAATAACAGTTTTTTCAGCATGCGGACGTGGGGGCCGGCGGTGGGGATCTCAAAACGTTCGGAAACAACCCGCCAACCCAGCAATTCGTAAAACCCAATCGCCGGCACGCGCGCGTTGCACCACAACACGCGCGGCGCCGATTTATCCTGTAGTACATCCCGCTCGGCCAAATCCAGCAGCGCCCGCCCCAGGCCCTTGCGGCGAAAGTCCGGCGCCGTAGCCATCCCGCGTAACTGCAAGGCCGGCTGCGATTCCCATTGGCCCAGATGAAACGTCGCGCAGCTCACGGCGAAGGCGCCGCCGTCCCTGGGCATAAAAGCGCCAAAGTGCCGGCTGGATTCAAGTTCATCGCCGGCAAAGATGGCCGCCTCCCGCGGAAGATCGGCGCGCAAAACCGCATGGCGAAGATCCACGATCTCCCGCCAGGCCGCCCGCCGGATTTCGGGTTGTTCGCTCATGAATAAACGCCGTCGTTGAGAACAATCAAGATCAATGTGCCCGGCGCCAGTGTGTGTTCAGCAAAAAAGCACAGCCGTTTGGCTGTGCTCATTGCAAGAATACGGTGAACCGCGAGTGGCGTGTGAGAGCGGTTTGATCAAACCCTTTAGTAAAAAGTGGTGACGCGCCAGGCGGAAGCGTTCTCCCGACCCTCCGGCAGTCTGCTACCCCCGTCGGCTCGCGAAAAACAAATCGCGGCCCAGGGGCCTGCATCAGGCCGGCGGCTGTCCCCGGGGTTGATTATAGGTTTAACCAAATAGTGCCCTCAATCACGACCAGCGCAGAACGACCGTACACCTGTTGAATCGTATCGGCATCGGCAATGGGCCGCAACCAGAAAATCATACGATTCGCGGCACCAGAAAGTTCCCGCAAATCAGCCGTTTGCGTCGGCAATCCAGTGTCAGATACAGTATCGGCGGCGCCTGATTGGGGCGATATTTTATGGGACTAACAAAATGACCGAGCGGCTGATCCTCGAGTTCGACGGCGGCAGCCGGGGCAACCCCGGCCCCGCGGGCATCGGCGTCGTGCTGCGCGCGCAGGACGGCACGCCAGTCTACACCCTGGGCCGTTGCATTGGCCGCGCCACCAACAATGTCGCCGAGTACAGCGCCCTGATCACCGCCATGCAAAAAGCCCGCGCACTGGGAGCCGACAAAATCACCATTCGCGGCGACAGTGAATTGATCATCAAACAAATGCGCGGCGAATACCGCGTCAGACATCCCGACATGATGCGCCTGCACCGCCAAGCCCAGTCGCTTCTGCGCGAATTCGCCGATGCCAAGATCGAGCACAACCTCCGGCACAAGAATGAGCTGGCCGACAAACTCGTCAATCTCGCCCTGGACCGCAAAGCCGACGTGACCGACGTTGACGACGCCGCCGGCGCAGCGCCTCCGCCGCTCTCGCCCCTGGACGAGCCCTCGCCCCTCTCCCCCCGTCCCGGCGACCGCTTCGCCTGCGCCCGTTGTGGCTGCATGATCGAACTCAAAATCCCCTCCACGATCCGCCCGCATCAACTCAAGCCGTTCCTCTGCCAGTGCGGAGCGCGGATGCACGGAGGAGGAGGCGATTGACGGACGCGGCATTTTCATTGAGCCGCGTTACAATATCCCCATGGCGCGCCGCCTCTTCACGGTCCTTTGCTTGCTGTCGCTGGCGATTTGCATTGTCGCATGCGCGATGTGGGTCAGGAGTGACGCCGCGACCGACGAGTATCAGTTCCAATCGAGCGATGCACTGTGCCGAATCCTTTCGCGCGATGGCCATATTCAGATTGACAACGAGCCCCAGCAATCGCGCGACCGCGGACCTTATCGCAGACTCATGCGGGAACAGGACGAGGCAAGTGCGAGGGTAAAGCTTCACAATGCAAATTGGGAGGCGCTTTCCGAGCAGGTAAAGCGGGACCCGAATCGCGCGAGTATCTGGCGTGCAAGACAAACTGAGGCCGATAGATCCTGGGCGGCCTGGTATCGGAGCGCGTCGCTCGATCAACTGCGGGCCAACTGGCGTCGGGACAGCACTTGGCCCGTTACCCCGCCCATCCGTTATTCCGCCAGCTATGCCGCTGTATTCATCGCGACGCTGGTTGTGCCGATGCTCTGGCTCGCGTTGATGTGTTTTCGCGCACGGCAACGGGCGAACCGCATCGCCGGCCATATTTGCGTCTCGTGCGGCTACGACCTTCGCGCGACCCCCGACCGATGCCCGGAGTGCGGAACTACTCCGGCAGATCAATCCGCCGCGAGACAGCCTCGGAAAATACTTGAGATCGGCTCACCCCCGCCTTCTTCGCGTAGGCGTCCACTCGCCGCAAAAGCCTTGGCGCAACGGCGATGAGCGTTGGCACGGCGTCGGCGCTTCGGGTTTTCTTGACGCGTCCCCGCTTCGCGGCTTCCCAGCGACGGCGTTGTTCGGACGTAAGAGGCCGCAGCTTCTCTGCGGTGATGCCGCGCGCCACGCGGTCCAGTGCCTGGAAGTCATTTTCGTAAGTCGAACTTCGTTTCCCGTTCATTGATTTCTCCGGCGTTTACGAAATCGCCGCAACGGGGATAGAATAGTTAGAGTTAGTAGATCAGCAACAAAAAGGGCATACCAATGGCGACGATCTCTACTTCACCACCGTCACCTACCTCCCAACGAGCAGATCAGGAGTTGATCGCGGCGGATAGCCCGCTGGCAAGCCACATTTCGGTCAACCCCGCGAAGATGCACGGCGAGCCCTGCTTCAGGGACACCCGCGTACCGGTGCAAACGCTGTTCGATATCCTCGCGGATGGCGGGACGGTGGAGGAATTCGTGGAAGGATTCCCGCCGATCACCCGCGAGCAGGCTGCCAGCGTGCTGGGACTGGCGGCGATGGGAATGCTGGAAGGACTGCGACGACTGTGAGAATTTTGCCCCGCGATTCCTCGGCAGGTATCTACTATAACTAAAACCGCCTCATCAGGCTGAGCTATTGAAGATATCCGCCACTTACCCGCCCCATGGCCTTTAATGTCCCGCAAGTTCAACTCCATAAATCCGCAACGGCTTGCCGGCTCCCTCAATCTTGATAAGGTTTACTCCCGGTCTCAAAGCCGCGATATCCACATCGAAATCCAAGCAGTCCGCAAGCGGCGGCTTGAGCTGATTATACGCCTCGCGATAGAGCGTTTGTTGAGCCGCCCTAATCCCTGACGCCAGCCGGTGACTGTTAATCTTAACCCGCGTACCGGCGGGATCGAGGCGCTTACCGACCACACGCAGCACGTACGTCCCGGCTGGCACGCCAATGATCAGTGTTGCCCGTACGACGCTAACGTCAGCCGGCTTTCTTGGCGCCGGACGCTCAAATCCCTCGTCCAGGTCGTCGTAAAAACTTGCCAGCGATAGGCGTGTGCGCGACTCAAGCGCCTTGGGATCGCCGAGTTGCTTCAGAATTTCGAATGGGTCGTCGTGTCTCATGGCATCGGATTCAGTTCGCGCGGCGTACATGTTGTACAGATATAGCCCGTCTGCGCCGCGCGCATAAAGAGCGGACCCAATGCCGCGGTACGACTCAGGGGTAACCCACCGATTTTGGGTTGGATGACCGGCATTACTCTTCGACTGTGAGAGCAAGCAGTCGAGGCAGCCGTAGACGGGAACATTCTGAATTCCGGCCTCGAGCAGAAATGCCTTGAATTGTTCGATTTGAAGGTCGGCGCTTTGGCGCAGAAAGTGGCTTAACGTGATTGCGTCAACCCACCCATTGATGGCCCATGTGACCGGATCAAGTCCGATTTCCTCGCAGGCTTGAATTGAAAACGGCACACGGACCATTATTTGCAGCGCGTTGTCTTTGTCGCGCTTCGTATTGATAGCAGCGACAACCGTCGCGGCCCCGAACACGAAATCATTCATGGATTCGCGTAGCTCATCACGTTCCTCGGGTTTGCAGTAAGGCTCGTTTCGCAGGAAATCCAATTCGATCCCGCGCACGCTTGGATAGCTCTTGAGCAACGTATCGATTTGATTGATCCGATGTTCTCGCACCTCTTTATGGACAAAGCTGAGCGTTTGACGACCAGTTCCCCATTGTTTGCCGTGGTCGCGATAGAATGCGTCGCTGTACGGACCCTCGGGCTGCGTGTCCAATGTGTGCCGGTCATTGAGCCTAAGGCTTATGAATACTTTAAGCTTTTGACGCGTTGCTACCTTAATCATTGCGCCAAAGGCGTCGTATTTGTCCACGTCCCAGCGCTTCACAACCCGTGCTGCGGCGTTGATCAACTCCCCACCGTCGCCCCATGAGCTTCGGGCGAAATCAGCGAGCTCATTCGGAGAAGGCGTCTTGCCGAGATGGCACATTTCAATGTGCGGTGCATTGGGCGGACAGATGAAGGCCTGGCCCACGTTGGGACAGAGCATTAGGTGCGTGACCTGGGTATTAATTAGATGTCGAAGACTTTTGTTGACCCCCGTGTCGTCCGCTCCATACAAAAATGCCGTCCATCCGTCATAGTTGTAGAACAACGGCCGCTTATCGTGCATGCCGGCAGGGGCCTGAACGATCGCGGGCGGGAGTACCTCGTGCGACGGCACTAGCGAAGCTGCCGCGATTGAAGCAGCCTTGGCACCGAATTCGCGCCGCGTGATGTTTTTTGAATTTGGCATGGCGTAGTTCCTCAAAAAGTACATGTTCCGTGCTTCGAAGAGCAATTTGTTCGCGAAAAGCGAACCGACTTTGCATTACCCGGCGTTTCGACGTTCAAGATCAGGGTAGTATTACACCGCCCGCGTCCCGCGCCTTTCGGGTCGAAGGCGCACGTATCCGAAAAAAAGCGGAGGCTCAAATATCGAATTACGCGGAGCGCTCACTGCCTGATGCGGATCCGATCGTTACCTGTTGGCTGTAATCGGTACCGCCATTCCGATCTTTCGTGCCGAACGCTGCAATCAGCGTGTAGGTGTAGTGAACACGAGGTTTGAGCAGCGGGTTCCTGGATGCCGCATCTATTTGCGGACTATCCCAAAACCAAGTTCTGTTGCCGAGCCAGCCGAGCACGCAGCTAGAACCGTCGTCGCCGCGACGCATCACCTTATAATCCGACGCGTTCGGGACTGGCGACCAATTCAATGAGATACCGCTGAAATAGGTTCCTTGCGTTGCCGTAAACTGAATCGCCGTTCCTGCAACTGTGCCGATGACCGAAGAGCTGGAGAACGACCCGTCGCCGCGCGGCGCTCCGAATCCCGCAATTAACTGGTACGTATAATTCACGCCCGGCTTGATGCCCGATGCGCTGTTGTCTTGCCAGCTCGTAACGCCGGCCCCGAGCCATCCGATCGCCTTGTCCAAGACGCCATTGATCATGCGCTTTAAGACATAACCTTTGGCCCCCGGAACTGCGGACCAGTTGACAGCGATATGATCGGTGAACGAGGTCGACGCCGTAAGTGCGTTTTCGGAGCCGATCGTGTTTGCGACCCGCGTGACTGACGTCCGACTGGCGTTCATTGACGCGAAAAGTGTATAGGTATATTGAACTCCGGCGCTCACACCCAGGTCGGCCCAGTCCTCGAAGCTGGTCACGTTCCCGAGCCATCCCAATGTCTTCTGAGACCCGTCCGCCCCGACCCGTTGAAGATAGTAGTTGCTTGCGCCACTAACCGGAGCCCAGTTTATCATGATGTGGTCGGCAAAGATTGCGTTGCTAGCAACTACCGGGGCTTCAAATCCCGTTATGGATGGCATCGAAATCGGATCATCATAGCCTTGGCCTGGCGCCAATGGCGCGTTCCATACCATGATGCCGTCGAGTCCGATTTTTCGTGCACTGACTTTTCCGATTAGCGCGTATGTGTAGTTTACCCCTCGGTTAACACCGAAAGGCGCCCAGTCGGTAAATTGATTAACCGAGCTATCGAACCAGCCAAGGCTTCTCGTCGACCCGTCGGAGCCGGTGCGCACTAGCGCGTATCCGGTGGAATGCGGATGAGGAGTCTAATCTATTGTGATGTGATCATCTTCGCCTTGAGACGCGCCCAACCAGTAGCCGTCACGGTTACGTGTCCAAAGCATGTTGTCAGTGTCAAAAAGCTTGATGTTGCCGCCGCCGTCAATGCTAAATGATCGGGAGTTGGGCACCGTCAACACGAAGGGTTCATTTCTGCGATTTGACCACTCATCTTGTACCGCATAGCCGTCAATATTCCCGTATCCGCCTTCCGCCTTATCCCCTATTTCAGCTAACTCGCCATCGAACCAGCCATTGGCGTTGTCGGGGTCGGTGATTGCCTCAGCTAACTCGTGAGAGCTCGTGATTGTCATTGAATCTTGGGTTGGATCGACAGTTCGAGGCACCACCGCGTAATAGACGGTGTCTCCTTGTGAATCCACAAAATGCCAATGAAAACCCGCAAAACCACCGCTCGCGCTGCTTTGGAGGATACCATTACTATCAGTGTAGGTGACCTTCACTCCCGGTTCGACATACACAATGTAGAGCCGATTGGGATTCGCTGCCGCCAGCAACAGGTGTGGTGTAATTATCTGTTTATTGAGCTCACTTTCGATTGTAGTTCTGTCGACGGTGGCTATCGGATTCGAAGGAGTAGCTGGTTGAGTGACTGGGGCGGATAAATCAAGCTGGCCGCCGATAAACGTTCCACGTCGGATGACCATCCCCGGCTCGCTGTATTCTTGCAATTGGTCCATATATGGACTGTTTGTGACACTCCCCAGGAACCCATTGAGGTAGGCAGCCACCCCCTCTTCGTGCGGGGTCGCCCAGCCGTTGCCGTAATAGAGCGCTTGCACGCTGACGTTGGAGAGTAGATGCCCGCCGTGATAGGTGACGGGATCGGCGGATTGGTACACGCGTGATTCGAGTCTCTCGATCGCCGGACGGCCACACCGGGACCCGGTTCGGGCACCTTGAGTCTCATGCGAACTATCGAACAACGCGTGAGCAAGCATCGAACGCACTTTTTTCAGCGACTTCATGGTCGTCCATCCTTACGTGAAACGATTTGCGAGTCGCGACCGCAACGCGGTCATGAACGGCTCTGCACGAAGAAGCGGGATGGAGGCCGTAAACCGGCCAAGCAATTTCGAGAATTTAGAGAATTTGGCGGGGACGAGCAAAGAAATGAATCGCAACTAGCTTTTCGATAACGAGTTATAGAACCTTCATGGGATGGCAACGGTGGAGGGGATGAAGGAAGTTGACCACTGCAATTGCCAGAGTCCTGACAATTCCACCCGTTGGGCATGACCGTCAAGAAAGAAGGTTCATCCGACTAATGCGTAGGTAGTTTCGTGTAAAGCGAAGATTTTAAGTTTGAAGAAGTCGGGGTCTCGGAAGCCGTATGCTTGTCGTTGCATGGTTTTGATCTTGTTATTTGTGCCTTCCAATGGCCCGGTGGTGA
>DASRLH010000512.1:0-5805 GCA_035648595.1 Tepidisphaeraceae bacterium
CTGCCCGCTCGCGGGCAGTCGCCAATTCCGCTCGCTTCCCCCGGAGTACCGGGAGAGGGAAAAAGGAACGCCGCCGAAACTGTCACGCACCCGCTAAGGACCGACGATGGGATTGGTCCCTTCCCCTTGCGTGGCCTCTACTTGTATAAAGGCGGGCCGAGGGGCGCGCTGTTTCCCCCAAAGGAATAGAGAATTTGACTTCCCCGCCCGCGATCACTCCCGCCATCCGCACCGCCGACCCGCTCGATACCCTGCGCTTCATGTTTGCCGTTGGCATCGAATGCTCCTGCCCCAAGATCGAGGCGGGCCGCGTCGATCAATTGCGAGACACCGGCCATTACGAGATGTGGCAGACCGACCTCAAACTCGTCCGCGAACTGGGCCTGCGCTATCTCCGCTATGGCCCGCCGATCTACCGCATTTGGAAGGAAAAAGGCGAATACGACTGGAGCTTCCTCGATCCGGTCATGCACGAGATGCGCCGCCTTGGCATCGTGCCGATTGTCGATCTGCTGCATTTTGGGCTGCCCGACTGGCTGGTCGATTTTCAAAACCCGGACTGGCCCAGTCATTTCGCGGACTATGCGTATGCGTTTGCCGAGCGGTATCCGTGGGTGCGGTATTACACGCCGGTCAATGAAATCTACGTGACTGCCCTTTTCTCGGGCGCGTTTGGGTGGTGGAACGAAAAGATGATGAGCGACGCGGGGTTTGTCACAAACCTCAAGCACTGCTGCAAGGCCTCCATCTCCGCCATGCGGCGTATTCTCGACCTGCGGCCCGATGCCATCTTCATCTTCAGCGAAAGCACCGAATACGTTCACCCCGGCAGCCCAGACACCGTCGCATCCGCCCACTTCATGAACGAACGGCGTTTCCTCTCACTCGACCTGCTCTTCGGCCATGACGTTTCCGCCACCATCTACCGCTATCTCATGGCCAGCGGCATGACCGACGCCGAGTATTGGTGGTTCATGCAGCAGCGCGACCTGCGCACGCATTGCATCATGGGAACCGACTATTACATCACCAATGAGCATGTCCTCCGCTCCGATGGCCGCAGCATCGGCGCGGGAGATGTCTATGGCTACTACGTCATCACCCGCCAATACTATGAGCGTTACCGCGTCCCGGTCATGCACACCGAAACCAACCGCACCGCCAAGCACGCGGTGGAATGGCTCTGGAAGGAATGGATGAACCTTCTTCGCCTCCGCGAAGACGGCGTGCCCATCATCGGCTTCACCTGGTTCGGCCTGCTCGACATGAAGGACTGGGACACCGCCCTCACCAAGATGCGCGGCACCGTCAACAAAGTCGGCCTCTACACCCTCGCCCGCAAGCCCCGCAAAGTAGCCCGCGAGTACCGCCGACTCGTCGAGGAATACAGTCACCTCCCCATCAGCAGCACCAAATTCCCGATCCTGACGGCGTAAGCCGGAGAATGGACGATTAACCATGAACGCGGGTAAGAATTCTGATCTGCGTGCATGCTTGTGACACTTTGTGACGGATTGTGGCGCTTGTGCGCGCGCCGCGTGTCGCAAATATCATAAAATTGCTCAACACCATTCGCAACGCCCTGCCATCCCGTCACTTGCGCCGCCGCCTCTCGTGAAACATCCGTGTTGCGCGCCTGTTGCGCGCAACACGAAACTGGCCGTTGGGATCCGCGTTCACCACATCCCTGCCTGCCGCCTTCCGCACGAGTTCGGGTGAAACACCGGCGAGGCGCGCGTCGCCGGTGTCTCGCGGAATGGTTGGCGCGGCCATGCATTCCCACCCGGCAATCACCGCTGCTACAATCTGCCAATGCCAAGGGCTCCGAGCGTTAAATGGACGCGAGATCATTTTCTCATCGCCCTAAACCTTTACTGCAAGCTACCGTTCGGAAAACTCGATCGAACCAATCCGCTCATCATCGACGTCGCCAACAAGATGGGGCGGACGGCCAGCAGCCTCGCCATGAAGCTGTGCAACTTCGCATCCCTCGATCCCGTGCAGACGGCGCGCGGCATTCGCGGCCTGCCCGGCGCAACGCCGCTCGACCGTGAAATGTGGAATGAATTTCGCGAGCATGTGAACACGCTCGGCCCCGAAAGCGAGCAAATCCTCCATGACCTCTACACTCACGCCAACGACCGTGAAATCGACTTCCTTGAGCGCGATAAAGTTCGCATCGTGCCGACCGCGCGGCCCCTCCCCATAGGGCCGACCGAGTCGGACGCCACCATCAAAGTTCGACGCGGCCAACAGTTCTTCCGCCAATCCATCCTCAATGCCTATGGCGTTCGTTGCTGCATCACCGGCATCAACGTGCCCCGCCTGCTGGTGGCGAGCCATATCAAGCCGTGGAGCGAATACCCCGACCACCGCCTGGACGCCGGAAACGGCCTATGCCTATCGGCACTCCACGACGCCGCTTTCGATGCCGGGCTCATCACGCTTGACGATGGATACAGAGTCGTGTTGAGTAAACACTTGACAAGCCATTTCCCGCAGCCCGCGCTTGAGCAGAGTTTTGTCCAGTACGCCGGGCGACCCATCCGGCTACCCGACAAATTTGCCGAACCCCGCCGGGAGTTTCTGGCGTATCATCGCGAAGCGATATTTGGCGGGTAGGACGAGGACGAACGGCTCTTGCAGGCGTTCGCGCAGGTAGTGATGGGGCTCTGCCCCAAACCCCGAAGTTTATCGCATGGGTGCCGCCGGCAGATTGGGCGTTTACACGAGAGCGGGCCGACCGCATCGGGCCGTATATACGTAAGGAGCCGGCGTCCGGTGAGCAGCGGCCGCCATCTTTTTCATCGGGCGAGACTTCCGGGTTCCCCGCCCTCCTGCCGGAGGCACCGATGTGTCAAACTTCGGGGGTGCGGGGGCGGAGCCCCTGCGATTGGGGGCGAACTATCCGGACTCAAGATCACCAAATCGCCCGCCCGGTTGGCCGCCCATTATTCCATCGCGCTGGTCTCGGCCATCGCGCCTCGATTCGGCTATCTGCAACGTACCCGAATCCCACACCAATCCCGCGCGGCGAGGAATCGGTAAACCACACCCCCACCCGGCAAGTTGATGCATGTCCCGTTTCGACCTCGTTTCGTAACCTCAAGCATGGCGCGGCCCACCGGATATTTTTTAGTTTTTTACTGTTGTGAATTTTCGTGAGCGTCGATACTGTCGGATATTGTCTAAATTTATCCGCAAGGAGGCGGGTTGGCTACTTGGCTTGATCTGGACGAACTTTCGAGGCACCTCAAAACTCCGAAGTCCACGCTCTACAAGCTGGTCCGGGGCGGGACGATCCCTGGACACAAAGTCGGCCGTAGCTACCGCTTCGATCGCGACGAGGTCGACGCGGCCATAAAACGAGGCGGGATCAACAACAAAAAGAAGGGGCAACGATGACAACGCCCGTCGGCCAGGCCTTTGTTGATGCCGTCCGCTCGCGCGAGCGCGTTGGTGGCCTAAGTCATAGCTTCTACCGCTATCCGGCTCGCTTCTCCCCCCTGTTTGCGCGGGTCGCGATTTCCGCATTTTCTAACCCTGGAGACGTGGTCCTTGATCCATTCATGGGGGGAGGTACAACCCTGGTTGAAGCTCGCGCCGCCGGTCGGCTAGCGATTGGAACTGATATCAACAGCCTCGCCGTCTTTGTGTCGAAGGTTAAGACCACGGCGCTGTCCAATCACGACATTGAGGAAGTGGGCGCATGGGTCGAGGCACTTTCATCCGGGCTGAACCTGCACCGACCCGCCGAGCGCGACACGGCGTGGATGAATCGCGGCTATCAGAAGAACATCAGCACACGCAAAACCTGGCCGATCAGAAAGCTACTAGTGCATTGTCATGCTTCCAAATGCGGGTAAAACTCTAGTGATTTACCCCAAAATCATTGCGTGACAATGCACTAGAAATGTCCCTGCCGGATCTCCAACTCTTAACAACGGAGAATCAACGGCGATTTGCGCGATGCGTGCTCCTAAAGACCGCCCAGTGGGCACTCGATTGCCGACAATACATTCCATCCGCCACGCAATTCCGTGCCCAGCTTCGTGTCTCTCTCGGCGAGATGGAAGAGGGCGCTCGCGAATTTGCTTGGGCCGCATGCGCGGCCGGACGAACCGAGGGCACGCTTTGCCTACATTGTTCTGCCGCGGAAATTCACACTGATCCTGCCGTGGCAGAGATTCCCGCGCCTAAGCTGATCGTAACCTCTCCGCCATATCCGGGCGTTCACGTCCTCTATCATCGATGGCAGGTTCAGGGTCGTCGTGAGACCCCCGCACCGTATTGGATCGCAAACTCCCTCGACGGTGATGGTGCCAGTTTCTATACTTTTGGAGACCGCAAGCAGCCGGAACTGACGAGCTACTACGACGCCGCGTTTGCAGCGTTCTCGTCCATAGCAAAGATCGCCGCACGGGAAACGACCGTCGTGCAGATGATCGCCTTTTCCGATTCGTCGTGGCAGTTGCCGGAGTATTTGACGACGATGGAACGCGCCGGGTTTCGAGAAATACTTTTCCGAGAGTTAAGTGATACGGCGGATGGTCGATTGTGGCGCAAGATCCCCAACCGCAAATTCTACGCGAATCAGAAAGGCGATACGATGTCGAGCAAGGAGGTCGTTCTGTTCCATAGACCTATTTAACGTCATTCGTCGTCACCGACTTGCGCCAGGCCAGCGGCCTCGTCGGGCGTTAACGCTCCAAGGGAATCGATCATTGGGATAAGAAACGGCGCAAGTGCTCGCGTCGTCAAATCGACCTTGGCCTCAACCGTCACCTCGTCGTTATCGGCCGCGGCACCGTTCGTAGGCTTCGAAAGGCTCCGGTTTTGGTGGATTAGCGCTAGGCCGATTAGCACGTTTGCGTAAATAAACTTTGCCTCTCTCAGCGAAACATCGCCGGGTCCGTGTTTCATGTCGGTGCGGAGCGAGATGTTGGTGACGTTCACGTAGAACGTGTACACCGATTTGTCGACGTCACCCTCGACTTCTGCGTCCTCCATGATCTTACAAGCGGTGTTTTCATCGAAGCCATGTTCCTTCCATACCCCGTCGCCCTCCTTAACTTTGACAATCTTTGGCATCTTGAGCCCCGCCGGTTCAGGTGGCCCCTCATTCCCCTGTGTTCCGCCATTACCTGCTGATCCATGCCCACCAGTGCCGCTTTCACCTCTTCCGTTGCGGCTACCGCGCCCGCCGCGGCCGCCGATACCATTCTTACTGGGCTCAACCATTCTCAACGTAGCAACGTTCACGAAAGGGTCAGAAAGTGTGTCGTCATTCACCGTACACTGGATCACGATTTCGTCACCGACCCGCACATCGTCCTCGGGGACGCTTACGCTCCAATTCGCGGTTCCGTTGTGGAGCGTGAGAGTATTATCAAGCTCCTGTCCCTCAATCGCCCCCGCGATTACCTCAACATGATAGCGACCTCGATTGGCATCCCGACTGAAATAGTCGTTCACCACATCTGTATCGAGCTTGACGCGGCACCTATGACCCATCTCTGCCGAACGGGCAAGCGTTTCTCCATCCTTCTTCTTGTGGAATCGTAAGAACGTCGGGTGGGGCTTGCCGTGGAAGTCGCCATTACCAGTGTCTCCGCCTTGTCCGCCCCCCTCTCGATCGCCCCGCGAAGCTGACTTATGGGGCCGACTTACTGATCGTTGCGCAATGAAGTTTAATCTTTGAAATAGGCATAAGATAGGCATGGAAGCCACGGAAGGCACGCTGAAGGATTGGCGGCAGTGGCGTCGTTTCCAAGCACTGCGTTTGAAGCGGCAGGGCTGGTTCCA
>DASRLH010000513.1:0-6033 GCA_035648595.1 Tepidisphaeraceae bacterium
AAGTGCTTAAGTCCCCGGACGTCCTTGTCCTGTAGTTCCTGTTCCATCGTCCCGGATCGTGCCACGAACCCGCCGCCAGCGCAATACGGCTTTTGTTAGGATCGCCGCCCCGCCATCAATCGCCGTGCCGAACGGCATTAGGAAATCGGTGCCATCGTAAATGTCCGTGACAAGCCCGGGTTGCACCGTCGCCGCGCGCAATTCGTTGAGCCGGCGTTTCGCCGCGATGGCGGCCAGTCCCGACTGCCCCGCGGCGGCAACGGCATACCAATACCGGCAGTGCCTGGCCATCGCCATCCGCGCCGAGCCTTCCTGGCGGCTGGCGGCATCGAAAATCGCGGCCGCCAGTTTCCCCGCCGCTACTGGCGACGGAGGCTTTGAAGCGTTCGCGGAGAGCGACAATTCTTCAATCGCCAGCGAACGCAGGCGAACATCCGAGCCCTTGGCCAGATACGGCAGCGCGCGATCCCATTGCTCGCGCGTCAGGGCCAAATACTTGCCGACGGCGGCATTCGATGCGGGATCGTCGGGATTGGCCTTGAGCTTGGCCACCGCGCCTTTGACGGCGGAATATTCGTGCGAAAGCCGGGTGACATCCGATGCCGCCGCCCGCGCCTGGGACAGCAGACTCATATCACGCGCCCGCCGGGCGACGACCTGGGCATCGGTCGCCAGTTTGCCGGCCAATGTGTAGTCGCCGGCATCCAGGGCACTCTGGCTGAGCTTGAGCATCGCCTGGGTCGCGGCCCGCGCGGCGGCGGGCGTGAGGGCGGCGCGGGCGGCGGTGGCCAGCGCGGACAATCGCATGGCCTTGGCGTCGATGACGTAACTCGCATCGAGTTGATCGACCGCCTCCATCGCGAGCTGGGCGTCGCCAGCATCGGCAGCGCGGTCGCACGCCTCGTGAAGGAGCACGTACTTTCCCACCGGGTCGCCGGTGTCCTTGGTGGCTTCCGCGTAAAGCCGCGCCGCCAGCGCCGCTTCATCCGCGGGGGCGTGCCGGGCATAGTCGGCGCGGAATAATTCATGCACGGTCTTGAGGGCGGCGGCCTGCACGCCGCGCGTGGGAACCGGCAGCCGCGCCGGCGCGGCGGGCGCGGCCTGAGCGGGCGCCGATTGAGCCGGCGGTTGTGTCGCGTCGGCCGGCGGCACGGTTGCGTCCGTCGCGTCATCGGGTGAATGCGCTGAGGCCTTGGGTTCAGCGGGTTTGGCCGGCGGCGCGGGCGAAGGCGCATCGCCTTTGCCGTCAAATATATCGTCCGCCGGGGCGGCTCGCGCGGCAGTTTGCAACCCGGCAGCGGCCGCATGACCGTTGGATGGCGACGATAGCGATACCCCAAGTGCGAGCAAGACGCCAGCGAACGCTGCGAGGGCGCGCCCGCGAAGTTTCGGGAATGTTTTGGGCTGCTCGGATAGTGGGGCAGACAGTCGTGTCTGCCGCGAATCGGTGAGTCTGTCCCACCAAACCCTGTCGCTATCATTGGCTACGCTACCCCTGAATTTCGCGCGCGTCGGTACGCGCGGAGCGCGTGGACGCCAGGGAATTGGGATTTGCAAGCCGTCGAGCATAAGCGCGCCCCTTTCAATTTGTTGCCCGGCGCCACGAAGCCAGCCGATGGGCAAATGATTGCCGCTCACCAGGGGTTGCGGCAGCGAATTCTGGCGGTTCCTATTCTCGCATACCCGTTCCCGACTTGTCCATTCATGCCGCGATTCTCCGATATGTCGAAGTGCTTGGCAGCATAAGTGGACGCCGTAGTCTTTGATTCACCAGCCGGTTCGCGGCCCTTCGCGCATCGCTTGCCAGATCAAACCAAGTTTGCGGCATTGTCGCATTTTAGCGTCCACGAACCGTGTAGGCTAGAAACTGCCATCGGCCTACATTTCGGTCGCCAGATCTGCCGACCTGGAGAAACCTGCTATGATGTCATCCGATGCTCCGCCGCCTCTTCGCCATGCTGTCCGTTCTCTCGCTGCTGGCGTGCGCGGCGACCGTGGTGCTGTGGGTGCGGAGATTGTTGGATCACTGCATCTGATGGATTCTTTGCCGCTCAACGTATCGGATGGCGTTGTGCAGATAGTCCTCGTCGTGAATCCATTTGATGCTGCCGCCTTCCGCCCACCAAGTGCGAGCGTCCGCGAGAGGCCATTTGCCTGACAGTGATTGGCCGAGCCAGCGTTTGAGCAGTCGGCGGATGGTGGTTGGATCGAAAGGCGACGTGAGAACGACATGCACATGGTCGGGGGCGGCGGCGCGGGCGTGGAGGCTCCAGCGGCCTTGCTCGCAAATGGAGGGAATCGCGTCTTCGGCGAAGCCACATTGCTGGGCGGTCAACACGATGGGTGGGAACTTGAGGCGGTCTCGCTCTTCTTGCAGACGTTGGGGATCGGAGCGAAGGATGGGTTGCCCGTATTCGTTGTTTGCACGGTCCACGGTTCCGCGCTTGTCGCCGTGCAGGCGGGTTCCGTAGGTGCCCCAGGTGATGAGGTAGGCAAGGACGCGGGGCATGGGTCACGTTGAATGGCGCTCCCACGGGGCGGGACGCCCCGGCTCTACTTGGGACGACAGCTGTTTTGATATCGTACTGTCAATCGCGCACAGATGCGATTCGCGAATTATATCATCTCTCGTAGCGGACCCATATCCGAAGCCTGGAAGAGCCGGGCGGTCCCAGCCCGACTGTTTCCACCAACGTTCCGCGAGTCCGCCATCAAACCGCGAGTTCCGGGCGTGGTTACTCCCCCACCCCCAGCGCCCGCGCCATCGCCTCCCCGATGCCGGCCGGGCTGTCGGCGACGGCGATTCCCGCTTCCCGCAGCGCCGCGATCTTGGAGTCGGCGGAGCCTTCTCCGCCGCTGATGATGGCGCCGGCGTGGCCCATCCGACGGCCCGGGGGCGCGGTGCGGCCGGCGATGAACGCGACGACCGGCTTCCTGACGCTCGCCTTCACGAAGGCGGCGGCCTTTTCCTCGTCGGTGCCGCCGATCTCGCCGATCAGGATGATGCCGTCGGTTTGCGGGTCCTTGCTGAACAGTTCGAGGACTTCGATGAAGTTGACGCCTTTCACGGGGTCGCCGCCGATGCCGACGCAGGTGGTTTGGCCGATGTTGCGGGTCGAGCATTGCCAGACGGCTTCGTAGGTGAGGGTTCCGCTGCGCGAGATGATGCCGACGGCTTTTTTGGATTTGGCGTCCTTGGCCGGCGTATGGATGTAGCCGGGCATGATCCCGATCTTGCATTCGCCGGGCGTGATGACGCCGGGGCAATTGGGACCGATGAGCGTGATGCCCGGCTTGCCCGCGAGAAACGCCTTGGCCTTTATCATGTCGAGCACGGGGATGCCTTCGGTGATCGCGCAGATGACGGCGATGCCCGCGTCCGCCGCCTCCATGATCCCGTCAGCGGCGAAAGGCGGCGGCACGAAAATCATCGTCGCATTCGCCCCCGTGGCGGCAACCGCCTCGCGCACCGTGTTAAACACCGGCAGCCCGTTGGCGTCCTTCGTCCCGCCCTTGCCCGGCGTGACGCCGCCCACCATCTTCGTGCCATATTCAAGACACGCCTTGGTATGAAACGCCCCGGCAGTGCCGGTAATCCCCTGACAAATAACCTTCGTCTCCTTGTTCACCAAAATGCTCATAGGCCAATGAGGGTAAGGGGATTGGCGATGGCGGGCAAGGGAGGGGAGCGGAGGCAGAGTTGAGTGCTGAGTGCTGAGATCGAGCGGACGCGGAAGCAAACCGGCAGGACCGCCTGCTCCCCTCAGTTTTCGATCTGGGCCAGGACCTCGCGAATCCGTTTTCGCCTCAACTCATATCGAACATCATCCAGCACCGGCAGTGCATCGCCGGTCGCTATCGGCTGATCCAGCGGCACCCAACTCTTGCACCCGGCGTACCCCGGCGTATTCGCAACCGTCAACGGCTCGTGCAGCCGATACGCGCGCACCAAGAGCAGGTACAGCGGATTTTGCGGGCGATAGTTGAAACGCATGTCAATCAATGGCGACGTCCAGACATGCTCATCGTCGATCGCGTCCATCTGCTTGCGATTTGAAAGCGAAATAATGTCCGTGACGACGCCCGCGGCGCTGAGCCGAACCTCTTGCGGCTCACTGGTCCGCTGTTCAAGGCCCTCCCGCGCATCGGGCTTAAGCATGTCGGCGTTCTGATGCAGATAGGTCGGGAAAAACAGGAATTGCCGATGCTCCACCTCGAACTCCCCCGCCGACTCATATATCCCGCCTTTGCGAAGCAACAGAATCTGCCGGCCATTCTCCAGGGCGGCGCAGACGACCGCCCATTCCTTGAGGGCAACGTGCAATGAGGTAGGCCAGGCCATCTGCGAATTATACCACGGCGCGAAAGCGGGACGAGACTGGCCGAATCATCGGTTCTCGCAACGGAGCGGATGGGGCTTGAGCGCCGCACTCCGGGCATCGATCGGGCGTGGCTCTCAGGTCGTAACCGCACTCCGTGCAAAGGCCTTTCGCCTGGCGGCCCCTGCAACGGCGCTTCAGCCATGCCCGATGGAGCCACCACGCGTAGGGCAGGATCAGCGCGATGTACACGGAAATAAGTAGAGAGGATCTGCGCCGGCTGTTTTGAAGTTGAATCGCCAGCCGACGGCTTTGCGCTTGTATTTCAATGTTCAGCAAGCGGTTTTGTTCTTTCATGGCGGTGTTCATATCCGCGAGCAACTCAACGCGATGAACTTTTTCTTCATCCGAAGTGCCACGATGCGCTTTTGCATATTCCGACCAACGATCAAGAGATTCCTGCGCACGATGAGTGGCGGCCTGAAACTGCGGTTGAAGCGGCGACCAAATGCTGGTGTAAGCAACAGGTCGGGAGAGGCCAACGTAGTGAAACTCTGCGACACCCAGAACGATGGCCAAGACGAACGATACCGCTGAAAGGATTGTGAACAGGCGGTACATGGAGGCATTATACGGTGAGCCTGTCAGAAGAGGCAAAAATCGCGCTGCGGCGATGTAACATCACATCGAGTACCTGTCGTGGCGCTATCGATGAGATCTAGTAACTGCACATGTTGTCAAACTCACGGCACCAGCAACGGCGCCGCTAGCAATTCCGCGCGGCCTTCGCACACCACCGCGTACCGGAAATCGGTCTTGGCCCGCAGGCTCATCGCCGCCAGCGCCCCATCGGCCCGCAGCGCCAGGAAACTGACATCCGTCTGGCTGTTCCCCGCCCGGCGTTCCAGCAGGCGTTGCAAAACCACCTCGATCGCGGCGTGCGGCTCCAGGCCCCGGCGGAGGTTTTCGACGATGGCGAAGCTGCCGCAGGATTTGATCATTTCCTCGCCGATGCCCGTGGCGGCGGCCGCGCCGATTTTCCCATCGACATATAACCCGGCCCCGATGATCGGCGAATCGCCGACGCGTCCGGGCAGCTTGAACGCCAGCCCGCTGGTCGTGCAGGCGCCCGCCAAATGGCCTGCCGAATCGATCGCCAGAATGCCAAGGGTGTCATGGCCCTCGGGCGCGCCGGCTTGTTGACGTCTCCATGCTTCAAAACGCTCGCGCGCCCGATCGGTCAGCAGATTCTGTTCGGGCATTCCATTGGCCACGGCGAATTGCGTCGCCGCTTCTCCGGCGAGCAGGACGTGGGGCGTGCGCTGCATCACCAGCCGCGCCGCGGCTGCCGCGTTCTTCACCCGCTTCATGCACGCCACCGCCCCGCATCCGCCGACATGGTCCATGACACAGGCATCCAGCGTCACCTCCCCGCTCGCATCCGGCAACCCGCCAAAGCCCACCGAATCCACAGTGGGATCATCCTCGCATTGCCCCGCCCCCGCGACCGCCGCATCCATCGCGCTGCCGCCGGCGTGCAGCGTCGCCCACGCCGACTGACATGCGGGCAAGCCAAAGGGCCAGGTGGCGATGACAATTGGGGTTGGCATGTTGGGAGCGTGTCGGGAAATGGAATCAGATGCAAGCGTCGCAAGGCGCCCTGATGAAAATGCGGTCACGCCGGTCATCCGGTTTCTGTTGCGCGGCGAATTCT
>DASRLH010000514.1:0-2629 GCA_035648595.1 Tepidisphaeraceae bacterium
AACTTACGCTGTTAATGGCGCGCGAGATGGGCAAGCCGGTGATGGCAGGGGAGGCGGAGGTCGAGAAATGCGCGGCATGTTGCGAGCACTTCGCCCTTCATTCCGCGAAATACCTCAGCCAGATCGACATCGAATCAGACGCGGCACAGTCGTACGTGCGCTTCGATCCGCTGGGCGGGGTGCTGGCGATCATGCCGTGGAACTTCCCGTTTTGGCAGGTGTTTCGCTTTGCCGCCCCGGCGCTGATGGCGGGCAACGTGGGGCTGCTCAAGCATGCGCCCAACGTGCCGGGCTGCGCACTGGCGATCGAGGATGTTTTTCGCGAAGCCGGTTTTCCGCCGGGCGTCTTCTCGACTCTGCTCGTTGATACCTCCGCCGTGGGCGAGATCATCAAGCACCCGGCGGTGGCCGCCGTCACGCTCACCGGCAGCGAGCGCGCCGGAGCGGCAGTCGCGGCGCAGGCGGGGGCGGAGTTGAAGAAAGCCGTGCTCGAATTGGGCGGGTCGGATCCGTTTATCGTGTTGCCGGATGCGGATGTGCAAGCGACCGCCCGGGCCGCCGCCTCGGCGCGCACGATCAATTCCGGGCAAAGCTGCATTGCCGCCAAGCGATTCATTGTGGTGGGGGATGGCCGGGAGTTTGAACGGCATTTCGCGCGGGCCCTGGCCGCGCTGAAGCTCGGTGATCCAACCGATCGCGCCACCGATCAGGGCCCCCTGGCCCGGCTCGATTTGCTGGAAAATCTCGATCGACAGGTGCGCGAATCCATCGCGGCGGGCGCCCGTCTCGTCACCGGCGGCCATCGGCTTCCGCGCACGGGGTATTTCTACGCCCCGACGCTTCTGGCCGACGTCGGCCCCGGCATGCCGGTGTTCGACGAGGAAACGTTCGGCCCCGTTGCCGCCCTCATCGACGCCAGGGGCGTGGACGACGCCATTCGTCTGGCGAACCTTTCCAAATACGGCCTGGGCGCCAGCATTTGGACGCGCGACGCCGCGGCCGCGCAGCTCCTCGCGGCGCGCCTTGAAGCCGGGTGCGTTTTTGTGAATGGTCCGGTTAAATCCGACCCCCGCCTCCCCTTCGGCGGCATCAAACGCAGCGGCTATGGCCGCGAGTTATCTGCCTTTGGAATACACGAATTCGTGAATATCAAAACAGTGTGGATGAGGTAAGGGAGCAGGCCGGGTGGTGCACAAGCGCGAGACCGTCCTTGGGGCGCTCAAAATCCGAAATCCGAAGCACGAAATCCGAAACAAATTCAAACGAAGAAAAACCGAAATCCAAAACAATATGGGCTGTCGCGCCATATCGCATCGTCGCAGAAAAACGTCTGCGGCGTCTCGCAGAACCTGGACGCGCGTTCCGGCACGCCAGCCGGCGGCCAATCGCGTTTCAGACGTTTGTTCTTTCCTCATTTGAATTTGTTTCGGATTTCGTGCTTCGGATTTCGGATTTTCAACCGTCTCTTCCCCATCCCCCTACTCTCGCAAACTTGTGCCGGTGAGTTCGATAAACACGTCCTCCAGCGAGGGCCGGCGGATGTGCAGGTCGGCCAGCTCGTTGCCGCGGGCTTCCAGAAGTTTTACGAGCTCGATGACCGTTTGGCTGACATTTGCCGTCTTTAATTCCGCGCTCTCGCCGGCGACTTGTGCATTCTCCACGCCGGGCAGTGATTGCAGATCGTGTGGCTCAAGGGGCCGGACGGTGCGGACGGAAATGCGGATGCTTGCCTGCGCCTTGGCGATCAGATCATCGGGCTTCCCGTGGGCGATCACCTTGCCGCGATCGATGATGGCGATGCGGTCGCAAAGTTGGTGCGCCTCTTCGATGTAATGCGTGGTGAGCAGCACGGTGCGGCCTTCGTTGCGCATCTGGAGGATCGAATTGTGCAGATCGCGGCGAGACTGCGGATCGAGTCCGGTGGTCGGCTCATCAAGGAACAACACGTCGGGCTCATTGACAAACGCCAGCGCTAGGGCGAGCCGTTGCCGTTGCCCGCCGGAGAGGGAATCGAATGGCGCATCCGCCTTTTCCTCCAGCGCGAATCGCTCGATCAACCGTTTCGTGTCCACCTTGCGGGCATAAAAGGAACCAAAAAGATTCAACGCCTCGCGCGGCGTGATCTTGTCCTGCAGCGCGGTGGACTGCAGCGCGACGCCGACGCGTTCCTTAACGAGGCTTGGATGGGCCAACGCGTCGATGCCGCACAATTCGACCGAGCCGCTGTCGGGCGCGCGCAAGCCAACCACGCATTCGACGGCTGACGTCTTGCCGGCCCCGTTGGGCCCGAGCATGCCAAAGACCTCGCCTTGGGCGACTTCAAACGAAACGCCGCGCACGGCCTCGACGGGGCCGTAATTCTTCATCAGATTGTGGACGATGACCTGGGCGGGCATTTCGATCCTCTCGCAGAGGGATTGGTGCATGAGACGTTGCAACACTTTAGCCGATTGTACTACAGTCGGATTCATAGGAGGAAGCCCGTTACCGTATCACGGGCGTCTCGCCTCATCTTTCGTCACATTTTTTTGTGTCCGCCAGCGAGTATAACATATTGGTGGCATTATCGTTCGATTGATTCAAAGGAGTATTGGCATGGAAGCCAGAGCGAACAAGGTACGAAGGCGTT
>DASRLH010000515.1:0-12952 GCA_035648595.1 Tepidisphaeraceae bacterium
GGTGGGGTGCGCGTTCGCTGAAGCGAACCCTACACGCTGGTCCGGATGGCGCGCCAAGCGATGGCGGGGGCCGCGATGGCGCGGGCCGCGATGGCGCGGGCCGCGATGGCGCGGGCCGCGATGGCGCGGGCCGCGATGTTAAAGCAAGTTTCATGTTGCTATGGCGTGTGACCATAACCGGCCGCCGGCGTGGTCACTTCAGTGACCATGCCAAAACGCTCCAGCTACGTGAAAAACGCTGTAGGCGCAGCGATGGCGCTGGTCGCCATGGCGCGGGCGGCGCGGCGCGGCGGACGGTGTTCAATGCCGGCTTCGGCTGGGCGGCGCTGGCGGGGTTGGCGACGGGGTGGTACGCCATTACGCGGCCGCTCGATGCCATCTGCGTGCTCGCGCCGGTCGCGATCGCATGGATGTGGGACTTGCGGCGCTTGCCGGCGCGGGCGCGGATTATCATTGTGGGCATCGTGATGTTGGCGGGCGCGCCGCTAATCGCGCTGCAGCTGGCGTTTGATCGGGCCGTTACGGGGCAACTTCTGGAAGCGCCGCTGGCTCGGTACAACCGCGTTTATTTCAATGCCGCCAGCTTCGGGTTGCAGCATTACGACCCGGCGTTTCGCCCGCCGTCGCCGGTCGTGCAGATTCAGCGCGTGTACGATTATCTCGATCAGCCCGCGGAACAGTATTTCACGACGTTTCATGATGCGCTGAAGTTGTCCGCCACGTTTCGCATCCCGTTGGCGCTGGGATCGGACATGCCGACGCTGCTGCTGATCGTGCTGCTGCCGGTCTCAATCATGGGATTGCGCAATGGCCGGCGTTGGGTGTTGTGGTCGATGGCCGGGTGCTATCTGGCGGGGGCGGGGTGCTTTTACATTTACATGCCGCAATATGCGCTGGCGCTGGCGCCGTCGGTGATCTTCGCGCTGGCGCTGGGCGCGGCGGCCATCGAACAGGCGTGGCCCGCCATGGGCATCGCGCGCGTGCTGCTGCCGATGCTGGTGCTGGGGCTGGCGGTGCGGACGATCTGTCTGAACGATCAAAAAATCTTCGAGCCGTTTCCCGGCACGGTGTCGCGCACCAATTATTTGGCTCTTCCCAAATTGGTTCACAAGCCGGCCCTGGTGATGTGCCGGATCGGCGAATACGAGCGGGTTTACGAGGAGCCGGTGTACAACTGGGATGTGACCTGGCCCGACGATGCTCCGATCATCCGCGCCCACGATCTGGGGGCGGCACGCAATCGCGCATTGTATCAATACTATGCCAAACGGCAGCCGGAGCGATGGGTCTATCTGTTCGATCGGGAAAAGAACACGGTGACGCTGCTGGGGCAGGTGTGCGACCTGGTCGGCCCTGCGCATCACGGAAGATGACTGACAAAAATCCGAAATCCGAAGCACGAAATCCGAAACAAATCCAAAAGTCCAAGAAGAAAATCTCAAAACGAGATGAGCTAGGGCCACGCGCCAAGCCACAACCCACTACCCACTACTGACAACCCACTACTGACAACTCACAACCCACAACAACGGCACGTTTTTTATTTCGATACTGACGGGGCGACGTGGATCGCGCCGCTTACGACGGTGATATTGGCTGGCTTGTCGGTCGCGCTCAGCAGCACAATGCGCAGGGCCCGGCCGAACGTGACATTTCCCAGCTTCGCGCCTATCGGCGTATCGCGATTGACGCCGGCCTTCGCGAACGCTGCCCAGTCCACTTCGATCTTCGCGCCCGAGACGTCCTTGAGGAAGTCGATCACATCCGCCAAACGCGAGACGTCAAAACTCACCTCGGGAAGGATGCCCTTGAACCCGGGCCCCGCCTCAATGGGTTTCCACAACTTGTCATCGGCCTGGAATGTTTCCTGGATAGCCGCCGCGCCGCCTTTCGTCGAGATGATGGTCAGTTGATGATCGACGCAGTAGGCGAGCGGCTTGTTGCCGCCCGCGAGTTTGAGGATATCACTCAGTACCTCTCCAAACTCTCGTTTTTTTGCCTGATAGGTAATTGGCGCCTTTTTGAGAACGCCCGCCTTCTCCAGGCGCTTCCAATCGATGAACAGATCCGCGCCGCTGGCATCGTGAAGGAATTCGAAAACCTCGGACAGCGCGACCGCTTTGAAGCTGACGACCGGCAAAACCTTATGAAGCCGCGCCTTAAGCTCCGACGGCGCCACCGGTTCTTTGGCGACCGGTTTTTCGGGCGGCTTCTGCGCCCAAGCCACCGGCAAGGCAAACAACAACGCAACAACCGCCGATAAGAAAGCCCGCTTCATGAATCCTCCAGTTGGCGCCGAACCCCGCGCCAGGCAAAGAGCCATGCTACGCCGCGCAATCCGTGATACGCAAGATGCGACGCGCCCTTTGAGTTTTCCGTTTTTCTTGCTTTCGGATTTGTTTCGGATTTCGTGCTTCGGATTTCGGATTTTCACCCTTGTCTTGCTTCGTGGGCGCGGTCCGCAGTCAGCTAAACCCTCCCCTTATCAGGGTCGATAATGACGTAGCGTGGCATGTATTGCCGCGCGCGGAGGATTCGTTGATGGGCGTTGGTTCTGTTCATCCCGGCGGTTTGGCACTGGCCGGCGGGGCGGAAAATTCGTTTTCCGTTTCCCGGCCGCGCGGATTGGTGCGGCTGGTCTTCATCGTCGGGCTGATTCTCGGGCCGCTCTTCGCAGCGCCGGCGTTGCTGGAATCCGCGCGCATCCGCAACGCCGCCGCCCTGTCGCAGACGGCGCTCACATACGGCTACGGCTATCGTTACGGCTTCCTCACCGTTCACAACCCGGCAGACCGCGCGATCGCGGTGGGATGGCTGATCGGCGCGGCCGCCATCGCGATGACGTTTGGGGCCGCGGCGGGGTTATTGGGATGGTCTCCGGGACGATGGATTTTGATGGTCGGCGCGGTGGCGTTTTCGGGTTCTCATATTTGGGCCCTCGCGATTGCCGATTCGGCCATCACCTATTTGCCGGATCGGCCGATGATGCCGATCTCTTATTCTCTTTCCGTTCTGGCCACCTACCTGATTTACCCGGCGATCTGCTGGCTGATGAGCCAACGGCACCAGACGCGCATCGGCGCGATTGCGTACGCCGGGCGCGCGGCCCGTACTCTGTCGGTTATGGCGCTGGTTCTGGCCGCGGTCTGGATCAGCCGCGATGCCAAGAGCGTCTCGGTAACAATCCACGGGATCACGGAGCATCCGGCGACCGGGGCTGGCGGAGCGGCGCATTCGTCAGGCGCCGCGATGCCGAACCTTCGCCTGCTGGTGGTCATGGGAAGCGTGCGGATGCTCGCGGACCTGGGACTGGCAATGGGCGCGGCGCTTTGCCTGTTGCGCCGGCGCGGCCAATCGCTCCTGCTGGCCGGCGCGATGGCGATTCTCGCGTTCAATGTCGCGTGGGCCATCCTCTCTCCGCCCGCCGAGCCGCTGGGATTCGCCGGCGCCGCCGCCCGAATCGGCGCGGTTGCCGCCTTTGCAATAATCTGCTGGCTCGTTTTGCGCATGCGATCGACGGCTCAGCCGTGACACGCGACGCCGCCTGTAGTGGCGGATTGTTGCATTCGGAATGTCTGCCCCACCAAGTCGCCACAAACACGAGTTACACCCGCGAGAAGCAGGAATCGATGCGCGGAGTTGCGTCGCGCATGAAGTCTCGTTATTCGCGGCCATTGCACATAGGATTCGCCTATGTTTTTGCACCAATGAGAAACTTCACCCCGGAGAGCGAGATGGAAGGCAATTGCCGCGAGCGTTCGAGAAACCCGGCGGGGGGTTCACCATGACACCTCCCATCAAGGTTGCCATGATCGGCGCCGGCAGCGTCGTCTTTTCCAAAAACCTCACCTGCGACATCCTGGGCTATCCCGAGTTTCGCGAGGCGGCCTTTTGCTACATGGATGTGGATCCGCGGCGGCTGGAGGTGGGGGCGGCGCTGTGCCGGAAGGCGGCGAAAGCCGTCGGCGCGAATCCCACGATTCTCGCCACGCAGGATCGGCGCGAGGCGCTGGCGGGGGCGGACTTTGTCATCAACATGGTGCAGATCGGCGGGTTCGATTCCACGCTCGTGGACTTTGAGATTCCCCGCAAATACGGGCTGAACTTCACCATCGCCGACACCACGGGGCCCGGCGGATTGTTCCGGGCACTGCGCACCTATCCCATGCTCACGGGACTGTGCCGGGATATGCGGGAGGTGTGCCCGAATGGCTGGCTGCTGAACTACTCCAACCCGATGAGCATGAACATGCAGACGATCTCGCGCACGAGCGGCGTGCGCGCGGTGGGGCTTTGCCACAGCGTGCAGGGCACGCTCGATGAACTCATGGGCTACCTGGGAGAGAAATCCGGGGACATCGCCTTCGTCTGCGCCGGCATCAACCATATGGCGTTTTATCTGCGCCTGGAAAAGAACGGGCAGGATTTATATCCCCGGCTCTTCGAGGCGATGAATAATGCGAAAATATACAACACCAACAAAGTACGTTTCGAGCTGATGAAACGGCTGGGCTACTTCGTCACCGAATCCAGCGAGCATAACGCCGAGTACAGCCCCTACTTCATCCCGCACGGCCCCCGGCAGATCGCGGCGTTTGATGTGCCGATCGATGAATACCTGCGCCGCTGCGAAAACATCGTCGGCGAATTCGAGCGGCTGGCGGCGCTGGGCCGGACCGATGAACCCATTGATGTGCGCCGCAGCCGGGAATATGGCAGCACGATCATTCATTCCATCGTCACCGGCACGCCCGCCGTCGTGTACGGCAACATGCCCAACCGCGGCGCGATTTCAAATCTGCCGGCGGATGCGATCGCCGAGGCGCCCACGCTGGTGGATCGCGGCGGTCCGCGGTTTACGACCGTCGGCGAATTGCCGCCGCAGCTTGTCGGCTACATGCAGCCGCATGTCACGCAGCATGAGCTATTCATTCGCGCCGCGATGGAGGGACGGCGCGATTATCTGTATCAGGCGGCGATGTTTGATCCGCTGACCGCCGCCCTGCTGCCGCTCGACAAGATCGTGGAACTGTGCGATGAGCTGATCGCCGCCCACGGGCCGGCGTCCCAAGGCGGCGTATTGCCCGACCTGGATTGCAAAAAAACGCTCGTCCCCGGCAGCGGAAAATCGTTCAGCCGAGCCAACCTTGCCGAATTGCGCGAACAGCGTTGCGCCGCCGTGAAAAGCAGCCTTGGCGAGTACATCCGCGACTGGCACGTTATCGGACCGTTCCCGGCTGGCGAGGGCAACCGCGACGGGCTGGAGCTTCCCACGCCCGTCGAACAGGAACTACAGCGGTCTCCCGATGGCTCGGTGAACCCGCGGCAACAGTTTGACGCCGCCGGCCGACTGCTTCACTGGCAACATGCCCGCGCCGATGCGCGCGGCTTTGTGAATCTGGCCGCCGCCCTGTGTGGCGCGCTGGGCGGAGCGGAATGGGCGGTCGCCTACGCGTACGCCCAGGTCGAAAGCGGGGTCGCGCGGGAAGTTGTGCTTCGTTGCGGCAGCGACGATGGAATCATGGTGTGGATGAACGGCCAGGTCGTGCACCTGCACGAAGTGGGCCGGGCCTACACGCCGGATTCGGATCGATTTCTCGCGGAACTCAAGGCCGGCATAAACCATATCGTCGTCAAAATCGACAACTATACCAGCGGGTGGGGATTCGGGTTGGCCGTGGCGAAAGAGAATATATGACGTTATGGGACGCCGATTCGGATTTCGTGGTTCTCTTCGGGTCTGATCCTCGGGGTCGAAGACGGATTTCGGATTTTCACCGCTCCTTGGCGTGCCCCGGCGGTTCCCGCCTGCCCCGCTGTTTGTCTCACAGTTTGCCGTCCTTCACACGATTTTCCGCCCCGACTTGCTTTCCAGAATTTATTTTGATGAGCCAACGGCCTGTCCGTGGTACAGTCCGGGCATGCGATTGCTCTGGATATTCTCGCTGGCGTTTCTCAGCGGCATGGATGGCTTCCTGATATTCGCCCCCTATCTCATCGCCATCGTGGTTCTGGGACACCTCCTCGCCTGGAGGAAATCCACGGCCGCCAGTCGCGGGTCGGCTGTGCGCGCGATTCAAACTCAGCCTATCGTTTCGCCCGCCTTCGCGCTCGCGGGGGCGGCGTGAGAATTGGTTTGCGATGAACGCGGATCATTTGCAATTGCCGTCGAGAGGCGTTGCCGAGGGCACGGCGGGTGGTTGAATGTCGATGAGATCGACGATGTAGCCGAACGGTGCCCGTGCGCCCGATGCGCTCTTGATGCCCGACACTTCAACCCAGTAGCGTGCCGGCTGCGCATCGGTTAAGCCGGGCTTGAACACAATCACCGTCCACCCGAACGAGGCGCTAAACTCGCGATTGACACTCACCACCGACGCCGGGGCGGCGTCGCCATCCGGCTGATAATGCACATCGAGTTTTTGAATGGTGATTGAAACGGAGTTGGCGGTCCCGACCTTCGCCCGCGTGTTGTTGACGTGGAGACTCCAGGCGTAATGCGCCTCGACCAGCTTCGCCGGATAAAACCCTTCGCCGGGAAAAGCGAAAAAGTTGTAGTCGAGCTTCACCGGGCGGGTGCCGTCGAAGACGTACATCGAGACATACTTGTCTGCCGATCCAAACCCCACATGTTGAAGGCCTGGGCTCAAGACCCACTGCCGATGTCCGATGCGGGTTACATTGCTGTCGTCGGAGTCGTCCATGAACCCGCGCACGGCGTCCCCGGGACTGGGGCTGCCCATGTTAAGGTTGTCTTTGCTACAACCCAGGTATGCACGCTTATAAAACGCTTCATCCATGTCGGCGGGCTTTTCGGGCGTGTGGGTGAGCTTGCCGAGTTTTGCCAGGATCACGGCGCCATGCGCGGAGGTATCGCATAAGCCCGGATCGATTTTGAGATCCTGCCAGGGGAGGCCCGAGAGATAACGATAAAGCTGAGTGACTTTAATCGCCTGGGCAAGCGTCCGGTCGGACAGGACGCCGGCTTTGTAGGGCGCTTCCACATGCGGCTCGGTGGTGAACTTCGTCTCCGCGGGCTCCTGGGGATAGAGCGTGAGAAAGGCCTTTTCGACCTGGGCGCGCGAGCGCGGATAACTGATCCGCCGTGTAACCGTGCCTTTCTCATCGAGCACCATCAGCGGCCCAGCCAACTGCCCCCGGCTATACACGGCCCGCAGACCCGGTTTGCCGGACGGGAAATTCCACAGATATGGCCCGCTGCGCAGGCCGTTGCTGTAGCTGATTGATTCAGTCAGTTTGCCTTTGTCGCCAAAAATGCTCCATTGCCCGTTCTTCTTGCCGGCCAGATATTGCCCGCGAATGCTGATTTTGCCATTGGGGTTGAACTCTTCATATGTGCCGGTCTTGCGGTTTTTGGTGTCGGTGTGGTAATGGATTTTAACGGTGCCGTCGTCGAAGGTTTCCTTGACGTCGCCGGCGCGAACGGGGCGCGAAGAGAAGGCATGGGCTGCAATCGCAATGACGAGCGAAGTGAGGTACGGGTTGCGTGGGCGCGCCCATCGGACGCGGACCGGATAAATGTCTCGCATGTTAATAAGATAGCGTTGGACTCCCCTCTCGAATAGTGGCCGTGCAATACGCGTCAGAGAAGTTGGTTGCCGATTCGCGCATCAGCTCAATCTGATGCGGAATCTGCGACAACTGGCGCGGCGCCTCTTCGTGGTTGCCGAGCGTATTTTTTTTTCAATTTTCCATTTTCTTGACTGATCCCCAGCCGTACCAGGGTTCGACGGAATGCATCGGGAGACATTGCGGCGATTTCTTTTACCGCTCCGCTGAAAAGCCCTTCGACGGCGGCCCCTTCAGTCGTGGTCTTTGCCATAACTGCCGTCTTTGCGGACCCGCCAGACCGCGAGGATATTTTTCGGTTGCCGGACGCATATCTGGATGTGTGCTTCTTCATAGATCCAACTCCGTTTCCAAGCCCTTTTGGATGATTCAGTCGGTACATACACGGCTCGCGCGGTTTCTATCGGTACCCTGGACTGATCGTAGAAAAGATTAAACAGCGCACAATCCAGATTCTTATGCTGATTTCCATTTTTTGGGATCGCTATGTTGGCGGCCTTCCACTTCAAAAGCGTTTCATCGTGAAATTGTTTTAATGTAAGAACATTCGTCGGATCCAGAAGATCGAGGCAATGACCAAGCCGAACAATTGCTCCAACGACCGCAGGCTGTTTCATCCTTTTCAGCTTTGTCGTCCACCACCAAGCCTGCTTCGGCGCGTACTCCCAAAAATAGATGCCCTTGCCGAACCAGTCATCGTCATTGCTGCTCGCGTTAAATTGATCACCGTCCACCAACTTTTCGGCCGCCTCAGCCGTGGTGCCATGATAACCGATAACGGTGCGATTGTAGTCGTGAAAACTGGCCCCGTGGGGTTCACGGGATTCTTCAATCACTGCCATCATGCCTCCTTGCAAGCCAGCATACCGTCATTCCCCGCTAACGGTGGCATGCGTGCGTGAAATGCGTTCCGCGATGGCGAGATTGCAGGAGGCTGACCCTGTCCTAGATTTCCCGTCGGCCTTCTTCTATCATCCCTTCTATGTCGTCATTGACTTGGAAAGAGAAACTCCACGGCCAGATCCGCGAGGACTGGTCCCGGGAGATCGATAACTTTGAAGCGCAGATGCACCTGCGCAAGCAGGGGAAGATCGAGGATCGGGTGTTTGCCGAGCAGCGGCTTCGTCGCGGCACGTACGGGCAGCGCTACGACAATGGCCGCCGGCATGACGGCGTCACCACGCAGCCGCTGGCGTATCAGACCCTGACCAAGGGGCCCGATACCATCTGGGATGCGCCGGGAATGCAGCGCATCAAGATTCCATTCGGCGGCATGAATCCCGCGCAGATGCGCGTTCTGGCGGACCTGGCCGAGGAGTATTCCGACGCCATCTGCCACGTCACCACCCGGCAGGACATTCAGCTTCACTACGTGCATATCGAGGATGTGCCCTCGATCTTCCGGCGGCTGGCGGCAGTCGGCATCACCACGCGCGAAGCGTGCGGCAATTCGGTGCGCAACGTCACCGCCTGCCCCATCGCCGGCGTCTGCCATACTGAAGTCTTTGATGTAACGCCCTACGCGAAGGCGACGGCGTTTTATCTGCTGGGGCACCCGGACACGCTGGATTTTGGCCGCAAGTTCAAGATCGCGTTCTCTGGATGCAAGCACGAGGCGTGCGGACTGGTGAGCCTGCACGATTTGGGCGGCATCGCCGCCACGCGCACCGGCGCCGATGGAAAAGTGCAGCGCGGCTTCGAGATCTATGTCGGCGGCGGGCTGGGCGCGGTGCCGCACCAGGCGAAGTTGATGTACGAGTTTGTTCCCGCCGAGGATCTGCTCCCGCTCTCGCGGGCGATCGGGCGGGTGTTTGCCCGGCTTGGCGAAAAGAAGAATCGCCAGAAAGCCCGGCTTAAGTTCGTCGTGCAAAAGTTGGGGATCGAGGAATTTCGGCGGCTGGTTGAGGAAGAAGTGCGCACCATGCCGGATGATCCGACGTGGCGAAAACATTTCGATGAAATTCCCAGCTATGAGGAAGCGCCGGCGTTTTCGACGGTGCCGTTAACGATCAACGGGCGCAAGCCCGAAGGCTTCGACGCCTGGGCGGCAACCAATGTTTACCGTCAGCGCCAAGGGGGTTATGCGACGATCACGGTCGTGCTGCCGTTGGGCGATCTGACGAGCCGGCAGATGCGCAAGCTGGCCGATCTCACGCACAAATACGCCTCCGATCACGCCCGCACCACCGTCGAGCAGAACATCGTGCTGCGATGGGTGAAGGAAAGCGACGTGCCGGCGTTGTATCAGGAACTCAAGAACCTGGGCCTGGGCCAGGGCGGAGCCGGATCGATTGTCGATGTCGTCACCTGCCCCGGCACCGATACCTGCAAGCTCGGCATCGCTTCCTCGCGCGGCCTGGCCGGCGAATTGCGCACGCGGTTCCTGGCGCAAAGCCCGCAAATGCACGAAGCCGTTCGCGGGCTGCATATTAAGATGAGCGGCTGCTTCAATTCCTGCGGGCAGCATCATCTGGCGGACATCGGGTTTTACGGCAACAGCCGCAACGTCGGCGGTTTCACCGTCCCGCATTTCCAGGTGATGATCGGCGGCCGCTGGCGCGACAACGCGGGAACCTACGGATTGGCCATCGGGTCCATCCCATCGAAGGCGATTCCCACCGTCATCGAGCGATTGACCGACCGCTTCGTCAAGGAACGCCAGACGGATGAGAGCTTCCAGGACTTCTGCACCCGTGTCGGCAAGAAGAGCCTGAAAACGACCATTGAAGATTTGGCGAAAGTGCCGCCGCACGCGACGCACCCCGAGTTTTACACCGATTGGGGCGATCCGCGCGAATTTACCATCGGCGACATGGGCACCGGCGAATGCGCCGGGGAAGTCATCTCGCTCTCGGAATTCGGCTTCACCGACGCCGAGAGCACCGCGTTCGAGGCGCAGCTCATGCTTGACGAGAAGCAGTTTGTTCGAGCCGAGGAATTGGCGTATGAGTCGATGCTCAAGGCCGCACGCACATTGGTGCAGCTCCAGCGATCCGACCCGCCGAACAACCCCGATGCGATCATCAACGAGTTGCGCGAGCGGTTCGTCGAGACCAAGTTATTCTGGGATCCGTATCACGCCGCCCAGTTCGCCAACTATCTGATCAACCGCCACGCGGAAGGCCCCGACACCCGCTACACCCAGGACACGGCACACAAGCTGGTGGAAGAAGCCAACCTCTTCATCGACGCTGCCCATAAAGCCGAGGCGAGGTATCACCAGTCGTTGAACGTGTTAAAACCAATGGCGGCAATTATGGCGTAATGGGCAACTGACCACCCACAACTGACACTTCAGCAATGGACTCCCACAAGCTCGCCTTAAAACTCTATGTCACCGATCCCTCGGCTCTCAATGCCGGGGACTTCGTGCCATTGTTTCATTCCTGGATTCAGCAGCACAAGGTTCCCGATCATCTGCTGATCGACGTGGCGGATTACCAGCACGTCCCCGATGGCCCCGGCACGATGCTGATCTCTTACGAAGCCAACTTCGCGATGGATGTGAGCGACGGCCGGCTGGGATTGTTGTACGTGCGCAAGCAGCCCTTCGCCGGCGCCCACACGTTCGCCCAGCGCCTGCGGGCGACCTTCAAGGCGGAATTGGAGGCGGTGGCGCGATTGGAGGAGGATCCGAAGCTGGCCGGGCGAATGAAGTTCGCGACCGGTGAGATCCTCTTGCAGATCAATGACCGGTTGCTGGGGCCGAATAACCCTCAGACATTCGCGGAAGTAAAAGAGGATTTGGAATCAGTTTTCACTGAACTTTACGGAGTCGCCCCGTTGGCGATGGACTACAGGCCCTCGCCCGAATCGCTCTTCCAGGTGCGCGTCAAGCTCCCCGCTTCCCCCCCCGCCGCCAAACTGCTGGAACGACTCAATTCAGTCAGTCTCAACGCCGGCTTCCGATGGGTGTAACTTTTCTGTGTGGCGATTATGCGGCGAGCTTTGATTCCCAATAGACCTCCCACATGCCGCTGTACTGGAGGCATCTTATCGCCCCCATGCGCTCGGCCCGGCGAACTCGCCAACGTGCACTGTTTATTTTCAATCGCTTGCCGAGAATGTTCTTTGCTCCGCCTTCGATCAGTCCGCTGCCGATCGGCAGGCCTTCCTGCAATCGCTTCTCGTACCACACACTGTCGCGGTTCTCACTCAAGTAATGAAGTAATTTTGCCCAGGCAGCGGCGGTCGCCGGCGTTGGGTCGGGCGGCCCGGTGGCCTGAAGATGTTCGATGAACTTGGGGCCGCCCATCTTGATCAACTCGATGACGCGCTGGCCCACCCATTGTTCGGCTCCCTTGGTTCCCAGCGCCGCCGCCGCGGCAAACAGGTAGAGCATCATGTGATAGATATCCACGACCCACTGCACGTCCTTGCCTGAAAAACGCTTGGCCGCCTGCTCCCAAATCCACCTGGCTCCGTCAGCCAACACGCTCAGGTTCTGGTCCTTGGGCAAACCCAGCACCTTGCACATTCGCTCCCAGCTGGCCCCGATGATGCCGCAGGAAGCGATAGCACAGCTCCTTGAGATTCCTCGCCCCTTCGTCGAATGAGCAGCCGCTGCCGGCCAGCACCATCATCCGCTGGGCATGAGGCGTCACGCGATGCTTCCCCGTCACTCCCGCCCAGCTTTCCCAGGGGATTTGCTTGGCCTTGCAGTGCCGGCAGGCATAGTAACGCCGGCCGATGGGGATATGCCCGATGCTGCTCAGCACCGTCTTGATTTTGCAGCGTCTAAACGAGGTTTTTTTCCCGCAGGAACACGGCAAACTACAGGCCCCTTTTTTTGCGCCCCTTCGTGGGACGCCACCGCGGCCTGCAAGATCGTTCGCAGATGCTCGAAACCTTTGTCATGCAAGGCCGTTTCCACACAAGCCATCCCCTTGCCGTGCGGAGCCGCCTTCACTGCATCAGTCAAACTCCGCATGGTGAGCACTGCCGACTCCGCTGCCAGCAGTTCCGCGGGAGATAACGCATTGAAATCCAAACCCATGACGGTCCTCCTTGTATAGGGTCGAATCCATTATGCCAGATTCGCCACACTGGCGCGCCACACCCCTTCCGATGATGCCGAAACGAGGCCATCGCGCGGAAAAAACTCAGTGCCAAGACTCGCCAAGAAAGAATTGCTCGTGGGACGAAAACCGCACCGTATCACGGGCGTCTCGCCTCAAGTTTAACCTCATCTTGTATACTGTGTCGAACGCGGTAATGGATCGGAGTTCCAAGAGTTGAGACACGGGAGTCGGCATGGACGCCGTAAAGAATCAGGTTGTGGCTGTTGGGGGTTTGCCGTCATTCGGGCAGGAGCATTTTGGAGCTTGTGTTTTGCAAGACAAGCGACTGACCGATCGGGCGG
>DASRLH010000516.1:0-8136 GCA_035648595.1 Tepidisphaeraceae bacterium
GCGGGTCGGGTGCAGCGCGTGCGGCGAACGCACGCTGGTTTCCGTTCGGCAGCGGTACGATGAGGGGCACATCGACACGTTGATCGAGTCGAAGAGGAACATCAACAAAGACCCAATGATGCGGCTGCTGGTGGAGGCCGCAGAGGAGCATACTCGTTGACAGCATAAACGGCGATAGACTCTCGAAGCTGTAGCGTCGGCGAAGAACCGAGAGCACATAACCTGCTGCGTGGCTGCCGCCGCGTTTGCCAGAGAACTTGCCCTTGCTTCGTACCCTTCGTATACTTCCTTCGTGAACCTGCGGCGAACCGCCGGTTCCCACCGGGGGCGATCGGTTTCGACCGGATGGCTGCGGTGGTAGTGGCATGCCGAGGACGCTCGTTGGCCTCGTAAAATACCGAGCAAATCATAACTGCCAACAACGATGTTGCAGGGCGGATCGGCTTTGCTGCTCCGCTTCGTATGGCTGCCTAAATTAGGCAACCTCGGCACGATCTGATGCCCGCATCAGGTGGGCCGCAAAAACGCGGGCTCGCCTCCAAGTTCGGCCGTTGGCCCGGAGGTTAAACAAAGACGACTGGAAGCCGGCGGAGACTGTCGATGGCCGCCGCCGGCTTTGAGATCAAAACACCGACTAAGCATGTAGAGGCTGCCATTCGGGCAATCTCGGGACGGGGGTTCAATTCCCCCCGCCTCCAAGTCCTTATTTTGCAACGACTTACGACAAGTAGCGAGTGGTTGCGAAGTTACGCTAAACCCGGTGAAAGCCGGGTTTTTCGTTTGCGTGGCGTTTCCAGTCGATTCTAAGGGTTGCTGCACACGCTGGCGCACACCTGCTATCCGTTCAAATAGTTCATCGGGCACCGCATTGGCGTAGTGCTTCCCGCTCACGGTGATGCTGTGACCGATCCACTGACTGACGGCGTATTGTGGATAAGTCATCGCCCATTCCTGCTCGCATGATGCCCGGCAAGCTTGAAACAGGCGCGGCCAAGGCGCCACGCCGGCGGCTGCTATCGCGGCGTCCAGCACGCGCCGGACGTTGCCAGACCCACGCATGGACACAAGGGCGGCTTCCGGGGCCTTGCCGTCGCCAAACGCTTCATTGAGCAATTCCATGAGCCGGGGCGTGATCGGGACGGATCGGCGTTCGTGTCCGGCATGATGCTCGGTCTTTGGACTTCGCACGTTGAGCCGGCCACGCTCTTTGTCCACGTCGGCCCAGGTCAACAGGTGCGACTCGGACGGAATGCGCAATCCCGCAAGCCGGCCCAGGGCAAACAACAATCGCCACTGCGCATCGGGCAGCTTCACCATGATCCGCTCGGCCTCATCGGGCGTGATGTAGCGGTCATTCGATGCCGCCGTTGAGCCGGATGCCAGATTGCGAAAGGGTGATTCCTCCACAAGCTCGCGGCGCTCGGCCTCGGCAAAGATGGTCTTGGCGTTGCCGCAATGGGTTTTGATCGCGGCCACGCTCAGCCCCGACTTCGCCAACCATTGCCGCCAGTCGGCGGCGCGATCGGTGGTCAATGATCGCAGTGCCGTCGCCTCCCCAAAATGCGATAGCAGCTTGGCCGTCGTTTGCTCCATCTTCCGGTACGACTCGGGCTTCAGGTCATTGCGCCCGGCCAGATACTTTTCCAGCCACGGGCCAAGGTTCTGACTCTCACGATCCGACACCAGGCCGACGCCAGCAATGCGCGCGTGAAGATCATCGTCGATCTTGCTCAGCCACTTCACGGTTGCTGTCGGCGGCGACACGTTTGCCCCCGAGGCGGCTAGAAGCTGCTCGACATGTTCCTTGACCACGCCGGCGAATTTTGACGCCTTGCCCAGGCTGAAATGCTTCCGCGTCCCGTCGCCGCCTAAAAACATGATCCGCTTGCGCCCGTTGGGCCCGTTGACGATGCTGGCCATGATCTTCGCTCCCTTGCTCTGTTGATGCGATGGCATGATATCACGCCGCTCGCGCTGAATCGAAAAAAAACAGCGGGGAGCAAGCAGCCCAAACCATTGGCCCGCTCCCTCCCCGCCGAAGTGTTTAAACACTCGCCCAGGGCGAATCACTCACTTCATTCCAACGCCGTTGGCTGCGCCGGGTGCGAATACCATGCCCGATGCCGGGTGAATCCTGAACCTTGGCGCGAAGCGCGCGGCTCGCGCGCTGGCGCTCTCGTACCATTCATGGGCGTCTATGAGGGTGTGCGAGAAGAATTTGAAGCCGCGGCGATCAAGCCGCTTTTCCGCCGGCAGCAGCAGTCGCCGCCGGTCGTGGATGCGATGGAAGCATTTGACGTGGAACCTGGCGCCGTCGCGTGTGTGGCCGGTCGTGCGGGCACACTTGTAGGTGCAAACGCCACAGAAGATGCAGCGTTTTTTGTCGTTGCCGCTCATTTGGCACCGCCTTCCTAGCTGGAAGCCATCAGCGGTTCGCGCACATGCCTGGCGGCTATCGTTCCCGCCCTGAACCCAGCTATAATCAAATCAGCCGGCGTCCAGTCTGGCTCGTACCCGATGACAATTTCCTCGTCGTCAATGTCCAGAAACACCGGCGTGCGCTCCCCGTTAAGAAAATGAACGCCGCGCAGGATGCGCAGCTTAAACGTCATCTTGGCTATCAGTCGTTTGCGGGGGCGCGGCTTTTTTGGGACACTTGGCATGTAAACCTCGCTGTTTGGGGTTTGCCTCGGGCCGGACGATTGCTCGTCGCGGCCCACTTTTTTTTCGTCGATGCCATCCACCGGCGATTTAATTATCCTACAAAAACAATTCGACGTGTCAACGATAATTCCGTAATTTTTATTGCGGATTAAGAAACTGCCGATACAATGGCCGTCATGGCAAAAGCAGCAACGAAAAAACGCGGCCGGCCAGCGGGCTCGGTTATGTTTACTGGTGGAGTGCTCGCCTTCGCGGTTTCAAAGCAGACGATGGAGGCGGTTGGAAAGCTGCGCGATCGCGACAAGTTGCCAAGTATTTCGGACGCCGCGCGCCGGGCCATTGATCGCGGCCTACGCGCGGAAAAGCTGCTCGGCTGATTTCCTGCCCCTTTTGCGCCATCGGAGTTGTTCCCCCACCCTTGGGCCCGGCCCGACCTACGTGATGTCAAACACCGGCGGCGTGGTGTCCACCCCACCGAAGTTGTTAACCACCTTGTTCACCAAATCGCGCATCATTTCTTCCAGGTTGCCCAGGCGCCGGTCAGAAGATTCCGCCGCCCGCAGCGCCGGTGTTTCTTCGGCATGGAGTCCAGCGGCATTGCCCGGAACACGGAAGTCGAACCGTCGAACCTCCGCGCCCGCGTGCTGGTCTTTGTCGCCCACCTGCTTGGCCTGCGCCGCTTCCTTGAGCCGTAACGCCTCGGCGGCGGTCAACGCGCCAGCCCGCTGAAGCTCATTGATTTTTGCCACTTCCGCCGCGTATTTCTGTGCGGGCGTGGCCAGCCGTTCCAGCAGCGAATGGGCTTCCTCGATCTGTTTTTTGTGATGCTCGAAGGCGTCGATGGCCCTCTGCCACTGTTCGGCGGCTCCCTTCTGCGCCGGTGACAGGTTGTTGGACTTTTCGATTTCGCTCAGCAACTTTTGGCCGCTGTTCTTGCCGATGGAATCAAATTGCTCTTTGAGATGCGCGAATGCCGCCGCCGAATGCTGCGCGCTCTCAAGTGACGCCTTCACCGCATCGGCCTTGCGGGCCAGCTTGATGAGTGATTGAATCATCGCCTCGTCGGCGGCTTGCTCCTGCTCGGAGTATTGCGTGTGAGTGCGTGCCAGCATGGCCCGCTTGTCGTGAATCAGTTGAATCGCTTCCGCCAGCCGCTTCGCGCCGCCCGTCAATCCCGTCTCGTCCACCTGTTTTTGCAGGGCGTCCCGAATGGCAAGGACGCTGGTGATGTTCTTGTCGTACGCCGCGGCGTTGACTTTCAAATCGGCGGCGGCAGAGGCGGCCAGATCGTCCCGCTGTCGCTTCATCGCCGTCAGATTGCCCAACAGCGCATTGCTCGCCGTGACCTGCTGGTGAAGGTCTTGCAGGCCGGCATAAGTGATACCGGAGTGGCCTTCTTGTTGCGACTGCTCGCCGCGCAGCTTTATCGTCAGCGGGTAAAGCTCCTTGTACGCCGACGAAAGCTCTCTGGCGGCGCTCACTTTTTCTTCGAGGTCTTTGCTCCCGGCCAGAACGTCGTTGGCGGCTTTGATCTTTCCGCGAAGTTCGCCAACGGTGTTGACGTGTGATTCGATGGTCTTGGTGAGGTCGGAAATTTTGGCCGTGGTGTCGTCCATCGACACGATGCCGAGTGTGTTCAGTCGCACCCATGAACTAAGTATCGCCGATGGAAGCTCCTTGAAGGATGAAGCGGTCTTGCCGAATTGCTCGACGAGTGTTGATGCGAAGTCGGACGTAGCCAAATCCATCAACGCGCCCTTGAGCGTGTCGGTGGACTTGGCCATCTGCCGTTCCATTTGCTCCGCTTTTTCGATGCCCTCCGTGGTTCGGGTGAAGCCGATGTCGTCCGACTCCTGCATCAGATCTTGCAGATGCGCCATGATCGGCGCGAGCTCCCGCCCCCCGCGCCCGAAAACTTCCTGCGCGATCGCCGCGCGCTCGAATTGGCTGTGGACGGTTTGCAGTCCCTCCGCGATTTGCTTGAACGCGGCGTCGGGGGAGCTACTCGCCAGGGCGTTTATGTCGATGTGAAGCTGGCCGAACGCTTTCGCCGCTTGCGCGGCGCTCTTGTCGCCGCTGGCCACCAGGCCGATCTGCCGGTTCAAATGATCCATGCCCGTGGTGAGCGCGCTGATGTCGGTGCCCGTCGCGTTGGCCGCGTGCTGGAATCGGGACATCTGCTCGGCGCTGATGCCGAGCTTCAGGGCGTCGTGGCCGATCTGGTTGACTTGTTCGTAGGCTTCCTTGATTTTGTCGAGGCCTTGCTTGACCGCTTCTGTGGCCGTCTCGAACGCGGCGATGCCGCTGCCGATGCCAAGGCCCTCTACGAAATGCTCCATGATCCCGTGAGTGCCCTCGGCGATGTGGCCGAGTATCGTAAGATGCTCCCCCGCCTTCTCAATTTGCTGATTGAATGTGGCCGTGCCGGCTTCAATGGCGATGGTGATGGTGCCTATCGTTGCCATTTACTTCAATGCTCCCTGTTGAAACTTTTGGGTTGCGGCCCTTGGTGAACGTCGCCTTGCATCCCGATGGGCACAACCACCTGGCCAAACGCCTGCTTCGGCCTCCGGCCCGCTGTGTGGGCCTGTCCCATGTGAAGCCGCATACCTTGCATCGAAGCCGATCGCCTTCCACCAGGTCAACGCCACGCTCTGCAAGAAAGCGCTCCATTGGGCGATAGCCGGCCAGTACGTGGGGTTCGATCTCCGTCGCGTCTGGCATTTGCGGCCCCAAAGGAAAAGAAAAACCCGCCACCGCCCGAAAAAACGGTGGCGGGCCGAACAGGGCATGGACAGAATCGTTAGCGCCGCCGGCCTCTCACGCGTAGCCGACTGGCCTTCACATCGGCCGCGGACACCGGCGCACCAAACAGCCAGCGTGTCGTTTGGCCGAGGGCCTTAAGCTGCTCAACCATCTCCACCGTAAATCCACCTTTGCCGGCCAGCTTGTCGAGCAAATCCCGTGTTTGTGAGGCGCCGACGTTCAAGCCGGGGCCAAGGTACATTTTCGCGGCTTCTGGATCGGCCAGCAGGATCGCGGCTTCAAAATGCCTCGCCGCTTTTGGCCCACACAGTTCCAGCAGCTTCGCCGGGCCGACGCGATAGAAGCCCTGGCCGATCAACGGCGTGCCCCAACCGGGCTGCGCCGCGCATGCTGTGTCGGATGGCGGGAGCTCCCACCAGTCATTTGTGATGGCGGAGTCGAGGCTGTTGGTGTCAAGTCGAGGGTTCATTGCGTGATGTTCGGTGGAAACTCGTTACGAGGTCGGCTGACCGGCAGTTAAAATGTCGCTGATAAAATGGAACGATTGAACGTGGCGAATAGCGATATCCACGCTCAAATTGGCCACGATACGAACCGTGCCGGTTGCCGAATTGCTGCCGCCGCCCACGAATTTATCGACGATGATTTCCACGCCGCCGCCCCACATCCCGATCACAAGATCTCGCCAGTTGCCGTAGACCAGCGCCGTGAGGTTCGTGCCGGTGCCCTTGGTCAGATTCGCCGGGATGTTGGTTGTGGAGTAGCCGGGGAACCCGCCGCAGAAGTCGGCACTGCGACCATCGGCAACAGCGCACGTCTCCCAAATGAATCTCTGGCCGGCGGCCTTCACGATATTCGCCAGCACGCCGCGGCCTGCCGGTGAAGTGACATATCCCAGGGCGCCAAAGTCGGCGTCGCCGAGGCCCACGCCGGTTTGCAGGCCCAGCACGTCCGACCAGGCGGGCGTGCCGCCATTTGTTCCCAGGGCATTGATCTGTGCCGCGCTCTGCAAAATCCCAAGCGGTTGGTTGCTGGCGCCGCTCCCGTTGAGTGCAACGCGATCCAGCTCTGTGCCCAGCACGCGGGCCAGATCGTCACGTACGAATTGCTCGGCCCCCAGGCTCGATTGCAAAACGAATTTGCGGGACAGATCTGTAAAAACGGTACAGGTTTTGGGAGTGAGGGCCACGTTATCGATCGTGGGGTTTGACTCCGCTGGCGCGGGTGTGCTGTCGGGCTCCCACGATCCAGCGGCAACGGTGGCTTCGCGTGGAAGGTCGAGGTTGCCGATCAAGCCGGGTAGTACGGTCGCCCCGAGGGCCATCACAACGGCCTTGGCCCGCAGCGCGTCGATGAAGTTTGCCGGGTCGAGAATCGTGGCGATCGCGCCGCTGCCGGCGGTCGCATCCAATGCGCGGCGCTCAGCCCTATCCACGTCAGCCCCTGTTGGCACGCCCAGGGGGAAAATAAACCCGGCGGTCGCGGTCTGGTTCCGCTTGCACAATTCTTGCGATACCTCGCCTTCGATCCCACCGACGCGTTTTCCCTCGCCACACATCTTGATCGCGCGAAGTAGTGAATACTTTCGCAAGTCACTGGCCGCAAAACTGTCGTAATAATTCATAACCCAGGCTCCATTCGTTTTAAACACTCGGGCGGCTCTCGGTCGCCCACTTTCAAGCTGCCCGCATTTCCATCTGCATCAGGTCGAGTATGCGCCTGCACCGATCCATCGCCGGTGTTCCGGTTCCAGCCATGAAATCGCGTGCCGCCCGAACCGTCTCGGGATCCACGTTGAAGCTGCGCACTTGAATTGCGGTCGATCCGTACGCCGGGTTGGCCACGTAGCTGATCTCCCCCAGGTCAACGCTCTTGAGTGTGCGGACGGCCTGCCCATTCACCTTGGCCCAACTGTCGCCGCCTTTTGGGACACGGAAGCCAAAAGACATGCCGCGAATGTCGCGGCGTTGAACCAGCGACATCAAATCGCGAGCGTAGGACACGTCGGGCAGGTCGTTTTCAAACGCCAGCCCGTCCGGCGTCTCATGCAGCCGCAATGTTCCGCTGGAGGTGCGACCGAGAAGCTTATCGTTGTCGTGGGACAGCAGCGCGCGAATGTCGCGGTTGCTCGATAGCGTGCTGTTGAATGCGCCGCGCTGGATCACTTCACGAAAACCGCCCAAGTCCTCGGAGGGAGAATTGAACGGCGCGGCGATGCCAGCCAGTGTTCGCGTTCCAGGCAGCATCCGAATCTCGCTGCCGGCGGCGGTGCGGATAAAGCGCGTCTCGAATGTCGGATCGTGCTGGTTCATGCTGCCTTGCCCTTCGTCTCATGGCGCTGAAGGAAGTCGCGGACGGCCTCGGGCGTGAATCGAACGGCGCGGGCCAACTTCACGGCGTGAAGATCGCCACGCCGAACCGCAGCGCGAATCGTGCCCTCGCTCAACTGCAGCGCTTCGGCCACTTCCGCGAGCGTGAATAGCCGCGCAATTTTGCTGCTTGCTGGTTGCTTGCGTTCCATTACTGGTAAAGTCGTTTGTTGTCGCTTGCCCGCTAAACATCCGGCGCAGCATTTCCAAAAAAAAATGACCCTGCGTTCCTTTTCGCGAGCGCGCGCGTGAAACTGGGCGACGGTGCGGCGAGACCTTCGTTCCTAGAAAAAAGACCCCATACCCACCCCTCGCCGCACCGTCGCCCAGTTTCACG
>DASRLH010000517.1:0-19171 GCA_035648595.1 Tepidisphaeraceae bacterium
ACCCCAACGGATACCGCCGCATTCTCTTTGTGGCCGGCGACGGTTCACGCAAGACCATCCGGCTTGGCAAGGCCACGGCCAAGCAGGCGGAAGCCTTCAAGGTCAAGCTGGAGGCGTTGGCGACGGGCGCGATCACCGGCAGCATCGACGATGAGACGGCCCGTTGGCTGGCGGCGCTGGATGAGACCATGCACGCCCGGCTTGCGGCGGTGGGGCTGGTGAAGGCCCGCAACGTCGGCGGCAGAGGCTTGGGCGCATTTATTCACGCCTACATTGCCGACCGCACCGATGCCAAGCCGGCAACTCTTGTGAAGTTGAAAGAGACGCGGGCCAAGCTGGTATCGTTCGTCGGCGAGAATCGGGACTTGCGGGAAGTCACCGAGGGGGATGCCGATATGTTCTGGCGGCACTTGTTGCGCGAGGGGCTGGCGCTCAACAGCGTGCGGCGGACGTGCGGGCGGGCCAAGCAGTTTTTCCGGGCCGCGATCCGCAAGCGCCTCATTCACAGCAACCCGTTCGCCGACGTGAAGTGCCACGTCCAGGGGAACACCGACCGCGACTTCCTCATTACCCGCGATATGGCGGCCAAGGTGATCGACGCCTGCCCGGATGCACAATGGCGTCTGCTGTTCGCCCTGAGCCGCTTTGGCGGGCTGCGTTGCCCATCGGAGCATCTTGCCCTCAAGTGGGGCGACGTGGATTGGGACAAGGGACGAATCACCGTCACAAGTCCAAAGACCGAACACCATGAGGGCAAGGGCAGCCGGATCATCCCGCTGTTTCCAGAGCTGCGCCCGTACCTAATGGAAGTATTCGAGCAGGCCGAGCCGGGCGCGGTGCATGTAATCACCCGATACCGGGACAAGAACCAAAACCTGCGCACGCAATTCGAGCGGATCATCCGCAAGGCCGGACTGACTCCCTGGCCCAAGTTGTTCCACAACCTGCGCGGCACACGCGAGACGGAATTGGCCGAGACGTACCCGATTCACGTCGTTTGCGCATGGATCGGCAACAGCGAGCGGATCGCGCAGAAGCATTACCTGCAAATCACCGATGACCATTTCACGCGCGGATCGGATGAAGGCGGCACGCAGGCGGCACAGATTCCGGCACAGCAACCGGCGGAAATGAGCGGCAACGACAGGAAGTCACCCCGGATGGAAAGCGAGAAAACCACTATTTTTCCCGTAGATTCCGTAGATTGCCGTAATTTGCAGAATCTTGTCATGGCCCCTGTGGGACTCGAACCCACACTCGTTTAAGAAATGGATTTTGAATCCATCGCGTCTGCCAATTCCGCCAAGGGGCCGATTGCTGAATTTCCCGCTGTTTTACCGTAATCCCGCGTGTGGTCAAGCGAAGGCGCCGCTTTCCTAAATTGCCTCGCTTCGATCCGGCCACGTATTTGACGCCGGATTGCGCCGGCCGCTCCGCCGCACGCCACCGGCGGCGACGTGGAGTCAGAGACACCGCAACCGCCGAGAGCAATTTCAGGCGGAGCGCTGGCCGGCGCTTCGCCCCCGGTTCAGTAATTGTACGGTTCCAGCACGAAACGGAAAAACAGATTTGGAGGCGCGTCAGCAAAGATTCTGATATGATCCATCCTCCATTTCACGGATCGCCATATGAGCAATCAAAACCAATCTCACGCGGCATCGTTCATGGTTACTTTTGGTGGCCAGCAGTTCGGCCCACACACAAGCGATGAGATCGAGGCAATGCTCGCATCGGGCATGATCGACGGCTCGGCGCTCGTATGGTGCAATGGCTGGCCAAACTGGCTTCCGGTGTCCACGGTCGCAAAAGCGCCAGCGCCACCGCCAGAGGATGATCCACCCGCCACCGTCCTTCGCGCGCCGCCTGCTCCAATCCGTCGTCGGCCCCGAACCTATAAAGAGCGGGTTGGCCAGCGGAGCTACATATTCCAAATCGTGTTGGTGGTCTGGACGTTAAGCTACGTCGGCTGCATCCTCGCCGCATGGGCGTCCGCCGCTTCGCATGAAACTAACAGCGTGCCGCCCGCTTCCTCTTACGAGTCCCACGCTACGAACCCCGCCGATGTTTTGTTGGGGGTGTTTTCCGGTTGGATCGCCCTGGGCATGGGTTGGTGTGTGATCGGCTTACCTGTCGGCATTGCTGCCGTGGCGACGCTCGAAGATCATCGGGTAATTGTTTAGCCTGTCGAATCCTTATTTGACAAGGACTTACGAGCGGCAGGTGCGTGATTCGGTCACGCTTCTTGTCGTGAGACTACTAAAAAGCTTCATTATTCGCTAAAAAACACGGGCTTGGAGCGTTCCGACACGCTAAACAATTACCTGATCATTTGTAGCTCCGAATTATTCACCGCCCCTTCTGGCTCAGCCTCACCACTCCCACCAGCATCTTCCGAACGTCTGCCGGAAGCGCCGGCCATGCCTCGATAATGGCCTGTTAATCGGGATCAATTAGGCATGACGGATTTCACCGGGCCGTCGTCGGCACGCCACCGGATGCCGTGCCCTTGTCACGGCACGGCGCACGCCGGTATCCTGCGCCGCTCTAACTGCGCCATAGCCCGTTGGCGGCTGGGCCGGGATTTTTGCCGTATGTCTGTTACCTTTGTCATTGGCCGCGCCGGCAGCGGGAAAACGTTTCGCTGCTTCACTGCGATCGTGGAGGCGATGCGCGCCGATCCGCTGGGCCCGCCAATTCTCTGGCTCCTGCCCAAACAGGCGACTTTCACCGCTCAGCGACGGCTCACTTGCGATTCGGGGCTGGAAGGATTTTGCCGGGCGCGGGTGGTCAATTTCGAGCAACTTGGGGAACTGATCTCCAGCAAGTGCGGCGGGGCTGCCGTGCCGGAGGTGACGCCGCTGGGCCGGCAGATGATCCTGGGGCACCTTCTGCGAAAGCATTCGACGCAACTCACCTTCTTTGGCAGCGTGGCCAGGCAGGTGGGGCTTGCCGGCGAATTGGATCGCACCTTCGCGGAACTCGAGCGAGCCGGGAAGGGCGCGGAAGATATCGCCGCCTTGCTCGACAGTCTGCAACACGGCAGCGCGCCCGATACCGAAGGCGACTCGCTGGCCGCCAAGCTCCGCGACCTGCATCTGCTCTACAAGGCGTACAGCGACTACCTCGGCCAGGATCGGCTCGACCAGCACCGGCGGCTCCAGCAGGTGCTGGCGTCCGTGAAATCGTGCTCATTTCTGGCCAATTCGACGATCTACGTCGATGAGTTTTACGACTTCACGGATCATGAACGCCGAATGCTGGGCGCGATCGCCAAGGCCGGGGCGCGAATGGAGATTACGATGCTGATGGATCCGCACAGCCCCCTGCTGCGCGATCCCAACTTGCGGCCCGAAGACATGGGCCTCTTCCACCGCACCGAAGCCGCGTATCGGCGGTTGTGGTTCACGTTCGCCGATGAGGGCGTGGAGGTGAACGAGCCGGAGTTGCTTATGCCTAGCGCCGCGCCGCCGGGACGATCGACGGCGGCACGGCCAGACACACAGCCGGGGACGGCCGTGCTACAAAACGCGCGGAATTCGGCGTCGGGTGCGCGAAATATACTTGGCGAGCCGAGGTTCGTCTCGCCCTCGCTCGCATTTCTCGAACGCGAAATCTTTGGCGATGGCGACGCCCCTTCGCCGCAAAGCAACCGCATCCAACTGCTGGAAACGCCGGATCGGGAATGCGAAGTGGATGCGGTCGCGCGCGGCATCCTCGCATTGCTCCAGGGCGGCATGCGCCTGCGCGACATCGCGGTGATCGTGCGCGATCTGGAAAGGTACAACGCGATCATCGCGCCCAGTTTCGAGGAGCATGGAATTCCATATTTCGCGGACCGCCGGCGGATCGCGGCTCATCATCCGCTGCTGCAATTCCTGCGCAGCGCGTTGCAGATCGCGCGATCGGATTGGCCGCACGATGCGGTGATGGCGCTTCTCAAGACGGGGCTGGCGGGCTTGTCGTTCGCGCAAGTGGATGAGTTGGAGAATTATTGTTTGCTGCACCGGGTCCGCGGCGGCGCGGGCTGGGAATCGCCCCAGGCCTGGGTTTGGCGGCGCGATCTGTTGCGAGCCGGCGACGACCAAGCAAGCGATGACTCCCCCGCCGCGTCCACCGATCCGCCGGTGATTGACACATTGCGCCGGCAAGTGGCGGCGGGTCTGTCGCCGCTCACCGCGCTGTTCCGAGCCGGCAACCCGATCGCCGTGCGCGAGATCGCCGCGGAAATCTTCGCGGTGTTCGATCGCTTCAAGATCACCCAAACGCTTGCGCGATGGATGGCGGCCGCGGCCAACGCGACGGCCGCCGGGACGGCCCGGCGAATCGAGCAGAAAGACGAACACGAGCAGGTTTGGGCGGAGTTGATCGGGCTGTTTGATCAGTTGGTCGAATTGCTCGGAGACGAGCCGTTATCCCCTGGCGAATTTGTCGAGGTGCTCGAATCAGGGTTGGAGAGTTTCGATCTGGCGTTGACGCCCCCGACGGTGGATCAGGTGTTGGTGGGGCAGGCCGACCGCACGCGCTGCCCGCCGGTAAAAGCAGTTTTTGTGTTGGGGTTGAACGAGGGGGAGTTTCCCAAATCGCCGCGATTGGAGACGGTGTTGTCGGATCGAGATCGCCGGGAAATGAGCCGGCGAAATCTGGAATTGGATCGCGATGGGCGCCGGCAATTGCTCGATGAGCGATTGCTGGGCTATTGCGCAATGACGGCAGCCTCGGAACGGCTGATTCTCTGTCGGCCGCTGGGCGACGATTCTGGGCGCGAAACCACCCCATCCATATTTTGGCGCGAGGTAAAGCGCCTGTTCCCGACGGTTTCCACCCGGCGCCTGGGCCGCCAGGGAAGCGGCGCCGGGGGCGTGTCGCAACTGGCCACGCCCAGGCAGGTCGTGGCGGGACTGATGCGATGGGTGCGGGCGCAGAACGGCGCGACAGTTCAGCACGATCAGGAAATCCGCGAAACTCCAGAACCACTTCACGATAAGGATCGCGAATCGTGGCTGGCGTTGTACGACTGGCTTGCCCGTCGCCCGTCATCGGAAGATGCGATTGGCCGGCTTCGCCAGCGCGCCTGGCCCGCGCTTGCGTACGCGAACGTTGCATCGCTTGCGCCCGACGCCGGCCGGGCGCTGTTCAGCGCGCCGCTGTCGGTGACGGTCGGCCAGCTTGAAACATTCGCCGCCTGCCCGTTCAGGCATTTCGCGCGATTTGGTCTAAGGCTTGCGCCGCGCGAATCGCCGGGCGTTGGCGCGGGGGATTTGGGGAATCTTTATCATCAATTGCTCGAACGGCTGGTGAACGATCTGATCCGCGCCGGCACGCCCACGCCGGCCGATCCGCTGCCGATTTCGCCGGAGATGATCCATCAGTCCGCCGCCCGCATCGGCAAAACGCTGCGCGGCGAATTGATGCTCAGCACCGCCCGCAACCGCTATTTGCTGACCCGCGTCGAGCAGACGCTCGATCAGGTGATCGCATCACAGCGCGAGGCGATGAAGCTCGGCGGGTATCGGCCCATTCGCGCGGGGGTGGCGTTTGGGGAGGGTTCTCTGCTCCCGCCGTTGCGCCTGACGACGCCCGGCGGGGCGAAGGTGCAGGTGCGCGGGAAGATCGATCGGGTGGACGCGCTGCCCGGCGCCGGCGACGCCGCCGTCTTCGACTATCGGCTCAGCGTCGAGCCGCTGTCGATCCAGCGCGTCTACCACGGCTTGTCGCTGCAACTCCTGACGTATCTGCTCCTGCTGCAAGGGGCGGGCGAGGAACTCGCCGGCCGGCCGCTCACGCCAACCGCCGCGTTTTATCTGCAATTGCTGCGATCCTTCGGCGATGTGAAGCACCCGGATGAGGCGCTCGATCCGTCCGATCCGCGCTATCTGCTGGCCCACAAGCCGCGCGGCGTTTTCCACGCCCGCGCGCTTCCCGATCTGGATAGTGGTTGCGGCGAGGGATTCTCGATGGCGGTCGCCGCGTACATCAAGAAGGACGGAACCTTCGGCCATCGCGAGCGCAGCGACGTGGCCGAGGCTGATGAGTTCCTGGCACTGATGGAGCACACCCGCCGAGCCATCGGCGCCATCGCCGATCAAATAATCTCGGGCAAAATCGACGTTGCCCCCTATCGCCTCAACCGCGTTTCTCCCTGCCCCGGTTGCGAATATCGCGGCGTGTGCCGATTCGAGACGTCCGTCAATTCCTATCATCACCTGGCCTCAATGGATCGCGGCCAAGTGCTCGAAAAGCTCGGGCAGGAGGCGCGCGATGAAAAATGATTCGCTGTCGCCGCCGTCCGCGGGGAATGAGCGCATGTGGACGCCCGAGCAACTTCTGGGAATCGAAACGATCGGGCGCAGCCTGCTGGTGTCGGCGGCGGCGGGGTCGGGCAAGACTTCGGTCCTTGCCGCGCGGTGTGTTCATCTGGTTTGCGACGCAACGCCGCCGTGCAATATCGACGAATTGCTGGTCGTGACGTTCACCGAGGCCGCCGCGCGGGAGATGAAGGACCGTATCATCACCGCCCTGCGCAAGCGCGCGGATGAATCTCCTTCGCCTCGGCTCGCCGAGCAACTGGCGTTGGTGGATCAGGCGCAGGTGAGCACTTTGCACGCGTTTTGCGCCCGGCTGCTGCGGCAGCATTTTCATCTGGTGGGGCTTGATCCGGGCTTCGTGGTGCTCGAAGGCGACGAGGCCCTTCTGCTGCGGCGCGAAACATGCCGGCAGTTGTTTGACGATCGCTTTGAGGAGGAAAGCGGGGCCGGCGGATTCCACGCATTGGTCGATGCCTACGGCGAAAGCGACGATGCCCGCGTGATGCGAAGCGTGCTGCATGTGCATGAGTTGCTCACCAGCGTGGTGGATCGGCAAGGCTGGCTTGCGCACGCCCGCGAGCGGATCGAAGAGGCGGCAACCGTGCCGTTGGATGAGTCGGAACTTGGACGAAAGCTGCAAGAGATTGTGAAAGACGGGCTTGCGGCGCTGCGGCATCGCTGTGCGGACAGCGTCGCGCGAATCAGGCAATTGAGGTTTGGGCAGTATGCCGACTACCTGGCCGGCATCGGCGCGACAATCGGCTACTGGAGCGAAGTATTCGCCGACGGGGGCATTGATGCGCTGGCGGAAGTGGTAGCCGATCCACAATGGCCCAAACTTCCCACCGTCAAGGGCGACGCGCCGGGGAAGGAATTAGCCAGGTCGCTGGTGGAATCGGTGCGGACGGAGGCGAAGGAAGGTTCATGGCGGGATTGCCTGCGATTCTCGACCGCGCAATGGCACGAGGGATTGGCGAAAGTGCTGCCGCATGCGGAGATTTTTTTGGGGTTGATCGAGCAGTTTGGCCGGCGGTATGCCGACGCAAAGGCCGCCTCGCGGTGTTTGGATTTCGCGGACCTGGAGCGATTTTCGCTCCAGGCGCTGCGAAAAACCTCGGACTTCGATCCAACTGAAATCGCCGACCAAAGCGGCACAGGCGGGCCGCCCGTGGCTGGCCGTGCCCGGCCAGCGTTGGACCTACCCGGACGACAACCGCAAGAGCGCGGCAATCTTTCGCGGCAATCGGTTCCTCCCACCGAGAAACGCACTCGATTCGATAGCGCGAATCCGCGCAGCTTGTCGGACGTCATGGGCGGGCCGCCCATGCCACGAAAAGCTGGCGCCTCCCGTTCAATCGAATTAGAGGCCTCCGACTGCGCCCGCGCGTACCATCGGCGATTCGCGCACGTCCTGGTGGATGAGTATCAGGACATCAATGAGGTGCAGGATGCGATTCTGACGCTTGTGAGCCGGGAGTGCGTGGCGCGGGAGCCGCGCGTGGCGCACAATCTGTTTTGCGTCGGCGACGTCAAGCAGAGCATCTACCGATTTCGGCTGGCCGAGCCGGCGCGGTTTCTGGAGAAGCAGGGACGATTTGAGTCGGCAAACAGCCATGGGCGGGTGATCGACTTGCAGGCGAATTTCCGTAGCCGCGGGCCGTTGCTTGAAGCGATTAACAGCGTGTTCCACCTCTTGATGACCGCGGAGGCCGCCGACATCGAATATGACGAATCGCACCGGCTCCACGCAATGGCGGGGTATCCCGCGCCCGACGATCCGCGCGGCTTTGCCGGCGCGCCCATCGAGCTTCACCTGCTGCCCAGCAAGATGCCCGCCGGGCAATCCGATTCCGATGACTGCGACGAAGGCGCGGGCGACGAGGAAGACCTCGAACGACTGGAGCGCGAGGCGGTTCTGGCGGCGCGCGAAATCCGGCGGATCGTGGGAATGGAGGGCCAACCCGCGCGGCTCATCACCGAGAAAGACACCGCCGGCCAGTTCGTGCAGCGCGATGCGACCTTCCGCGACATCGTCGTGCTATTGCGGGCGATGAAATACAAGGCCGAGCAGTTCGCCGACGTGCTGCGCGCCGGCGGCGTGCCGGTGCATGCCGAGGCGGGCACCGGGTACTTCGAGGCAATGGAAGTGCGCGACATGCTTGCGCTGTTGCAACTGCTCGACAACCAACGGCAGGACATTCCGCTGGCGGCAGTCTTGCGCAGCCCGCTGGGCCAACTCCCTGAACCCGACACCAGCCTGGCCCGCATTCGGCTCGCGTATCGGGCCGACGAATCCGAGCGGCACTCAGGCGCCGCGCCCGGCGTCGCATTCCACGAGGCGGCAACGCGGTACGCCGGCGAAAAACATGATGCGCTGGCCGCGCGCCTGGTGGAGTTTTTCGCGCAGTTGGAGCGATGGCGCACCGATGCGCAACGCCGTCCGCTGGCGGATGTGATCTGGTCGATCTACCAGCAAAGCGGGTATCTGGCGTTCGTGGCCGGCTTGGCGAATGGCGAACAGCGGGTCGCCAACCTCAAACGCCTGCACGAGCGGGCGGTGAAGTTCGGCGCTTTCCAATCGCGCGGGCTTTCAAGATTTTTGCGGTACCTGGAACAGTTGCGGGAGGAATCGGACCTGGGCCAGCCGTCGATTGCGTCGGAGGCCGAGAATGTCGTGCGGGTGATGAGCATACACCGCGCAAAGGGGCGGGAGTTTCCGGTGGTCGTGCTGCCGGACCTGGGCAAGCGGATCAACCTGCGGGATTGCCAGGGCGGCATCCTCGCCGACCGGCAGGCGGGGTTGGGGATGGTCGTGGTGGACGAGGCGAAGCGCTGCCGATACCCGTCGCTGGCATCCACGCTCGTGCGGGCCCGGCTTCGCCAGCAATCGCTGGCCGAGGAACTTCGCGTGCTCTACGTCGCGATGACGCGCGCCAAGGAGCATCTGGTGATGATCGGCACATGCGATGAGAAGAAGCCGGCGCAATGGGAATCGCTGTGGCGCGATCACGCCGGCGTGCTGCCGCCGGATACGGTGCTGGGCGCGCGGACGATGCTCGATTGGCTCGGCCCGGTGTCAATCGCGACAAGAGGTGAGCCGCATGACGTTTTCGTCGTGACCCTCCATTCGCCCGATGACGTGCGCGGCTGGCCTAGCCCTTCGGCCCGGCAGCGGCAGATGACGGGCGAACAACTGGCGATGGCGCGGCTTGAGCCGCTGGCGCCCAAACCGCCGGTGCCGGACGCCGCCGCCCGCGCGATCGAACGGCTCTCCTTCGTCTACCCCTATCGCGCGTACAGCGAACTGCCGGCGACACGATCCGTCACGGCCGACACGCATTTGGAAAGTTCCGCCGGGACGAAGCACGCGCGCGGCGCGGGCACGCCTCGTGGCGCGGGCGGGCCGCCCATGCCACTACAGACAACGGCCGCGCCGGCGAAGAAGGACCAAATTTCCGAAAGCGACTCGCACGGTCGTGATCCGACGTATCCGGGCATTGGCCACACACTGCCCGCGCCCAAATTCCTGATGAAGACCGCCGATCTTTCCGCCGCCGACCGCGGCTCGGCAACCCACGCCGCGCTGGAGCATCTCAACTTCGCCGGGGCGTGTGACGCGGCGGATATTGCGCGGCAGATCGAAGCGATGGTCGAGCGGCATATTCTCTGGCCCGCCGAGGCCGCCAGCGTGCGACGTGATTGGATCCACTGGCTTCTGGGAAGCGAAATTGGCCGACTGTTGCGCCGCGAACCCAGGACAGTTCGACGGGAAGTTTCGATTTATTATCCCAGTGTGGTAAAGCCCGAAAGCCCTGCCGCCATCTCAGCCGATCCGCTCGATCGCGTGATGATCCGAGGCCGCGTTGACGTGTTGATTGTCGAACCCGATGGGACGACAATCATCGATTACAAGACCGATGCAATTGGCGTCGAAGATGTGGAAGCGCGGGCAAGGATGTACGAGCCGCAGATGCGGGCGTATCGGGAGGCGATTCAGCGAATCACCGGCAAATCCGTGAAGCAGGCATATCTGGTGTTCCTGGCAATGTCCTTGGGATTGACGCTTTAAGCAACCTTCGCGCCGATCGCGTGTAATGTTCATGGCGCGGCTCATCGCGCCATCGCAAATGGGAAGAACAACAGTCCAGGCCGCGGCGCTTTGCCGGGCCTGTTTGGAGGATTTGAAATGAAGCGATATTGGGTTTCCTTGCTGGCGGTGTGTGCTGTGTGTTTCGCCGCTCCCGTGCGCGGCGCCGATGACAAAAATGAGCCGGCCGTGAAGCCGATCAAGGCGCTGCTGGTTCTTGGCGGCTGCTGTCACGATTACGCAAAGCAGAAGGACATTTTAACCAAAGGCATCGAGGAGCGCGCGAACGTTGAAATCACCATCGCCTATGATCCGATCAGCACCACCAACCATCTCAACCCCGTATATGACAACCCGGATTGGTACAAGGGTTTCGACGTGATCATTCACGATGAATGCTCGGCGGACGTGACGGATTTGAAGATAATCAACGACACAATCCTCAAGCCGCACAAAGAGGGGTTGCCGGCGGTGGTGCTGCATTGCGGAATGCACTGCTATCGCAGCGTGCCGTACAAAAAGACCACGCCGTGGATGGAGTTCACCGGGATGAACACCAATCACCATGGCGACCAGCTCCCCATCGCTATCGAGTTCACCGGCAAGCAAAGCCCCATCATCAAGGGCATGGAAGATTGGACAACGATCAAGGAAGAGCTTTACCACCAGGAACTACTGTTGCCGACCGCAAAGTCCCTGGCCAAAGGCACGCAGCAAACCAAAGACGGGCCCCAGACCAACACGGTGATCTGGACCAATGAATACAACGGCAAAACCCGCGTTTTCAGCACCACCCTGGGCCACAACAACAAGACCGTCTCCGACCCGCGCTACCTGGACTTGGTCACGCGCGGCTTGCTCTGGTCGGTGCATAAGCTCGACAAAAGCGGGAAGCCCAAGGCCGGATATGGCCCCAGGCAAGCCGGCGCCGTGAAGTCGGCGTCGGCGGCGGGGCAGTAGTCATCCAGACACCCGCCAGAACGACGGCGGGTTTCGTCAAAGCGCGCGTATTCGTAGGGATCGCTTCAGCGAACGCTGTTATTCCCGCCCTGGCGAAGAAGACCGCGTTCGCTTAGGCGAACCCTACGAACTCTTCTCGGTGCGCAGCACTCCTTTGCCGATTAGATTAGCCGCTCCCGCTTCCGGGGCGCGGCCAGCGGCGTGGTTAATGATATCGCGATTGCGTGAGAGTCACCTGCGTCGCACACCTCCGTGTCAACCACCCCATCGCACGCGCCGCGCAAGCGAAGCGGCTAAGCGACAGCAGACCGGCTGCGCCGGGCGATTAGATGTTTAGCGATTCGCAACCACGCACGATCACGCGCCCGAAGGCGCGTTTTACACCAACCGCACCGCCACCCCGTGTTCCGACAGGAATTTCTTCACCTGCCCCACGGTGTATTTGTCGAAATGAAAAATACTGGCGGCCAACGCCGCGTCGGCCTTTCCCTCCTTGAATACATCCAGCATGTGTTGAGGCGAACCCGCCCCACCGCTGGCGACAACCGGGATTTTCACCGCGTCGCTGACGGCTGCCGTCATCTCCAGATCGTAGCCGGCGGTGGTGCCGTCGGCATTCATTACGTTGAGCACTATTTCGCCGGCGCCCAGCGCCTCGGCTTGTTTAACCCAGTCCATCACGCCGATCCCGGTTCCCACCCGGCCGCCGGACACGAACACTTCCCAGGTCTCAACGCCATCCTTCATCACACGGTTGGCGTCCAGCCCCAGCACGGTGGCGCAGCGGCCGAACTTGCGCGAGATCTCAGCCAATAGTTTGGGATTGCGCACGGCGGCGGAGTTAAGGCTGACTTTTTCGGCGCCGGCCTGAATCAATCGCGTGGCATCGTCGAGTGTGCGAATCCCCCCGCCGACGGTCAACGGCATAAAGATCTGCTCCACCACCTTCCGCACCAGATCGGCCATGATCTCCCGGCCCTCATGGCTGGCAGTGATGTCGTAAAATACCAGCTCATCGGCCCCCTGCTCCTGGTAGCGCCGAGCCTGCGCAACCGGATCGCCAGCATCGACATGATCGAAGAATTTCACCCCTTTGACCACCCGGCCTTTGTCCACATCCAGGCAGGGGATGATTCGTTTGGTTAACAAGGGTGACTGACGGGACTCGAACCCGCGACGTCCAGGACCACAACCTGGCGCTCTACCAACTGAGCTACAGCCACCAACATGGATGCTCGTTTTTACCCTTGTTTCGGCAAGTAGTCAAACCACCCTCAGCGACCTCAACAGTTAGCCCCGCCCCCGATTCCTCAGGGCTGATCAATAGCGGCAATCCTGTCATCCCGCCGGCGAATACCAGCGCCTCCGCTGGCAGCACCGCCGGAGCTTTCCCGCCAATTCGAATTACACCGAAAGCGCCCCGTCGGCAAAAATTTTGGAAAACTTGAAGTTTTATAATAATTCCACTTGATATTCGCAGTTTGTTAGGTAATACTTAACCCTAACACGCTCCTGCCTCGTTGGCAGGAAAAGGAGTTCAAGCGATGATCACCGTACGGCAAATCGAGCGGCATTGGCAATTGCGGTCCTATAAGCGGCTGGCGGAGGAATTAATTGCCGCCCGCACGGAGGCATCTTTCGAGCTTGAAGTGGCGGATCGGCCCTCCTTCGCCGCGGCGCTGGCGCTGATCCGGCTCGATGAGCTCTGCCAATCGCACCTGCCGCTCTATGGCAAATTGGTGCGCGCCGTGCTGTCGGCGCAGGATCGCGACGGCGGATGGGCCGATCCGGTTTGCACCGCCCTATGCCTGCGCGCGTTGCTGCTGGGCAACGGCGACGGCGAGTCCATCACCCGCGGGTTCACTTATCTCGCAAACCTTCAGAAGGAGGAAGGGGCATGGCCCGCCGGGCCCCTTCGCCGCATGCCCGCAGATCCGGTGGGATCGGCATTTATCCTGTATCAACTCGCGGACAGCCCGCGATTTCGCGAGGCGGTTCGCCTCGGCGACGCCATCGCCTGGTTCGATGCCAACGCCGCAGTGCAGGGAAACGCTTGCCGCCGGCTATGGGAATGGGTGAGCCTGCGCTGCCGGCCGGCGGTGGCGCCGCCGCCGAGGTTGCCGAGCCTCTTCGCGGCATAGCGGCTCCTGTTCTTTGACCGCTCCCGACTATTCGTTCATGTGCGCATAATTTGCGCGATTCGCCGGAATAATTAACCACGAAGGCACGAAGTCACGAAGAAACTTCAGAAAAAAACAGGACGATACAGAGGCTGCAAAATTATTTGTAATCAACGGAGGGGGACTGCCACGAATGGACACGAATTGGCACGAATAATTAGTCTTCATTCGTGCGCATTCGTGCCCATTCGTGGCTCCCCTCTTTTTTTCGTTGCAGGCTCACCGGCTCTGAGTGTCCTGTGCCGTCGTGGTTAATCCGCAATTTCCGAATTCGATACTCCCGACGGCCTCTATTTCGTCGGCTTGAGCAATTCGCTCCCTGCTCCGCCTGCGCCGCCCGCGCGTTTGGCGGGCATGGGAATGACTTCCACGGGGCCCAATCGTTCGAGCTGGCTCTTCACCTGATCGGCGGGCGCCACGACGACGATGGTCATGCGGGTGTCATCCACGTACTTGTCCATCACCGCTTTCACCTCGCCGGCACTGATCGCGCCGACTTTGGACGGGTAGTTATCGTAGTAGTCGATGGGGTAATCATTGAGGATGCCATCCACGCGGTAGTCGGCTTGCTGTTGAATGGTCTGCATTTCCATCAGCAGGCCGCCGGCCACGCGGGTTTTGGCCTGGGCCAGTTCGTCGGGGGGAACTTCGCTTTGCCGCATTTCGTCGAGCACCTTGAAGATAGCCTCAATGGCGTCGGCGGTGGATTCGACGGCGGTTTCGGTGCTGGCCATGAACGCCCCGCTGTGACGGGCGGGCCGAAACACGCCGCTCACGCCATACGCCAATCCCTTTTCCGCCCGCACGTAGCGCATGAGCCGCGAGTCGATCCCGCCGCCACTGAGAATCTGCCCGGCAATCGAGCCGGCGAATTTGTCGGCGCCGCGAATGTCATACGCCGGGATCGCTATGCGCACCGAAGATTGGCGGCCGCTGGGACGATCCACCAAGATAATGTGGCGCTTGGCCGGCGTATTGCCGGCCAGGTGAAAATCGGGGGCCGGCTTGGCGTGGTCATTCCAGTCGTTGAGGAGTTGTTTGGCCAACTCGCCCGCTTTCTCCGCGGTCACGTCGCCGCTGAACACGAGAATCGCGCCGTCGCGCGTGAAGTTGCGGGCGTACGCCTGCTTCACATCGTCAAGGGTAATCGACGCAACGCTGGCCGGCGTCGCATGACGGCCCAGCGCCGTGTCGCCGTACAATGCCGCCGCCATATCCTGGTTGGCAACGGCGGTCGGATTTTCCTGGGAGAGCAGCAGGTCGTTGAGCGTCTGCTCCTTGAGTTTCTTGAACTCGACGGCATCGAACCTGGGCTGGCGGAATATTTCCTGCGTGCGCTGCATGGCGTGGCCCAGTTCCTGAATGACGCAGGAACCGGATAGCCGGGTATGGTCGCCGCCGTCGCCGACTTGCAGCGTGATCCCGCGCGATTCCAGGTCCTGGGAAAGCTCCTCGTACGAAAGTCCCGCCGAGCCTCGGCGGAGCATCGTGTCGCTCAGCATCGACAGCCCTTCCTTGCCCTTGGGATCTTCAAACCCGCCATGCCGGGTGGTGAGGCTCCAGTTGACGACCGGAAGGCGGTCGTCGTGCATGATGATTACGCGCACGCCGGCCACGGTCGTTGCATCGCCCTTTTGGAAATGGACTTTGGCCGTCACCTGGGGAACCGGCGCTTGGGCCGGCCAATCCTTTGGAAATTCGACGGCGCGCGGCGTGACGGGGCGATTAGAGGGAACGACGGGAACATTCATCGCCGCTTGCGTGGCCGCGGCACGGGCCAGCGTGCCCAGCGGATCGGGCTTGACGCGCAGCGTGGTGGAATTATCCGGTTGGAGATACTTGCCGGCGACACGCTGCACATCGGCCAGCGTGACAGCTTCCATGCGGGCCGGATCGGTATTCACGCGATCCGGGTCGCCGGTCATCAGCGTCTCCTCGCCGAGTTGGCTGGCCAGATCGGTGGCGGTGGCGCGGGCCTGCACGAGCGCGACGCGTTCGAGCGTTTTCACCTTGTCGAGCTCCGGCTGGGTCACGCCATGAGCGACCACATCCGCCACGCTGTCCTTGAGTTGCTGCTCGACGGCGGCGGGGTCCTTGCCCTGCATCACCACCGCCCCCACCATGAACAACGCGGCATCCTCCAGCCGCATGTCATAGGCGAACGCCCCCACCGCCAGCGGTTGGTTGCTGTTGACCAGCAGCCGATCCAGCCGGCTGGAACTGCCTTCGCCAAGAATGTCGGCCAGCAGATTGAGCGCTTCGTGGTCTTCGTTGCGATACGCCGGGACGTGATACCCGATCTGCACGCGCGGCAGCGGCGCGCGATAGGCGACCACCACATGCCGGGGCGCGGTTTGTTTTGGCTCGATGGGAATATCGCGCGGCACCTTGGGGCCGCGCGGGATCCATGCGAAATACTTATGCACCATCGCCTTGGCGGCATCGGGCTCGATATCGCCGGAAATCACCAGCACGGCATTGTTGGGCAGATAATACGTGTTGAAGAAATCCTGTAGCTCCGCCGAGCGGGCGGCGCGAAGCTGATCCATGTTGCCGATGGGCGTCCAGCGGTAGCTGTGCGTGGTGAACGCCGCCCGCTGGAAATCCTCGAAGATGCGCCCGTATGGCTGGTTCTGATACCGCATCCGCCATTCCTCGGCGACAACCTTGCGCTCCGTGGCAAAGATGACGTCGGAAACCTTGAAGCTGGCCATGCGGTCGGCCTCCAGATACAGCGCGGTATCCAGCGCGCTGGCCGGCAGGGTTTCGTGATAGACGGTCTGGTCGTAGCTGGTGAAGGCGTTCACCGAAGCGCCGACCGCGCCCAGAATCTTCATGTGTTCCTGCGGCTTCACGTGTGCCGAACCGCGAAACATCATGTGCTCGAACATGTGGGCAAAACCCTGCCGGTCGGGCCGCTCATCGCGGCTGCCGACGTGGTAAAACACCCGCACCTCCACCACCGGCGCCTGATGAAGCGGTGCGTAGATCACGCGCAAGCCGTTGTCCAGCGTCTCCTGGGTGTACTCGATTTTGCTGCCGGTATCAGCGGCGAATGCCGATGCACAGGCCGCGAGCAGCAGAAAAAAAACGGGCAGGAGGCGAACGGGTCGGCGAAGGTTGCTACCGATCATTGTGCAAAGCTCCAAAAGATTTTCGGGCACGTCCGCGCGGGATGTTCCAAGAGCGCGGGGGACGAGAACCCGAATCCCATCGTAGCCTGTGTCCGCGGATTCGTCACCGTGCCTGGGCGTACCGTGATTTCGATTGCGGGCGAGGCGCGGGAAAGGATTGATCACAAATAGTGGGGCAGATTACGGGCCGCGCGAAAGCTTCGCCCGGGGTGCTGCCATTTATTGTGGCATGGGCAGCCTGCCCATGAGTGCGGTATTCCGCACTGATCCGGCGGTGTACCGCCGATTTCCCCTTATTGGTTGCGCACGCTGGTTTTCCCTTGCTGAGTACCGCAAGCCACGGGCGGGCCGCCCGTGCCACAAATTTTGGCCACACCCTTCGCCCGTGATCTCATGTGCCGCGTTGATTTCCGATCGGGCTCGCGGTAGAGTATTCGCGTGGTGACCGCCGTACGCGGGCGATTAGCTCAGTTGGTTAGAGCGCACGGATCACACCCGTGAGGTCGGGGGTTCGAGCCCCTCATCGCCCATTTTATTCTGCCCCGCCGAATACTTCTCGACAACCTGCGCGATCAAGTTTGTATTGGCTTGTGGAAATTGATAATCGCGCAGACAACCGATCTTGATCCATTTGAATTGTTGACAGGCAAGAGGACGAGGAACTCCGCTGGCCAATCGGCAAACAAATGGATGCAGCCGTACGCGGACGGCGGCGTAGTCGTGCTCGACTACTTCCAATTCATCCATCACTTCAACTTCAATATCGAGTTCCTCGCGAAGTTCGCGCCGCAGGCAGTCCGCGGGAGTCTCCCCTGGCTCAAACTTGCCGCCGGGAAACTCCCACAATCCGGCAAACGATCCCCCTTGGCCGCGCTGGCAGATCAGTACGTTGCCATCGTTGCTTAAAATGATCGCGATGGCGACGCTTAGTGGCGGCAATTTCACGTCCTGGGCATTGACTTAATCGCTAGCCCGAAACAGGCTCACGACTTAACGCAAAAATGGAGAGCTTCGGACTCCGTGAAGGCGGCCGAACCGGCCAAAATGGCGTCCTGCTTCAGTCAATTGATTATTTTCATAACTAATTATTTACAAAGCACTTATATTGGCATCAGAATTCGCGTGATGATCTTAAACCTATGATTGACACCCTTCGGCGGTCGGGTTATAGTCGTGTGCGTTGCCGAACCCAAAAAGGTTGAATCTTCGCGACAGATATTTATCGTCTTACGGCTCCAATGCCGTGGCGCACTTCCGGAGGTGGATAGGAGCCACCCCTCCGGAAGTCTTTTTTTGCGCACTGCTTTAATTCCATCTCATGTTCCCACCATGATTCCCGCGTGCCGCGATCAGTTCGTTAGTTCAGTTGTCGTCAATGCACCGCTGTGCCGCGAACACTACAAGCTCGTGCTGCGGCTCGATGAATTCCCGGCGACCGATCCCGGCCAGTTCATCCAAATCTCCTGCCGCGATTTGGGAATCAATTACCAACCCGAGCACGAATGGGATTGGGTTGAAGGGCAATCACCCGCGCTGCAAGGCAATGAATTGCTGGCGCCGCTGGCGACGCTCCGCCGGCCTTTCTCTTTGGCCGGCCGGCGCGATGGGCCGGATGGCGTTGAGCTCGACATCATCCATCGCGTGGTCGGCGTCGGCACCGACTGGCTGAGCCGACTCTCACCCGGCGATGCCGTTCACATCCTGGGCCCGGTGGGAAATCGCTTCACGTTGCCGCCGGAAAATACACCGGCGATTCTGATCGGCGGCGGCGTGGGGATTCCGCCCATGCTCTATCTCGCCCAGCGCCTCGCCGGCCGTCCCGCGATCGCGTTTTGCGGCGCGGTGAGCCGCGATCTGCTGCCGTTGACGATCCTGTCCGATGCGCCGATGCGCGGCCCCGACAGCGTCGAGCCAACCGCCAACATCGCCCAGTTCGCGCAATACGGCATCCCATCGGTCATCACCACCGACGACGGCAGCGTCGGCTTTCGCGGCTTCGTCACCCAGGCCCTCGAAAAATTCCTCGACGGCCCCCAATCCGCCCCCCCGCTCCTCTACACCTGCGGCCCCGAGCCGATGATGAAGCGCGTGGCCGAGATCGCCGCGGCACGCGGGCGGCCTTGCCAGATCGCGGTGGAGCGCGCGATGGCGTGCGGCATGGGCACCTGCCAGAGTTGCTGCATTCGCGTGCGCAAGCCCGTGGACGCCGTGCCTCTGAAGGGACGCGATTGGGCGTACCGCCTGGCCTGCACCGATGGGCCGGTGTTCATGGGCGCGGATCTGCTGTGGTAAACCCGATCGCGGGGCGCCGGAGATCCCGTGCAAGCCCACGGCGTCATCGGCTTCTACTGCAATGTCTTGGTATACCCCTGGTATATAGGTTTCGAATAAAAAAAACAGAATTTTGAACCTTCCAGACTGCCTCCTGAGAGAATCGGATGCTGTTCCCGGTCTTTCTTATGGAGGTAGCCCTATGGCTGCAACGATCGCACGCAAGCGTGGCCG
>DASRLH010000518.1:0-22799 GCA_035648595.1 Tepidisphaeraceae bacterium
AGCGCCGCCTTGCCGGGTTTTTCCGAGTCCATTTACGGCGGCCAAGCCGCATCGAGCAAAAAAATGTACGGCGAAAAAGAGCATCCGCTAATCGAGCAATTGAAGCGCGAGCACGAGGCGCGAGGCGTCCCGTCAGCGGCGGCTGTCGCGGCGAAGACCGAGCGCGTTCGAGCCGCGAGCGAGAAGTATCACGACTTGCAAAACGCGCGTCCCGATTTGCATGTGGCCGGCGAGACCGAGTTGAGCTCGCAGGAATCCGGCGAGCGGCAAAAGCGCCTCAAGGCGCATGGCTATGCGCTTTATTCGGCAAAAGAAGATTACGAAAGCGCCATGAGTGAATTGGAGGAGGCGCTTCGAAAACGAGCGACCAGCAAAAGCACCCACTAACCGCCGGTTTTCCGGCAAGGATTTGAAATGGCAACATATAAAGAAGTCGAGGCAGAGGCCAAAGCGCAATTTGAAGCCCTCGCGGCTGATACAGGCCACAACGCCCGGCAAAATGACGCCGGCGACTGGCAGCGTCGGCGGGAGCAGGAGTATGCGCCGACGGTCACCGAGGCGGAAGTAAGCCGGCTGTGGCGTGAGCAAAACGCCCCGCCGCCGGAGCCCGAGGATCATGCGTCGCTCAACAAACTGAGGCAGTTTCACGGGCTGCCCAAAAAATGAATCGCACCCCCGTCGGCTGGCGAAGGCTGGCCGTCGGGTTTGTTCAAGGGAGTCGCCATGAAAGATGAGCATCGTCAAGTCCTCTTGCAAGCCTGCGGCAGGAACGACCGCATGGTGATTCCTGACCATGAGCTTTTGGGAGAGGCGTTGACCGAATTGCAGAATCGCGGGCGCGACATTGCCACCCTCAAGCGGCATTTGCTGGAAGTCGGCGAATACTACGAAAACGAGATGACCAGCCTGGCCGCGAGGTTCCACGAGTCGCACGGAATCGAGAATTGAGCCGTGACAAGCGCATCTTCGATTTATGGCTGGCGTGCTGGACGCAAGAGGAAATCGCCAAGGAAGTGGGATGCAGTCAGCAAGCAACCGCAGACATAGTGAAGACATTTACCGGAAACGGCAAAGTTGCCGATTCCGGTAAAGTTGACGATTCTGAAGACTCCGCAACCTTCCGCCTCACCCCCGCGCAGCTCGCGGCCTCGCAACACAACGACGGCACCGACGATGAAGGCAACGCGCGGTGGACGCCGCCGATCTACAATATCTGGAAACAGGCTCACCTTTTCCGTGGCCGGCCCCGCGGCTGGGCCGCCTTGAGCGCCCGCACCTGCGCGACGGATACCAACGTGGCCGACAAATGGCCTACCTTTGTTTTCTTGCCCTTGAGCTTCCCGGCCTTGAGCCAGCGGGCAACGGTATTGCGGTTCACATCCGCCTCGATTGCCGCCTGCCGCATTGTTTTCATCGCGTTCATGCGACGATTGTAGCATAAGCAAAAATTATTTCAAGTTTGCGCTTGCAATTATTGATGCGTAGGCTATAATACATCCATCATCGGTGAACGTCACTGATGAAACAAGTTGGGCCGGCGGTGCTGAAAACACCCCGGCCCGTGGCAAACCCCTCTCACAAGGAGTCTGCGATGCAGAGCGTACTTTCCGATCTTGCGGCGTACAACCATGCCCCCACCGCCCTTGCGGTTCCCGATCTTGCCCAACAGCTTGAGCAACGCGGCGGCAGCGGCTTTCCCGATGAACTGGCAGCCGGATACTACCCGTGGGAGTCCGATGCCCAGTACATGCCCACTGCCGAGGAAGAGGCGGCGCACTTCCAGCACTGGCAGGAATCCGAAAGCGAAGTGCAAGCCATGACCATCCGGCAAGCCTTGGCCGAATTGCGTGAGAATCTTCCCGCCGGTACGCGGTTCACCGTGCAAACCGAAGTGACAGAGACGGCCCAGGGCGACAGCGTGATTCAGTTTTCCGTGTTCGCCCACCGTGAGTCGGGAATGCTCGCATCATGCTTCCATGATGATCTGCGGCAGGCCGTGCGAACCGTGCTGGCATCTCATACCGTGCCGGCCACGTCCACCACGGCGGGGGCAATCAGCCGGCAAGTCGCCGAGCTTGTGGCGTAGTCCATCCCCAGGGGCGGCGCGTCGAAAGGCGCGTCCGTCTCTTTTGGCGCACGGCAACCGGCAGTTTGTTGAGACAATGGACAATCCGTACAATCACTGAACAATCGGACAAGGCGCGGATTGATCCCCGCGCCGCCGGCCACGCGGGGCGAATCGTTTCACCTGGCGATTCTCCCGCGGGCCGGCCCGAACTTTACCAGGTGAATCATGGCAATCGAATCCGCACGTCAGAGCGTTCAACGCCGAACCTACACCATCAAAGACGCCCAGGGGCAGACCATCCGCCGGGAGTATCCGTGCTGGTATGGGAGAATGCCCGTCAACGGCAAATGGAAGTGGCACAAGCTGTTCACCGACAAGCGGGCAAGCCAAGCGCGTTGGAATGAACTGGTACGCCAATGCGAGCAGCGGCAGGCCGGTGTGATTACAACGACTATGGACGCGGCCAAGCTGCCGATCCGCCGGCATATGGACGCCTACCACGAAGGCTTGAAACGCACGGCCACGGATGCCCATTGCCGGATTGCCATTGGAATGCTCGATCGGTTCGTGAAGCTGGCCAAGTGGAAGACGCTGGCGGACGTGAACGAACAATCTGCGGCCCGCGTGTTGTCGGCGCTGGAAGCGAGCGGAAAGACCGTCGCCTACTGCAATCAGTACCTGACGCGCGCCAAGGCGTTCCTGAATTGGTGCATCCCCGACAAGCTGCCCGTCAACCCGCTGGCCAAGCTGAAGCGCGGCAATATCCGCAAGGCGGTGAAGCGCCGTGCCCGCCGGCCACTGGCGGAGCATGAATTAGCCAAGCTACTAAACGGCTGCGCGGCGGATCGTAGACTCAAGTATGCGGTTCCCGCCTACATCGGCCTGCGCCGCAAGGAACTGGCACAGGTGGTTTGGGGCGATCTTCACTTGGAGTCGGTCATTCCCTACATCCAGTTGCGTTGTGAGCAGACCAAGACCGGCGAGGCGGTTGTGTTGCCCCTTCACCCGTTTCTCGCGTCCGAGTTGTCCGTAATGACGCCGGGCATGCCCCAGGCCAAGCTATTCGCGTCTCTGCCGGAAGGTGAGACGATGAGGAAGGACTTGGAGCGCATGGGCATCCCCCAGGCCGACGCCAGCGGACGCCGTGCGGACTTCCACGCATTAAGGCACACGTTCGCCAAGCGCCTTGACGCCACGGGATGCAGTCATGCCACAAGGCGGGCGCTCATGCGGCACGGAGCCGGCGATCAAACCGACGGCTACACGCTGGCCCACCTGGCGGAAATGTATGAGGCGGTGAAGCGATTGCCCGCCCCCGCCCTTGCAGTCCACCAGGAGCAGCACCGGACGGGAACCGACGATACCCCCATTAGCAAGATTCTGCATCCACAGGACAAATACAGGACAAACCTTGCACCCGCATCGGCAACGTCCGGCAACCATAATTCATCCCACCGAGGCGGCCAATCGAGCGGTAAGTATCTGGAGAACAATGGACTTGACGCTGATTGTCATTCACTGGCAACGTCCGGCCTTGCAAAAGTGCCAAACCCCGATATTATGCTGGAAACAGGCCTCCGTAGCTCAGTTGGATAGAGCGGCGGTTTCCTTGGGCGCCCCTCCCGTGGGCGCCCTCAATAAACCGCAGGTCACAGGTTCGAATCCTGTCGGGGGTACTAATCCAGCGCCTTCACCTTGATGCTCTTGAAATGCGTTTCGCTCTTGGGGTCGTGGCCCTGGAGGGCGAAGGTGCCGTGCTGGAGGAAACGGCCGGGGTGGCTGGCGGGGGGTTTGAAGCCTGCCGGTTGGGTCCATTCATTCACGGTGTTGCCGTCGATCTTGAGGGTGACGTGATCGCCCTTCACGATAATCTCGTAGAGGAACCACTTGTTGTCTTCGTGATGGGGGTCGCGCAGATTTTTGATGTCGTACAGGCTGCCGGTCTTTTTCCAATCGGTATGGGTGCAGTTGACCTGGCATTCGAATCCCTGGTCGGGCCAGCTCTTTTCCTGATACTTTGTATGGAAATAGATGCCGGAGTTGGCGTGGGGGTGCGTCATCACCTCGGCCTTCAGATCAAAATTCTTCCAGTCATGATTGTGGACGGGGCCGTCGTAAAACAGATGGGATGGGCCATTGTTCACCACAATCTGGCCGTCCTTCACCGACCAGGCGCTGGCCTTGTCGCCCACCTTCCAGCCGTCGAGGTCTTTGCCGTCGAAGAGGCTGATGAAGCCGTCCTGATCGGGCCTGGGATCAGCCGGCTGCTCGGCGGCGCCCGAAAGTGCAAACAACATCGCGCCGCCCATGACGGCCTTCGAAACATGTAAGAAAGAAACGCGCATCTGAAGTCCTCCTGTTAAATTGGCCTTGGCTATGAGGCGAATTGTGCCGATCACGTCAGAAAACACAAGGTCGGTAGACCGCATGGTGTAGGTTCGGGATCGGTTCGGCGATTTCCTGCGTAGGGTCTGTCGAAGAAGAAGAGAAGCGGCGGGGACGCCGCTTCTACGGTTCGCCCGAAAGCAGCTTGACCGCTCCCCAACGCGGCTCGCGCGCCATACGTAGAAGCGACGTCCTCGTCGCTTCCCGGGGGCGCTGCAACCGATTCCGCCGAGCGTGTCACGCCTCCGTGCATTGCGTATAGGAAATAACCATCTGTTATGGCACTGGTTTACCGATGCGTGGGCTCCGTCGCAGGCTGGTCCGCATTAATTGCCGCGCCGACGCCAAGAAGGCGGAGCATCGTTTCGATATCGTGGGTAGGCTGTTGGCAGACGTATCCCTGGCAGACGTAGGCGGTGGCCTTGCCGTCGATTGGGTTGACGCCGCGTAGGAAGTCCATCTTTGCCGACAGGAATTGTTGCCCGGCCGCGCCGTCGGCGCCCAGGATAATTTTGTCCGGCAGGAATTGGCCGCCAATGGCATGGAGCATGGCGCGCGTGTCGGGCGCATCCGGCTTTCCCGCCAGCACGATTTGCCTGGGATTTGCCTTTGAAAACTCGTAAGCCGCAAGCATGAGCGGCAATGCCGTGGGTGATTGCCCGATGCGACCGGCAAACGCGCGCATCGTCTTGGCCGCCTCTTCATGTAGCGCCTTGTCATCGGTCATCTGGGACAGGCGCAGCAAGTTGAGGGCGGCAACGGAATTGCCGGCGGGCTCGGCGTTGTCGCTGTTTTCCTTGGTCCGCGGGAGCGGGAGGATGCTGGCGTCGCCGCCCGCGGAATCGAAGTAGCCGTTGGACGCTTCGTCCCAGAACAGTGCGTGTTGTTGGGTCTGAAGGTCGATCGCCCATTTGAGCCAACGGATATCCAAATTGCTCTCATAGAGGTCGAGCAGTCCCTGGATGAGGAAGGCATAGTCACTGAGAAAGCCGCCCACCTGTGCCTGCCCATCGCGCCAACGTCGGGTGAGGCGATGGGTCTTGGCATCGTACAGGTTGGACCAAATGAAGCCGGCCGCCTTCGCAGCCGCCTGGGAGTAGCGCGGCTCGTCGAGGGCAACTCCGGCCCGCGCGAACGCGGAAATCATCAGCCCATTCCAGGCGACCAGCGTCTTGTCATCAAGGCGCGGATGCGGGCGGGCCCGCCGGGCATCGAACAACTTCTCGCGGCATTCCCTTAGAATCACGGCTGTTGCCGGCGGCGTCTTGCCGAACTGCATGGCGGCTTCTTCAACCGTATGCGCGGCGAACAGGACGTTGCGACCGGTAAACTCCCCGCGCGGATCCACGACGACATTGCCCTCGGGCTTGACACCAAAACAATACTCGAACACTGGCGATGCGTCCTTGCCCAACACCTGCTCGATCCGCTTGGCTGTCCAGACATAGAACCGCCCCTCAGCGCGTTTGTCGGGTTGGTCGGCGGCAATGGGGCTGTCAGCGTCCTGGGCACAGTAGAATTGGCCCGCCGGGCCGGTCATGTCGCGCAGCACATAGTCGAGAATATCGCGTGCCGTGCCGGCGAAGGCCGGGTCGTGGGTAATTTGCCAGGCATCGAGATACGCGTCGGCCAACTGTGCCTGGTCATACAGCATCTTCTCGAAGTGCGGCAGGAACCATCGGGCATCGGTGGAATACCGATGAAACCCGCCGCCGAGTTGATCGTGAATGCCGCCCGCGGCCATGGCGCGCAGGGTTTGCAATGCCATGTCGCGGGCCGGGGCGCTGCCGGTGCGGGCATAATAGCGAAAGAGAAAATCGAGTGCCGCGGGCTCGGGAAATTTGGGGGCCTGGCCAAAGCCGCCATGGGCGGGATCGAACTCGAGCTTGTACTGGCGGAAGGCCGATCGCGGGGCGGCGGGATTGACCTCGCCGGGCTGGGTCGCGGGCGCGGCAGTCGCGCGCTTGAGGGCGCGGGTAATCTGGTCGGCGGAGGCCACAATCTTTTCGTGATCCTTCGCCCACGCCTTGGCGACATTTGGCAATAGGGTTTTAAGCCCCGTCATTCCATCTTTATCTTCCGCCGGGAAATAAGTTCCGCCGAAGAACGGCTTGCGGTCGGGTGTGAGGAAAACGGTCATGGGCCACCCGCCGCCGCCGGTGGTCGCCTGCACGAACGTCATGTAAACGCGGTCCACATCCGGGCGTTCCTCGCGATCCACCTTAATCGGAACAAAGTTGTCGTTAATCAGCTTCGCCACCGCCGGGTCGGAGAATGACTCGGCTTCCATGACATGGCACCAATGGCAGGTGGAATACCCAATGGAGAGAAAGACCGGCTTGTTCTCTTTCCGCGCCTTTGCGAACGCCTCATCGCCCCACGGATACCAGTTCACTGGATTGTGCGCGTGTTGAAGCAAGTACGGCGATTTTTCGAGCGCCAGGCGATTGTAAAGAAAGTGGCCGTCCGCGGACTTCGCGTCCATCGGATGTTCCCGATCGGCGCAGTGGGCGTGGCGAGGCAATACCAGGGCGGCGGCGATAATCGCCGTTGCGATAAGAGTAATCCGTGATGCGCGTATTTGGGATGGATTCATGCGTAGGCTTTCACGGTAGGCGAAAGAGACTCGACTATAGAGGGCCATCGGCAGGGTTCCAACCATACGGTTCCGATCGTAGGGTCCGCTTCAGCGGACGCGGACCTTCATGTGGTTTGAAAAGCGGCGTCCTGTAAAGTGCTCGTCGTATCACGGGCGTCCCGCCCGTGCAGAGTGCGTTGTGATTGGCTGAACCGTGATTCTTCAACTACTGCGCCCTCGGCACGGGCGAGACGCCCGTGATACGGTGACGCCTTTCTCCCCTTGAGTTCCGCACGCGAGGGAAGTGTTACCGTCATCTATCCTGATTCATAATTTGCAAAAATTACGTCTCGGCCGGCTCGCCGATTTTTAGTTGATGGCGGGCCATTCGGTAATAGGCGCCGCCCTTAGAGATCAGCTCCTCGTGCGTTCCCTGCTCGATGATCCGGCCCGCCTCCATCACATAAATACGATCGCAATCGGACACGGTGCTGAGGCGGTGGCTGACGAGGATCAGCGTGCGATGCCGCTTCAAGCCGGCCAGGGTTTCGGTGATCATCTGCTCGTTTTGAGGATCGAGCGCGCTGGTGGGTTCATCGAGGATGAGGATGGGGGCGAGGGTGGCCAGGGCGCGGGCGATGCTAAGGCGCTGGCGTTGGCCGCCGGACAGGTTGTTGCCGGATTCGTTCAGAACCGTTTCGTACTTTTGGGGGAGCGAGTCGATGAAACCGTCTGCGCCGGCCAGCCGGGCGGCGGCTTTGATTTGCTCGGCTGTCGCATCGGGCCGGCCATAGGCGATGTTCTCGGTTACGCTGGTGGGGAGAATCAGCGCGTCCTGCAATACCAGGGCGATGTGCCGCCGCAGGTCGCGCAGCTTGAGTTTGCGAATGTCGTAGTCGCCCAGGACGATCGCGCCGCGGGTGGGATCGTAGAAGCGCGGCAGGAGGCTCAGGAGGCTGGACTTGCCGACGCCGCTGGGCCCGACAAATGCCACCATCTCGCCGGGCCGGATCACCACGTTTAGATCCTCGAGCACCGGCGGACCGTCTCCGTACGCGAAGCTCACATGATCGAGCTTCAAGGCGCGCGGCTCGACGGGAAGCGCCATCGCATCGGGGGCGTCGCGGATTTCGGTGGGCATGTCGAGCACTTCGTAGACCCGCTCCATGCCCGCCAGATTTTGCCGCATCTGCGCGCCGCTGCCGGACAGTTTGTGCAGCGGGTCGTACAAGTTAACCAGCGTGTACTGGAGGAAGATCCACAGTTCGCCAATGGTGAATTCGCGCGGATGTTTCCAGGCCAGGTAGCCGCCGACGGAAAAGATCAAAGCGAGCCCGATGCCAAATGCAGTGCCAATCACCAGCCAGTAGATCATGGAATGCAGGTGCATCCGCACCCACGCCTTGTTGCTGGATTGCACCGAATCGTGGAAACGGGCGTATTCATCCTTCTCGCGCCCGTACGCCTGCACCAGACTGATGGAGGAGACCGACCGCTGGACCGTGGATGTGAGATCCGAGTCCAGTTGGGCCGCCCTTAATGCGGTGGATGTCAGCACCTTTCCGTAATATCTAATGGTTGCGTAAAGCACCGGCATCACCGACATGGCGATCAGCCCCAGCTTCCAGTTCATCGCCAGCATGATGCCCGACATGCAGATCAGGATGATGCCGTTGACGAACGTGCCTTGCAGAACATTGAAGGCGTTGAGGATGGCGTTGGTGTCATAGCTGATGCGGTAGATCGCATCCCCCTGCTTGCGGGCGCGATGGTAGGCGAGGCTCAGTTCCTGAAGCTTGCGGTACAAATCGCAGCGCACGCGCAGCAAGCCGTTGTAGCCGATGACGATTTTGTAGTACCCCTGCCATAAGCCGATGAGTTCCTGGAAGAGCCGCAGGAGCAGCGTGATGATCGCAAGGACGATAATCTGCGCGAGAATTGAATGCGGCGCGAAGTGAAGGAAAACCCGGTGCGGCCAGGGGACCACCGGCTTGTGGTCGAGCACCGAGTCAATCAGGATCGCCAGCGGGAAGGGCTGGGCCAGGCCGGCAAGCGTGGTTAACCCGATCAACAGCGTTGAAAAGATGATCTTGCCGAGGTCCGGCCGAAAGTAGCGGGCGGCGCGGGCGTAGGCTTGAGTGACGGTCATGCGGATTGTGCCCGGGTTCCCGATCTCTAACGTGACACGGGCGTCTCGCCCGTGCGGTTAGCGCATATAGTTCGCGAAACAGGATTTTTCGGGAGTTCCATGCAATACGCACAGGCGGGACGCCCGTGTCACGATTGAGGCTCGCACAAAACGGAGAAGGAGAATCCAAACTACGCCACCGACGGCTCGCCCTCGTCCATCTCAATTCCATCCAACCCGGCATGTTCGCTTTGCCGGGGTTTGTGCGCGGGCCGTAATCTTGGCTTAACGACCTTCTTTTTCCGCGCCGGCTTGCTTGGGAACACCGGATAAAAGCCCGTCTTCTCGGCTACTTCGTCGATCATGCCCAGGACCGGATTGGACACGCGCCATCGGTTGATGACGTACATGGCCCAGACCGTGAGTGGCAACAGCACCGCGATCCGGCTCAGCGGATATAGATCGAGCAACAACACGCCTCCCAATACGACCGATCCGAGCGTTAGCATCCGGCAGAAATTGCTCATCATCGGCTTGACGCGCACGCGCGTCAGGCGGCCAGTGCCGCTGTGATGCTCGGTGGCGGTGGTGATCTGAAGATTCACGTAACGGGAGGCGTAAATTTCGATGTCCCACCCATTCCACCCGCTGTCGAGCCGATAGCGCCATCCCGCCGTGCGCACTTCCTCGGTGATTTTATCCAGCAGCGCGAAACGGCCATGCTCCTCGCTCCAGTAGCGGAGGGTGTTGGGGTCGTGGGCATCGAAAGGCAGGCGATGCTCGCGCTGGTAGCCGCGCGCCTCCTTGCGCATGATCATCACTTTGTTCTTCAATCGCACCGAATAGCGCGCCCACCCGCGCACGATCGGCTGGCGGTAATGCAGCCAGGCGATCAGCGGGCGCGAAAGCCAATGACTATGGCGCGGCCGGGGCGCGTGCGCGCCGGCCACCGCCGCCCAGAAGATCGGCGTCAAAAACATCAGCAGCGCCACCCAGAGCATAGGCGTAAACGCCAGCCCCAGCACCGTCACGAATCCCGCCAGCAGATGCCACTCGATGCTGGTCATTAGCATCACCAGCAGCGAGGCGGGCCGGCGGTAGATGGTTTGAAACAATCCGGTGCCGAACAGGCCGTGGTAGATGACGTTGCCGCCGATGCGGATTCCCAGGTCTTCGGCGCCGTAAATTTTTCCGCGCCAATGGCTGGCGCCCAGGGAATTGAAATGTTCGGGGTGCTTGTACTTGAGCAGCGCCTCTGCTTCGCCATACCCGCGCTGCTGCTTGAGGTAGGCTTTGATCGTGTTGCGGCGATAGTGCCACACTTGGGCCGCGGGCGCGAAGCCGATGGAATAGCCGAGGTTTTGCAAGCGCCAGATGACGTCCACATCGTCGCCGGCCTTGCGGTATTGCGGATCAAAACCGTTGATCTGTTTGAGGACGGCGGTGTAGAACGCCATGTTGCAGCCGGGCACATGCTCGGCGGTGCGATCGTCCACCATCACATGCGTCGGGCCGCCGGGCGAGAGGCCCACGCAATCAGCGACCCAGCTCCCCTCGTCAGGGATGAGATTCGGGCCGCCCATGCCGGCGTGTCCGCTGCGCACCAGCGCCAGGGCAAGGAAATAGAGCCAATCTTCGTCGGCTTCGCAATCGCTGTCGGTATAGACGACGACATCGCCCGTGGCCGCATTCATCCCAACGTTGCGGGCGTGGCTCAGACCCATGTTCCTCTGGCGGATGTTTATTACTTCCGGGAACCCGGCGAGGATTTCCTGCGTGCCGTCGGTACTGCCGTCGTCTACGAATATGACCTCGAAATCCGGGTAGCGCAGCTTGCGCATGGAGGCCAGGCACGATTCGACGGTGCTGGCGCCGTTGTACGAGCAAATGACGACGCTCATTTTCGGCAGCTTCACGCCGATGGCCCCCTGCGGCGCCTTCTCGAAGACGTCCCTCACGGCCGCGAAGGCCGGCTTCGCAACGCGATACCCGGCGTCATCGCGCTGCCGGCGGGTGAGGCCAAAGGCCCAGTCCTCGATCTGCCAGCCATGCACGAACCAGTCATCGGTGAAGCTGAAGACGAAGATTCCGACCGCGCCCTCGTCGTAAACCGCGCGCACCTGAGTTTCAAGGATCTTCGCCTGGTTTTCGTCGGAATATTCGCGGAAGGTGTCGATGCCATATTCGCCGAGCATCAACGGCAATTCGCCGGCGATCATCTGAAGCCGGGCCAGGTAATTGCGGAACGCCTTCTCTTCGTGGAGATAGACGTTGAAGCAGACGAAATCGAGCTTGCGCGGGCGCAGGTATTCGGTGGTCGGGAAGTTGGCGAAGGTAAACAGGCAATCGGGCGCCTCGGCCTTGCCGAGGGTCACGAGTTCATCAATAAACTCCTCGATCTTTCTTTCGCCGCAGAACCGCACGATGTCGGGCGGAATTTCGTTGACGACGCTGATGGCGAAAACGGCCGGGTGCCGTCCGCATTCGCGTGCCGCCTCGCGCACGGCGGCCCGGGCCTGCCCGGCCACTTCCGGGTCGCCGATGAACGTGAGGTTTTTGGGCCAGGAGACATCCAAAAAGATTTTCAGCCCCATCTGGGCCGCAAGATCCATGAACCATTCGGGCGGCAGATGATAAATCCGCAGGCAGTTGGCGCCCAACCGCCGCACCTGCTCAAAATCCCAGCGCACGTGCTCGCGTTCGGGAAGGAACAGCCCTTCGATGTTGGGCGCGAAGGGACCGTAGGTGACACCTTTGACGTAAAACTTCTCGGCGCCCAGGCGGAAGAACTTCCCATCCCGCCGGACGCGGTCCGTGGGGATCTGCACCTGCCGCTGCCGCCCCCCATTGCCGCGCGAAACGGCCGCGGGTTGAACGGGCGAAAACGTCATCGGCAAGGCCAAGGCCTTGTTGGTGGCGTCGAGAGTGGCTGAAGGCATAAGTACAACCGATCCAAAATCCCGCCGGCTGGCGCCATCGGCACGAATCCAATCGTAGGGTTCGCTTTAGCGAACGCGGAAAACGTCGATCCGCGCCGCCCGCGTTCGCTGAAGCGAACCCTACGAGTGCCGCTTCATCCCACGTCGCGCGCTGCACGACGCGAGGGTCCGCGGCAGGCTTCGCATTATGATAGTAGCGGCGCGCGAACGCATCGGGAAAAATTTCGGGTCCCGCTGAGTCATGGCGCAGCCACCTCAACGATGCAGTTATCAGACCAGCGAATGCACAATTGGTTTGGCAGAAATTGCAGCTGGTCGATGTAGAACTTGTAGTGGATCAGGCAGTATATGTTGGAGAGGAACCTCATCGTATCACGGGCGTCCCGCCCGTGTAGAGTGTGTTGCGATTGGCTGAACCGTGATTCCTCAACTACAACGCCGTCGGCACGGGCGAGACGCCCGTGATACACTGGCGTTCTTCTTGCTCGAGTTCCGCGCACGGCTGAAGTGTTATGTGTTTTTAATGCGATCTCCTCCACATGCCTTTAATGCTCGGCTCGCCTTGAGTTCCGCCCTTCGATGCGCGGCGATTTTGGTCTGCGCGGCGGCGCTGGCGCTGGCGGCGGCATCAAACGCCGCCGCGGATGATTCGCTGACCGCTGATCACGCTCCGCCCCTTGACGATCCAGTCGCCCGGCTTCAAAAACGGATCGACTCTGGCGCGGTGAAACTCGACTACGATGCAAAACACGGCTATCTCGAATCGGTCCTCGAGCATCTTGAAATGCCCGCATCGTCGCAAATGCTGGTCTTTTCCAAGACGAGCTTTCAGCGGTCGCTCCTGGGCCCGCGCACGCCGCGCGCGCTCTATTTCAATGACGATGTGTACGTTGGTTTCGTGCACGGCGGCCCAGTGTTGGAAATCGCCACCATCGATTCCAAACAGGGAACTGTTTTTTACACGCTCACACAGGAAAAGTCGGCAAAGCCGCGCTTCAAATTGCAAACCGATGACTGCCTGCAATGCCATCAGTCCTCCGTGACCAGGGACATCCCCGGCTTATTGATGCGCAGCGTCTACCCGGACATGGACGGCGAGCCGATCCTCCCCGCCGGCACGTTCGTCTCCACGGATCGCAGCCCGCTTTCCCAGCGTTGGGGCGGCTGGTACGTCACCGGCGCCAGCGGCCGCCAACACCACATGGGCAACACCGTCTGCGAGGACGAAGACCACGCCGACCAAACCGATTTTTCGCGCGGCTCCAATGTCACCAGTCTGGCGAAAAAGGTGGACACCGCCCCCTACCTGCGCGGCACGAGCGACATCGTCGCGCTCATGGTGCTCGAGCACCAGCAGAACATGCACAACCTGCTTTCGCAGGCGGCCCATGATGTGCGATTGGCCGTGCGCGATTCGCGGGAATTGAACAAGGCGCTGGGCGAGCCGATTGACCAGTTCTCCGAAAGCACCTTGCACCGCATCCAAAGCACCTGCGAGCCGGTGGTGAAGGGGCTGCTGTTCAGCCATGAAGCGCGGTTGACGGACCTGGTGAAAGGCACATCCGAGTTCGCCCGCGAATTTGCCGCCCGAGGGCCGATGGATGGCAAGGGCCGCTCGCTCCGCCAGTTTGATCTGAACCGCCGGTTGTTCAAATACCCGTGCAGCTACTTGATCTACTCCGAGCAGTTCGATGGCTTGCCGGCGGAGGCGAAAAAATACATCTATCGGCGGCTGTGGGAAATTCTCAACGGCGACGACACCACCGGCGCCTATGCTCACCTGATCGATGAAGATCGCGCCGCAATTCTCGCCATTCTATGGGATACGAAAAAAGATCTGCCAGCGTATTGGAAACCCCAAGCGGCGGATTCCAGAACAAAGCCAAAAACTCAACTGAAGTAGGCTTGTCGACGTATCACGGGCGTCTCGCCCGTGTATCTTTGCGGTTGAATCCGCTTACTTCCCCGCATCCACGCTCGCGCTCAGGATGCCGTTCAGGTTGACCAGATTCCCCGGCCGGCTGGTATCGGTTGAATCAAACTTGAAGAACGAGCCGTTCAATCCGACCTCGAGCTTTGGTCCTTCGCCGCGGAAGGCCACGATGATGTTGGAAGGCTGTAGATGGAAGTGCTGGCCATCCAGGAAAACGCCGTCGGCTGAATCATGGTGTTCGCTGCTGGTCGATTTGAACTGCCAGGCGTAGCCGTTGAGCCTTTCCAGCGCGGCATCGTCCAGCGGCACGACCAGATAAAAACTATTGCCACTGTAGCCGGGCTCGATCGCGTTCCTGGGATCGTCGCTGTATAGGACGGCGGTTTTGTCGCCGCGATTGATATGCAGCCGCGCTCGCGGAAACTCATACGCGCGTACGACATAATTCTCGACAATCTCCAGGCTTGATTTGCGAGGCTGTGTCGCGGCGGGTTGAGTCGCCGGGGCATTGGCGATCGGCCCTGCTTGCGCGAACTGGGCGGGTTGCGTTTGCGGCGCAACCGTAACCGCCTTGTCAGTCGAAGAGGATTGCTTCGCGGGCGTGTCGCTACGATCACAACCGGCCAGCAGAAGTATCGCCGAGCCAGCCGCCACAAGCCATCGCCTGTTATTCATTGGATTCTCCTCGCACAAGACAATGCGAATTATACCATGGTTCCATGGCAAATGCGCTGCAAAACATCCCGGCCCGGACAGACCTTTTGTGCGAAGGGTGCGGGTACGTTCTCAAGGGCCTGCCGCCCGACGCGAATTGCCCAGAGTGCGGCAAGCCCATCGTCCAAAGCCTCCCGGAATTGCGCAACGGCCCGATCTGGGAGCGGCCTTCCGCCGGTCTGGCCGGTTTCCTGGCGACCACGGCACTGGTGTTGTTTCATCCCGCCCGGTTTTATCGGACGCTGGCCACCCGCCGTCCCCGAAACCGATCGCGCACCTTTGCCAGCGTCCATTGGATCATCGTTTCGCTGTTGATTGGAACTTGTGCATATGTGCATTTCGCCTGGTCGCTGGATATCAACACCACCGCATCGTCGCTATTGCGCGCTCCGTTCGCGGCGATCCTTGTGCTATCGGCCCTCACGTTTTTGCTGCTCGATGGAATCACGCGCATCGCGGCCCGGCTGACGGCGTGGGAGGCGGCGTATCGCGGCCTGCGCCTGCCGCTTCCGATCGTCCGCCGGGCGTTGGATTATCACGCCGCTCATTATCTGCCGGTGGCAATTCTCACTTCAATCACCATCTTCGGATACCGGTTTCTGCTCTATCGGCATTGGGTCGATGCCCTCTGGGCTCCCACTTATCTATACGTGCTGTGCGGTGAAGTGGTGGTAGCGGCGGCGTATTTATTCCAGACCTATTGGATCGGCATGCGCAATATGATGTACGCCAATGGGTGATTGGATAATCAATCCCGTCAATGTATCACGGGCGTCTCACCCGCGCGGACACCTTCACGTTTTTTCCGCCACAGCCCTGGGCTTCTCCCTGGTTACTTTCGGCTCGGCGAAGGGCCTGCGCTTGAGGAATGCATCACTTTGAACGATGGCGTCGATCATCGCCGAAATCCGGTAATCGTGCTGTTTGACGTTGCCGGCGATGTCGCGGACGGTGCAGGTGTCGTAATATTCCACGCCCCGGCCCAGGGCGTAGGTGAGCATCTTCTCGGCCATGCACTTCACGAACAGTTTCTTGCGGTCCAGCAGGGCTTTTTTCACGTCGCCGGGCCCGGCCAGGGCGGTGCCGTCGGGAAGATTGCCGGCGGTATCGATGGGCAGGCCGTTGTCGCGTTCGCGCCACGCGCCAAGGGCATTGTAGTTCTCCATTGCAAAGCCGATCGGATCCATCCGCATATGGCACGAGGCGCAAACCGGATCGGCACGGTGGCGCTCGAAGCGCTGGCGGACGGTGCCGGCTTCCACCTGACCCGGCTTATCGAGCGAGGGGACATTGGGCGGCGGAGGGGGCGGCGGCGTGCCGAGGATCTGTTCGAGGACGTATTTACCCCGCCGCACCGGCGAGGTGCGCGTGGGCATGGCGGTGACCGCCAGCACGCCCGCCATCTCCATGATCCCGCCGCGACGCTTGCCCGCTTCGCCGCACTCGGAAAGCTGCACTCGGCGGAACTCATCGCCCTTGATCCCATCAATGCCGTAAAGTTTGGCGAGCCGCTCGTTGAGGAACGTGTACTTCGCGTCCAGCAACTCCAACACGCTGCCATCGTCCTTGAGGATGCTCTGGAAGAAGAGCGAGACTTCCTTCTTCATGGCCTGGCGAAGATCATCGTCGAAATCGGGAAATACCTTGGCATTGGGCTTGAAGTCATCGAGCGCGCGGGTTTCCAGCCATTCGCCGACGAAATTCGTGACGAAGGCATCGCTTTTGGGATCGGCGAGCATTCTTTTTACTTGCTGCTCAAGCACCTTCGTGTTGTGCAATTGTTGCTCACCGGCCAGCCGCATCAGCTCCTCATCGGGCATGGAGCTCCACAGGAAATAGCTGAGCCGCGTGGCCAATTCGTAATCGGTGATCGGATGGGCAGGTGCATTGCGGACTTGCTCGGTGCTCAGGCCCGATAGGCTCGGATCGGCCTCAATGCGATAGAGAAACTGCGGCGAGATCAGCACCGCCTCAAGGGACAATTTCACGGATCCGACATAGGGCTCGCCATCGGCCAAAGCGGCTCGATAGACGCGCATGAGGGCCTCGACTTCATCGACGCTGGCGGGCCGTCGAAACGCTCGGGTGGCGAAGCGGGTGAGGATCAGCCGCGCCGCCGCCGGCTCGCTGAGTTTGGGGCCGGGGGCGGCGAAGAAAATCCGCTTCTGTGTCTGGGACGCTGGCGCCGGAGCGGCATTAAAGGGGCCTTCGATCTCAATGGTGTCCACGTACAGATTGCGGTCGCCGCGTTTTTTGGGGTCGAGGTTGTCGCGATCCACCTTGTTGTTGGTATAGGCGGCGGCGAATTTATGCTTGCCGGCCTTGATCCCAACGGCGCGAAATTTATAAACCCGCGGCGCGCGGCGAGGGTTGGGAACATCGAAGGTTTTCAATTCCGTGCCGTCGAGCTTCAGGACCATTTGGGCGTTTTCCTTCCCGAAGCGGTCCTGGCTGGCCTTGAGCCGAAATTCATAATCGCCTGCTACTGGGAAATTGTGGGTGCCATACACTTCGCCGTTGGCCATCAGATCGCCGCCAGTGTTGTTGCCTGTCGAATCGAGGGTGGCGCACTGGTATTTTTTGACCGTCGGCTTGTTCGCGCCGTCGGATGCAACGGCTTTGTCCATCACCTGCTCGGCGGCGGACAGATACTTTTCTGCCAGCAGCGGCGACATGCTCAGCACGTCGGCGATGTTGTCAAAGCCATACCCGGTATCGTCCGTCGGGAAATCGTCGGCGGGCTTGAAATCAACGCCCACCAAATCGCGGATGGTGTTGTTGTATTCGTGGCGGTTGAGACGGTGAATGGCGATCCGCCCCGGATCGCGCGGGCCGCTGCAATCACATAGTTCCATCGCCTGGCCGATCCACCCCACCACCGCGCTCACCTGCTCGGCGGTGGGCTGGGGCTCATCATCGGGCGGCATGGTTTTGGTCGTCAGCATGTCGGCCACGGTTCCCCAGGTGCGATGGTCCATCTGAATGGACGCCAGCGTGGTGAACTTATCGAGCGCCACGCCACCCTTGTGATGGCCGTTGCCGTGGCATTTGAAGCAGTTTTGCGAAAGAAACAGCTTAACGGTGCCGGCCCATTGTTTATCGGCTGCCGCGATCGCCTGGCGCGTGTCAGCGGCATCGGAATCCGGCGTGGCCTGCGCCGGCGCCCCCGCGGCATTTGGCCCCTGGGCTTCTGGCGACTGCGCGTCGGCCGCGTAGCCCCGGTGCCCCAGCCACGCCAGGCAAATCGACAGCAGCCCTATGGCCGCCGCGCCCGCGATTTTCGATCTTTGTTTTATTCGCATCAGTTTGCTCGTTCCTTCGCTTGCCACCTGTCTCCATCATAAGATACGTCATTGCGGGTCTTGGCGTTTGGGGTCAATCTTAAATTAGCGCAGCAATCCAGGCGATTGGCGTGTACCCTTCTCCGACACACTGATGGGAGTTGATCGTGACAGAAACTGCCGTTGTTTGGACCGACAAGGACGATAGCCGCGATGCCGGCGCATCGCTGGGCGAGCAGATTTCGACGGAGCTCAAGCAGCAACCGCCCGATGCGCTGATTCTGTTCATTTCGCCAAAGTATGATGTGACCCAGCTTCTTGAAGCCGTCCAGGCGGCGTGCCGGCCGAAGGTAATGATGGGTTGCTCATCGGCCGGTGAATTCACCAGCGACAGCCAGGGCGTGGGCCAGGCGTCGGCGGTGGCCATCCGATCCACGGAAATGCGCTTCGCCTGCGGAATCGGCCGCGGGTTGCAAGCCGACCGGGCGGCGGTGGCCAGGAAAATTGTCGGCGCCTTTGACGGAACCGGAAAGAATGCCGCCGGTTACAGCTCCGCGCTGGTACTCACTGACGCCCTGGCCGGCCATGCCGATGACCTTATCGAGGACCTGACGCTTCTCACCGGCGGGAATTATCAGTTCTTCGGCGGCGGCGCCGGGGATGACGCCAACTTCCGGCGCACGCAGGTTTTCTGCGGTACGGAGGTGGCATCCGACGCCGCCGTCGCACTGGAGATTCTCTCAACCAAGCCGGTGGGTGTCGGCGTGCGGCATGGCTGGAGCCCGGCCAGCAAGCCGATGCGCGTCACCGAATCCGTCGGCGGCCGCCTGGTGAGCATGAACGCCATCCCCGCAATCGAACTTTTCGAGGATCATGCCCGCGCGACCGGCCAATCGTTCGACCCCAAAGACCCGATGCCCTTTTTCCTGCATAATATCCTGGGCATCGACACCGGGCAGGGGTACAAGCTCCGTGTGCCGCTGGCGGTGCATGAAGACGGGTCTGTTTCCTGTGCCGCCGAAATACCGACCGGGGCCACCGTCTGCATCATGAGCACCGACAGCGTTTCGGCCAGCGAGGCGGCGGCGAGCGCGACGCGGGAAGCGCTGCAACGGCTAAACGGAAACGAGCCGAAGGTCGCGCTTTTTTTCGACTGCGTTGCAACGCGGCTTCGGCTGGGGCGGGATTTTGGATCGGAACTCAAGGCGGTCGAGCAGGTATTGGGGCCGGCACGGTTTGCCGGGTGTAACACCTACGGGCAGGTCGCCCGCGCGGAAGGCCAGTTCAGTGGATTCCACAACTGCACGGCAGTCGTCTGCATCCTCCCCGGCTGAGTGCTGGCCCCAGTCGCCGGCCCAGGTGTACGAACTGGCCGCGCTATTGGCCGATCCTCACCGCCGCGCCGACGCCGCGCTCACGCTGGCGGCCCACGCCGGGGCAACGGAGTTGATGATTTTGGTGCCGGATGCGGAGATCGGCGTGCTGCTGCCGGCCCCGGGTTTTTGCCAAACCCTGCCCGATTCTCGCCGCTGGCAGGGATTTTTGCGGACACTGATTCAGCAGTCGCCGCGGGCAGGCGTGCTGCCCTGGCCAAGGCGCGATACGGACGTGGCGGCGCTGGGCGTGGCGGGATCGGATGGATCGGCGCTCGTGTTGCTCGGCGGCCAGCCGAGTGTGAACGCGGCAGCCGCGATCGGCCAAATGCTTCCCGTGCTGGCGGCGGCGTTTCGCGGTGAGCAGGCGATGCTGGCGGCGCAGGGCCATGCCGCCGTCGCGCGCGAGGCCGCCGGTCAGGCTAAGCTGCTCGCAAATTCCCTGGAACGCGCCCGCAAAGCCCTGCACGAAGCGCTGGCCAAGGCCCAGGCGGCCAACAACGCCAAGGACCAGTTCCTGGCGGTGCTCAGCCATGAATTGCGCACGCCGCTGGGTCCCGTGCTAACCACCGCCACCGCCTTGCTGGCCAACGAAAAATTGCCGCCGGACTTGCGCGAGGCGCTGGAGATGATCCATCGCAATGCCGAGCTCGAAGCACGGCTGATCGACGACCTGCTCGACCTGACGCGCGTCGCCAAGGGAAAGATGCCGCTAAATCTCGCGGTCGTGGACGCGCACACCCTGATCCGCCAAACCCTGGAAATCTGCCAGAGCGACATCTATCGCAAGGAGCTGGCCGTGGCAGTGCGATTGGAGGCCACGGATCATCACGTTCATGCCGATCCCACGCGATTTCAACAGGTGCTCTGGAACCTGCTCAAGAACGCCGTCAAATTCACCCCGGCGCAGGGGCGTTTGGAAATCGTGTCGCGCAACGACAAGGGGCGGCTTGCGATCGATGTGATCGACAACGGGATCGGCATTGAGCCGCAGTTCCTGTCGAAAATCTTCAACGCATTCGAGCAAACCGGCCCGGATGTGACACACCGTTTTGGCGGATTGGGATTGGGCCTGGCGATCTCCAAATCACTGGTCGATGCGCATGGCGGGCAACTGCTGGCGGCCAGCGCGGGAAAGGATAAGGGAGCGGTTTTGTCGGTGATTCTGGCTACGGTTCCCAACCCCCGCGCGCAGGCGGCGCCTGACGGCCGCGCATCCGCCGCCCAGCGCCGCCGGCGGTTGAGGCTCCTTTTAGTGGAGGATCACCGCGATACCGCCGCGGTGATGTCCCGCCTCCTGAAAATCCTGGGCCATGACGTGGCGGTAGCCGACTCCATCGCCGGTGCGCTAAGCGTGGTACAAACCCAGCCGTTTGACTTGGTACTCAGCGACCTTGGGTTGCCCGATGGCAGCGGGCTGGATTTGATGCGGCAGCTAAAGAACAACCACGGGCTGGCAGGCGTGGCCATCAGCGGGTACGGCATGGAGGAAGATCTGCGCGAGTCCAGCGATGCCGGGTTTCTCGCGCATCTCACCAAGCCCGTCAACTTTCAACAGGTGCAGGCGGTGCTTACCCAGTTTGCGACAGCCAAAGGGGAGGATTAACCCGACGACACTCCGGGTAGGGTGGGCCGACACCCAAGTGAAGGTGAAAATCCGAAATCCGAAGCACGAAATCCGAAACAAATTCAAAATCTGGCAAAACGGGAAATTCAAAAGGCGCGGCACGAATAATCCGTCTTCATTCGTGTTGATTCGTGCCCATTCGTGGCTCCCTTTTTCCTCGGCTGCGTGCGCGCTGGGTAACTTCGCGCCTATTTCGATTGCGATTCGCACAGCCCGTCGCCACGCGAGAAAATCCTTGACAGATTTGGCACGTTCGCGTAGATTCCCCAATGGAATCCCGATGGCTTACGACCCCAATACCGCCACCAGCGTCAGCGTCGCGGCCAACCTCGAAACCGATGTCTCCAAGCTTGTGGTTGACATCGGGATGGCCACGCAAACCGAGGTGGACTTCTGCCGGGAGCAGCAGAAGCAGTCCTCCGATCCCAATCAGCGCAGCCTGTGCGATCTGCTCGTAGAGAACGGCTTCATCACGCCCAATCAGGCCAAGCGCGTCATGCGCCGGGTCGAGGACAATCAGAAAACCCAAATCCCCGGCTACCAACTCATCAGCAAAGTCGGCAAAGGGGCGATGGCCAGCGTTTATAAGGCCCGCCAGCTTTCCCTCGACCGCATCGTCGCCATCAAAGTGCTGCCCAAGCGGCTCAGCGAAAACAAGGAGTTCGTCGAGCGGTTTTATTACGAGGGCAAGTCCGCCGCCAAACTTTCGCATAACAATATCGTGCAGGCGATTGACGTGGGTTCCACTCCCGACGGCTTTCATTATTTCGTGATGGAGTTCATCGAAGGCAAGACCCTCTACGACATCATGCAGCCCCCGCCGGTTGGCGAAGGCCGGACATTCGGCGAAACCGAGGCGCTGGACATCATGATCCAGATGGCCGATGCCCTGGCCCACGCCCACAATCGCGGCTTGATTCACCGCGATGTCAAACCCAAGAACATCATCCTCACGCCCGACCATGTGGCCAAGCTCACCGACCTTGGCCTGGCCCGCGCGGTGGACGACAAGGCCGCCGCCGAGTCCGAGGCCGGGCGCGCGTATGGCACGCCGTATTACATCAGCCCCGAGCAAATTCGCGGCGACGTTGACATCGACTTCCGCGCCGACCTGTATTCGATGGGCGCCACCATGTATCACCTGGTGACCGGCCGGCCCCCCTTCGAGGCGGACTCGCCGACCGCCGTCATGCACAAGCATCTGAAGACGCCGCTCAAACCGCCCGATCACATCAACACCGCCCTAAGCGCCGGCGTCGGCGAAATCATCGAAGTGTCGATGGCCAAAAACCGCGAAGAACGCTACGCCCGCACCGAAGACATGCTCGAAGATTTGAAGGCCGTCCGCAACGGCCAAGCTCCCCTCCACGCCCGCCGGACGGTCGATCTCGACGCGCTGGGCCAGATCGAGGAGACCGGCAAAACCGTCGATATCGCCCCCTCCCCCGGCCCCAACTCCAACCTCTGGAGCCAGCCCGCCTTCCTCGTCGCCGCCGGGGCGGCGGGGTTGTCGCTGCTGATCAATATCGTCCTGTTGGTGATTTTGCTGGTGCAGCACAGATAACTGTTCACCGACCGCTTCGCCGCGCGGATCATACCGCAATACGCTAATGCGCCTCACTAACCCGGAAAATGCATGATTAACCACGAAGTCACGAAGACACTCAGCGTGGCCTCGCTGCGCTTCGGCCACAACCAAATGTAGGAATACAAAGGCGCTGGCCTTTTCGATAAAGTGAGTTTGGATAAAAAACCACTCACCGAAAGGACAGC
>DASRLH010000519.1:0-12569 GCA_035648595.1 Tepidisphaeraceae bacterium
TGGTTTGTTTCCCGCACCCGCGTTTGCCAACTCGACGCGACGACTGCCGGCTTTTGGATCGCGACATCACGGCCTCCTTGCCAGGTTGATTGATATAACATCATCATGGTCAAGGAGGCCTTATTTTGTGAACCCATAACCCTTTGCGTGAAAAACACGCGAAGATGGTTCACGGCGTAGCGTGACACGATTGAAGCTGCATTTCCCGGCCTGACACCCTGCTGGCTATGCCACAGACGAATAGCGCGTAGTCGCGCACGGCTATTTAGGTTTTTCGGGAATTTCATTTGCCGATAATGTGATTCAATCGTAAATCTGGAGCATCGTAACCCGTGTGCCGGATCGTCCGGCAGAGTGTTTGGAATTCCCGGAGGACGGATGCTCACGACCGAACGGCCCAGAACCCCGCGCCCGCGCAAACTCGCTCTCAAGCGCGCTGTTGCCGGCGAACAGGCGTTTTCGGCGCAGGTGGAACTGATATTGTCGGCGATCGAGACCGGCCAGTTTTCCCCGCGCGAACGCCGATGCGTGGGGCGGGCGCCCTACCGCGCCCATGCCAGGCTCCGTCTGTTCAGCGACCTGCCCGACACGCCGGCATGGACGCTGTACACGCGCGACGCCAACGCCCGGGGGGTGGGCTTCATCACCCCGCATCGCCTGCCCCTGGGGTACGGCGGGTTGATCGATCTGGCCGGCCCCGACGGCACTTCCCGCTCGATCCCCTGCACCCTCCTGCGTTGCCGCGAAGCCGCGCCGGGTTGGTATGAGGGCTCGCTGTACTTCAACCGTCATCAGCCGGATTTCGAGCGGTAGTGGGGCGCAACGCATTGGGAGCATTTCTGTGACATGCGGTTCAAGCATGGGTGCGATTTGCCGCACTGATTGGTGACGTCCACGGCAAGACCACGGGCGGGCCGCCCGTGCCACGAATTTTATTCGCGGCCTCTGAACATCAAACTCCCGTTCTCGTGTAACTTGCGCGGTCCACGGCTACCATTCGGAAATGGGCTTATCCCTCATTCATCTCCGTGAACACCTCCTGGCCGGGCAAGTGATCCCAGCGCATCCGCTGGCGCTGACCACTAATCGCAAACTCGACGAGCGGCGGCAGCGTGCGCTGACGCGCTATTATGTGGCGGCAGGCGCGGGCGGCATCGCCATCGGCGTGCATACCACCCAATTCGAAATTCGTCTGCCGCAATTCAACCTGCTTGGCCCGGCGCTGGAACTGGCTTCACGCACTGTGGACGAAGACCTGGTGCGCCGGCCCCGGCCCTTCGTAAAAATTGCCGGCGTGATCGGCGCGACGGCCCAAGCGTTGAAGGAGGCGCAGCTCGCCCGTTCCTTCGGCTACGACGCGGCGTTGCTGGGCTTGGGCAAGCTGTGGAACGCGCGCGACGAGGAATTGATCCAGCATTGCCGGGCCGTGGCGGAGGTGATGCCGCTCGTTGGTTTTTATCTACAGCCGGCGACGGGCGGCCGGTTGCTCTCGCACCGCTTCTGGCGGTTGTTCGCCGAGATCGAGAACGTCGTGGCGATCAAGATCGCGCCTTTCAATCGCTACCAAACTTTGGACGTGGTGCGGGCGGTTGCCGAGTCGGGGCGGTCGGATATCGCGCTGTATACCGGCAATGACGACAATATCATCAACGACCTGCTGACGCATTTCCAATTCGCCGGCAAGTCGGTGCGCATCGTCGGCGGATTGCTGGGCCACTGGGCCGTCTGGACGAAAAAAGCCGTCGAGTTGCTCCAGGAGATTCATCGAGCCCTTCCGCCGGGCCACGCCGCCGCGCCGCAGATTCAGGCCGGCTGGCTGACGCGCAACGCCGCGGTGACCGACGCCAACGCCGCCCTCTTCGACGCCGCCAATGGTTTTCGCGGCTGCATCAGCGGCATTCACGAGGTGCTGCGGCGGCAGGGGCTTTTGGAAAATATCGCGTGTCTCAATCCAGAGGAACGCCTGTCCCCCGGCCAGGCGGGACAGCTTGATCGCGTCTGCCAGGCATACCCCGAGCAAAACGACGACGCATTCGTTGCCGAGCATTTGGATGAGTGGCTTAAATAGGGCTCGAAAGATTATTCGTGAGATCGGCGCCGAGGACTGCCACGAACAAGCACGAATTGGCACGAATAATTTGTCTTCATTCGTGTCCATTCGTGCTCATTCGTGGCTCCCCTCTTTCTTTCGGTTGCGAGCTCGTCCGCACTGCATGCCTTTGTCTTGAATAATCCGGGTTGAGCGGTTCCTTCAAGCGGCTGGAGCAGCCGCTTGCCGAAGGGCGACCGGCCCGGCCGCGGCGGGCGCATCTGCCGGTTCCAACCGGCGGCTTTCTTCCTTGGCCCGATACATGTCGGCGTCGGCGGCGCGCTGGAGCGTGGCGGCGTCTTCGCCATCGTGGGGCCACAGGGCGATCCCAATGCTGGCCGTGGCGATCAGCGCTCGGCCGCCCACGTCGAATGGCCTGCCCGCCAAAGCGTCGCGCAGGCGCGACACCACCAGAATGGCATCGTCCATGCCATTCACCTCCGACAGAATCAGCATGAACTCGTCCCCACCGACGCGCGCCAGCGTGTCGGTGTCGCGCAGGCAGATGCGCAAACGCTGGGCGAACTGCTGGAGCAGCGCATCGCCGGCCTGGTGGCCCAGGGTGTCATTTACTTGCTTGAAGCGGTTGAGGTCCAAGGCGAGCAACCCAATCGGCTTGCCGCTCCGGCGGGCGGAGGCCAGCGCCTGCTGCAGCCGATCCTCGAACAAAATGCGGTTCGGCAAACCGGTGAGCGCATCGTGCCGCACGAGATGCGCCAGTTGCCGGGTGGTCTGATGGTGCTCGACGGCCAGCGTGGCCAGGCCGGCGGCGGTTTCCAACAACGCGGACTCCTCAACGCCCGGCTCGCGGGATTCGGGGCAAAATGCCACGAGCAACCCGAGCGGCACCCCGTCCCTGGCGCGGATTGCCGCCGACCAGGCGCAGCGCACGCCCGCGTCGCGGGCGGCCTGCCGGGCGCCTTCCCACGCACAATCCGTTTCCACATCGGCCATTCGCGGCGAAGTCCCGGCCTCCGCGCCGGCAATCATGCGGGCGGCGAAAGTGACCGGATGCCGGCCAATCACCTCCAAGAGGTCCGCAGGCACGCTGGGTCCAAACCGTTCGATCGCCCCATCCTGCACGATCATCACGCAGGGCCAGACGCGCGGCGCCTGGCGTTCGACCAGCCGCGGAATCTGCCGCAAGACCGCCGGCAATGGATGGTCCTGCGCGATCATTTCCAGAACCTGCCGCCGGTCTTCCTCGAGCCACTGGGCCCGGGCATGCTCGGCCAGGAGGGCATCCCGCTCATTTCCCCGGACCCAGCGCAGCATGGCCTGGGCCGCCAGCGCCCCCACCACTTTGAGCGCGGCAACCTGCGAACCGTCAAATGCCCGAACCTTTGGCGACGCAATTCCCAACGCCCCCAGAACACGCCCCCCCGCGCACAACGGCAATAGCGCGAACGACGCAATGTTCGCGCGCCGGCATGCGGGCGCATCGGCTGCCGCGCCGCCACCGGCATTATCGCAATAAATGACTTGGTCTTGCGGCTGGGAGAACGCGCCGCGCGAAGGCGCGGCCAACAATGAACTGAGCGCCGGGATTTCCCGCCCGATGCGTGCGTGCATTCGCGCGGCGGCGGCTTCCACCCGCGCCGCCGGCGCGCCGCACAGCGCGCAAACGGACCGCGCCAACTCCTCCAGCACACCCTTGGGATCCTCCTCCAGCCGCGCCAGGCTCGCGTTTATCTCGCAGAGTGTGATAAGCAACTGTTCCGGCGAAAGGTACGCCGACCGGGGATTTTGATCGTCGTCCGATAATCCCATGCTCCGCATGCTCCCGATGCCAAGGCCCAGTACCCTGAATTAATATCGGCGCATTAAACGCTTCGGGTTACGTGACGGACAATATCCGCGATCTCCATACAACTCGCACGGGCGGGACGCCCGTGTCACGATTGAGGTTGGCCCTCATGGCAAATCCAACAGAATAACTTCCGCCTCCCCCTGAGCGACAATTTCCAGCCGCGTCTCATCCTTCAAGCGGGCCTGATCACCTTTGGACAACGTCTGCCCATTCAAGGCAACCGCGCCGTCGATCACGAAAAGGTATCCGAAACGGCCCGGCGCGCTTTCATGCGACACGCTCTGCCCCTTTGCCAACCGCGAGACATAAATCGCGGCGTCCTGGTCGATCGCCAGCGTGCCGGGGATGTTGCCCGCCGATACGATGGGCAGAAGCTTGCCGGCACGGTCCTCGGGGCTGAAACGCTTCTGCTCCCAGCGCGGGGCGGCATTCTTAATGCGCGGGAAAATCCAAAGCTGCATCAGGTGAACGGGGTTTTCCTTCGAGTGGTTGTACTCGGCATGCGTAATGCCGCTGCCCGCGCTCATGACCTGCACTTCGCCGGGCCGGACGACGCCCTTATTGCCCAGATGGTCCTGGTGTTCGAGTTCGCCATCGACGACGTAAGTGACGATCTCCATGTCGCGGTGCGGGTGCATTCCGAATCCGCCGCCGGGCTGAATGATGTCGTCATTGAAGACGCGCATCGCGCCCCAGTGCATGTTCTTGGGGTCCTGATAGTCCGAGAATGAAAAGTGCCAGTACGTTTGCAGCCAGCCGGCATCCGTGAAGTGCCGGGCGCCCGAGGGGATGAGGGTGATCATGGGTGTTCCTTTAGTAAGTCGTTCCACATCAATAATACGTTGTCAGGTTCGCGCGGGCGTTGTGCGAGTTTGTGGCACGGGCGGCCCGCTCGTGGGATATGCGAAATGGCGGACGACGGACGTGCGTGGGCACATCGGCGGATTACCTCCGATCCGTGCGGCATACCGCACGTCATGGGCAAGCTGCCCATGCCACGAAATTAGCCGTACCCAATCCGCGATTCGCAACGCATTGGACGAGAATCGTGTAAGTCCTATCATGTCCGACATGTCGATCAGTTCTTCCGAACCGAGCGTTCCGGCGGCCGCGCCCGCGTTGTCGCCGGCGCCGGGCGTGCGGCCCGCGCGGGTGCCGTTGTTCACCGCTGAATCGTGGGCGCCGCTGAAAGTGGAGTTATTTCGCTCGCTCTACATCGCCACCTCCGTTGCCCAGATCGGCACATGGGTGCGCGAGGCGGGCGGGCCGTGGCTGATGAAGCTCTTGACCGACGGCCCCAAGCGCCATGACCAGCCGTTGATGGTCGCGCTGGTTTTGTTGTTCTCGAATTTGCCGATCTGCTTGTTCTCGATTTTCGCAGGCGCCTTGGCGGATGTGCTGGATCGCCGGCGGGTGCTGCTGGCGACGCAGATCTGGATGATGGTGGTGTCGGCGGCGCTGGGCCTGCTGACGTGGTTTAATCTTCTTTCGCCCTGGGGCTTGCTGGGGCTCACGTTCCTGGTCGGCACCGGCACGGCGGCCGCCGGGCCCGCCCTGCAGGCGCTGCTCCCGGAACTGGTGCCGCGCAAGGAACTGGCCCTGGCGATTAACCTCAACAGCGTCGCGCTCAACGTCGCCCGCGCACTTGGGCCGGCGATGTTCATCCTGGTGATCAGGTTCATCCCAGGCCGCCATGGCGTTGGGGCGTCGTTCTTCGTGACGGCGGCTTCATTCATTGCCGCCATCTGGGTATTGCTTCGCTGGAAACGCCCGCCGCAGACGGCCGCGGTTCATGGCGAGCAGGTTTGGGGCGCGATCCGCGCCGGGTTTTATTACAACATCCATTCCCCGGCGAATCGCGCGATCCTGCTGCGCGTCTTCACGTTTATTGTGCCGGCGGTGGTCATGTGGGCGCAGGTTCCGATCATCGCGACCCGGCAACTGGGGCTGGCGAAGGAAGCCGCCGAGCAAGGCAGCGCGCTGCTCTTCGCGTTTGTCGGCGTAGGCGCCATTTTCGGCGTGTTGATTATGCCGGGGCTACAGAAGCGTTACCGGATCGATCCGGTGGTGAACGTCTGCACCGCCTGCTTTGCCGGGGGTTTGATCGCACTTTCGTTCGTCCATCATCTATGGCTTGCGCTGATCATCATGACGTTCCTGGGCATCAACTGGGTGATCATCCCGACCAACTTTAATACCGCGACGCAAACCTCCGTGCCGTTGTGGGTGAAAGGGCGGGCGATTTCGTTTTATCTGACAGTGTTGTTCGGCTCATTCACGGTTGCCGCGCTGCTGTGGGGAAGCGTGACAACCGCGACTTCGATCAGCACCTCGCTGCTGGCCGGGGGCGTTTCGATGGGGCTGCTGCTGATACTCGCCAGGTGGTTCCCGCTGACACTCAACGAGGGAGTGGACCTTTCGCCCCTTCAGACCGGCGATGCGGCGTTTCCCGGCACGCCTGCCCTTGTCGGAGTCGCCGATGGATCCGCGAGCGCATCGGGAGCGCGCGATCGGACGCTGGATTATCGCTCAGCTCCGGTTGGATTGGACGATGGGCCGCTGGATGTGCGGGTCGAATACGATGTGGAGCCGACGAAAGTCGCGGAGTTTCTACAGGTCATGCGATGGGTGGGCCCGGCACGCCGTCGAAGCGGCGCGACGCGCTGGCGGTTGGAGGCTGGGGATGCCGGCGAGGGGCCGTTGGTGCGATATGCCGAGCGATTCCGCTTTCACTCCGCCGCCGAGTATGCCCGCCAGCCCGCCCGCATGACGCGTGCCGATGCGCAGATCCTCAGGGAAGCGCACGGCTGCCTGTGCGCCAGCGAGCAAACTCCCGCGGCGCGCACGAACGTGGGCCCGGCCGATTTCTCCGATTCTTTCGGCACCCTCGCGGCGGCATGGACCGCCATGCGGCTGGCCAACTCCCTGGACCGCGCCTTCGATGAAGCAGCGTCGGCGTTCGACCGCTTCGGCGCCCTTCGCGACCGCGAACGGCGACGCCGAACGCCGGTTTATCGTGAAATCACGATTCGTATTCCCGAGTAGCGTACACACGAGGGCGATCACCTATTTTCCGCTTTTGTATTTTTGATTTGTTTCGGAATTCGAGTTTCGGATTTCTGGTTTGGTTGCGGGCGGAACCTGCTCTGGGCTTTAGTAGTTTTTTTCCTCTTTACGTTTGCGTGAGCTTCCCTTCCAGATGTGCCACCTGCTCGGCGATCTGCTTGTCGGCGTTGGCGTCGTCATCGACCGTGCGGACGGCATGCATCACGGTGGTGTGATCGCGGCCGCCGAAATACCCGCCGATCTCCTCGAGGCTGTAGCGCGTATGCCGGCGGGCGAGGAACATGCAGACTTGCCGGGGGAAGGCGATGCTTTTGTGGCGTTTCTTGCTCTGGAGATCGCTCAATCGCACGTTGTAGTAATTGGTGACCACGTCGAAGATTTGCTGAATGGTGATCCGCTTCTGCTCGGCGGTCGCGGTTTCTCCCAAGGCGGCGCGGGCCAATTCGATATCGATCCGGCCGCTTTGCAGCATCGCCATGCCCTGGAGATTGGTGATTGCACCTTCCAGCTCGCGGGTGTTGTTTTCCACCTTGGCCGCCACATAGCAGACTACGTCATCGGGCAGCGTGAGGCCGCGCATGCGGGCCTTTTTCTGAAGGATGGCCACACGCGTTTCGTAGCAGGGTTTTTCGATGCGGGCGACCAGGCCCCAGTTGAAGCGGCTCACCAGCCGTTCCTCGAGCTCGGGGATTTCGCTGGGCGGGCAGTCGGCGGACAAGATAATCTGCTTGTGCTGTTGGTAGAGCGTGTTGAAGGTGTGGAAAAATTCCTCCTGCGTGCGATCGCGGCCGGCGAGGAAGTGGATGTCGTCGATCACCAGCATATCCACATGCCGATACCGATTCCGGAAATTGTGCATGTCACCGTTCTCAACGGCGAGGATGAACTGGTTGATGAAGGAGTCGCACGATAAGTAAAGGATACGGGCGTCGGTGTGGCGCTCCAGAACCTTCTGGCAGACGGCCTGGAGCAGGTGCGTCTTGCCCAGCCCCACGCCGCCGTGAATGAACAGCGGGTTGTACGCCTGCCCCGGTTGCTCGGCGACGGCGATGGACGCGGCGTGCGGCAGGCGGTTGCAGGGGCCGGTCACGAAATTCTCAAACAGATAATCGGGATTGAGCGGCAGCGGCTGCTCGCCCTCATCGAATACCCCGCCGCGCGGAAGGTTCTTGCAATGGAAACTCACCGAGAGCAATCGCCCGGTGACGCCCTGCGCCGCCGACGTGAACGGCTGCTGGCATTGGCTCTGGCAGAAATTCAATTGCGCGGGGGTGCCGACCGTCACCTGGATTACGCCGTTGGTGAGTTGCCTCGGCGCCATTTCGTCGAACCAGACGCGATTGAGAGTCGGGTGCAAGGCGCGCACCTGATCGAGAACCTGTTGCCAGACGGCTGGGTCCAGTCCGGCGCCTTCAGGTGCGCGGCGGATCGCCTCGCGCGGCATTTGCGTGTGGGTCATTGTCATAAACAGTTTTTCACGCGGCGGAGCGGTCCGCCTGCGATGGGCTGCCTCTTTTTAACGGCGTTGGTTCGATTCGATTGGCGCTGCAATGCCCTGTCCAATGGGCCTTCTCAAACTCTTAGTCTAACGGTTGCGGGGCCGCCGGACAAATCATTATTCCACTCACGACACGTTCCCGCGGACGCTGCTTATTAACAGATTGCATCGGGCAAAGCGAGACCCGCCGCGCACCGAAAAATTGGCCGGCCCCCGTGTCGCGGCGGCGCGTTCTGTCGCGGCGAATTCCCGTGCCCCGTCTTGCAACATCCGCACCGAATTGAGCGGGCGAGATCGCGACGAACCGACTTTCCGCCTTCCGGCCGCGCAGTCGCAGAAAAGCGGCGGGGACGCCGCTTCTACGAACGCCGAATGTAGAAGCGACGGCCTCGTCGCTTTACGCTGCTCGACTCGCACACAAAGCGCCGTGGACGCCGCTTCTACGATGGCACGGCCAAACCCAGTTCCGCCATTACGCGTTGCAGATCGGCCCAGAGCTGCCGTTTGGGAAGAAGGTCTCCTTCCCCCTCGCGGCGGAGCAAATACGCGGGATGCCAGGTCGGCATCACTTTTATTCCGCGCCACGCGTGCCATTGCCCGCGCATGCGGCTCATGGACTGTTTACTCTGCAACACATGCTGCGACGCTGGCAGTCCCAGCGTCACGATGACGCGCGGCCGGATGATCTCGACCTGCCGTTCCAGATAAGAATGGCATGCCATCATCTCGTCGGGCGCGGGGGCGCGGTCTTTCGGGGATGGGCCGGGGAAAAAAGCCCGGCACTTCACTGCATTGGCGATGTACACCTGCTGGCGCGTCAGATTCATGGCGCCGATAATTCGGGTCAGCAATTCGCCGGCCTTTCCCACGAATGGCCGGCCGGTCTGATCTTCGACCGCTCCAGGACCTTCGCCGATGAACATCAATTGTGCATCGACATCCCCTTCGCCAAAAACGGTGTGGCTGCGCGTCTGGCACAAATTACATTTCGTGCAGCCGCGGACTTCATCGTTATCAATGGCCAGGAGCCGATCGTGCTTCGCTTCTGCCGACACTACGGGATTCAGGAACGGTTCGTTCGATCGGGGGCTGGGAAAGGATTGAATTTGCTCACCGGCGGCTTTCGGCGCGCCCGTTGACACCGGGCCGGGCATCGTGCGGACGCGCGGAGGAGGAGGCATCGTGGCTTGCAGTTGCGACATATGTAGGCCGCTTAAAACATCATTTGCCGCCATATCAGCGATCGCGGCGGGACCGCTGGGGATCCGCCCCACCGCCGGCAGTCCCATCGCCCGCTCGCTTCGCAGCCACAGCCGCACTCGGCTTTTCATCGATTCATCCATTGGACGCCATCCTACGGCGCGGGCGCGAAATTGCCCATCCGCCGGTGCATATACTCGCACGATTTTTAACGGCCCCTGGGCCACCGCGGAGGCGGGACATGGTCACCCATGTGACCATCTCGGCGTGAGGGAATTGCAATGATTACAATCTATCGCTCCTGGGGATGGGGCGCGATCCCACCGCCATATGAAAGCCGCGCATGCGATCATCCTCTTCGACGGCGTTTGCAATCTCTGCAATGCCAGCGTGAATTTCATTATAGATCATGATCCCGATGGCTATTTCCAATTCGCCGCCCAGCAATCGGCGGCGGGAAAAGCGCTGCTGGAAAAATTCGGCATGCCACCCGGCGAACTTCGGACCGTCCTTTTGATCGAACAAAATCACTGCCGCCAGAAATCGAACGCCGCGTTGCGAATTGCCAGCCGGCTCAGAGGGCCGGCACGGTTGCTTTCGTTGGGAATCGTCATTCCGCCATTTCTGCGCGATGCGATCTACGAATGGATCGCGAAGCACCGATACAGGTGGTTCGGACGGACGGATGCCTGCCGCATTGCCAATGCGGAAAAGGCCGATCGGTTTTTGGCGTGAACGCTTGCCACTTCGTGAAGGAATTATACAATCCGCACCTCGCTCCGACGGAGGCGCGGCTGCCGCCCGGTTCGCCGGGGCGCGATGTTTGAGATCAGCGAAGAACAAAGAGGAACAGCTACATGCCCGCTACTGGAAAAATCACGCAGGTGATCGGTTCGACGTTTGACGCGGAATATCCCGAGGGGGAACTACCGGGCATTTACAATGCCGTGAAAATCAACGCCACGCATGCGGGCATCACGATTGACCTGACCGGCGAGGTGCAGCAGCACCTGGGCGGCGGGCGCGTGCGGGCGGTGGCACTGGGATCAACCGACGGGCTTCGGCGCGGAATGGATTGCGTGGATACCGGGGCGTCGCTCACGGTACCGGTCGGATTGGAGACGCTGGGCCGGGTGTTCAATTTGCTGGGTGATCCGATCGATAACCGAGGACCGGTAAATGCCACGGCCCGGCGTCCGATTCACCGCGAGCCGCCGGAGTTTGTCGATCTGACGCCCAAGGCCGAGGTCTTCGAGACCGGCATCAAGGTGATCGACCTTCTCACCCCCTTTCTTCGCGGCGGCAAGGCCGGCCTATTCGGCGGCGCCGGTTTGGGAAAGACCGTCGTCATCCAGGAACTCATCGCCCGCATCGCCCAGCAGCACGGCGGCTACTCGGTCTTCGCCGGCGTCGGCGAACGCACTCGCGAGGGAACCGACCTGTGGCTGGAAATGCAGGAAGCGCAGATCGGCAACACCGGCAAACACGTCATCGACCAGACCGTGATGGTCTTCGGCCAGATGAACGAGCCGCCGGGCGCGCGTCTGCGCGTGGCGCTTTCGGCCCTGACAATGGCCGAGTATTTCCGCGATGAAACCGGGGCCGATACGCTGTTGTTCATCGACAACATTTTCCGATTCACGCAGGCCGGCTCGGAAGTGTCGGCGTTGTTGGGGCGAATGCCCAGCGCCGTGGGTTATCAGCCGACGCTCGCCACGGAAATGGGCGAATTGCAGGAGCGCATCACCAGCACGAAGAAAGGCGCCATTACATCGGTGCAGGCGGTGTACGTTCCCGCCGACGATCCCACCGACCCGGCTCCGGCCAACGCCTTCGCGCATCTGGACGCCTTTATTTATCTGGAGCGCAGCATCGCCGCCAAGGGCATTTACCCGGCGGTCGATCCACTGGCCTCGGCCAGCCGCGCGCTCTCTGCGGAAGTGGTCGGCGAAGAGCATTTCCGCATCGCCCGCAAGGTGCAGTCGATGCTCCAGCGCTACCGCGATCTGCAGGACATCATCTCGATTTTGGGGATCGACGAGCTCAGCGAAGAGGATAAGCAGACGGTCGGCCGGGCGCGAAAGATCGAGCGATTCTTCAGCCAGCCCTTCTATGTCGCCGAGCAGTTCACCGGCAAAAAGGGCAGCTATGTGAAGATCGCCGACACGCTGCGCAGCTTCGACGACATCACCGAAGGCCGCGCCGATGATTTGCCCGAGCAGGCGTTCCTGTACGCGGGAACCATCGACGAGGTGAGGGAACGAGCCAAGGCGATGTAGGGACGGATCAAAGTTGCTGAAATCAAATGGCGCGACGTATCACGGGCGTCCCGCCCGTGCGGATGGCCTTGGTCCAGCCGATCCCGCAAAACATAGTCTCCAACGGATGCGCCGCGCGGCAGCGAAAATCCGCGCGGAGTTCCCCGACACACGCTATAATTTGGCGATGACCAATCACGATTTGTTGAGGCGGCTCCAGGATGCGCCGTTCCAGCCATTCCGGATTCGGCTGTCGAACGGGTCGGCAATCGACATCCGAGACGCGGGATCTGTCATCGTGGGTGATTCCAGCGCGGTCGTGCCCCTTGAAACGGTGACGGATGATCGCGGGTATCGGATCGTGCGGGACTGGAAGACCATCTCCATCAGCCATATCGTTGAATTCATCGACTTGAAGGAAAGGGATTCGGGGCCGCGAAGGAAGCGGGCGTGAAATGGCCGGTTGGTAGGGTTCGCTTCAGCGAACGCGGTTCGGATGGCCCAAGGGCACTAGTGCTTTGTCACGCAATGATTTTAGGGTAAACAGACTTCAGTTTTATCCGAGCGTCGCCGACCTTGAATTGCCAGTCCACGCCACGTTGCCTGGCGTTGCTGTGGTGTTGCCAGGCAGCCGTTTGCTCCCGCAAT
>DASRLH010000520.1:0-7990 GCA_035648595.1 Tepidisphaeraceae bacterium
GGGTTTGGGGTTTGGGGTCTGCCGCGCTCTTGGTTCTGGAACAACCCAAACCCCAAACCCCAAACTCGCAATCCAAAGTCTGCTCCGGTTCAACGATTGCGCCTGCCAGCGGGTAGCAATAGCGTTCGCGATTTCGATAACATCCGTCCCTCATTTGGAGCTATTCATGACCCAACGTGTTCGACACGCCGCGATCTGTTCGGCGGCATTGGCAACGGCGGCGTTTCTGGCGGCGCCGGCGCTGTCGCCGGGAAAGGGCCGGCCGCGGTCCACCAACGGCCCGATCCCCGCCGAGGAAACCGTCGATAGCTTTACCGTCGCGCCGGGACTTAAGACGACCGTCTGGGCCACTGAGCCGGGCATGGTCAACCCGACCAACATGGACATCGACGCACGCGGCCGCGTGTGGGTGACGGAAGCCGCCAATTATCGCAGCTCCAAAACCCGCCCGGAGGGTGACCGCATCGTCATCATGGAGGACACCAAGCACACCGGCCAGGCCGACAGCTACAAGGTCTTCGTTCAGGACAAGCAGCTTTTCGCGCCGCTGGGAATCTGCGTGCTGGGCAACAAGGTCATCGTCTCCCAATCGCCCAACGTATTGGTCTACACCATCGACGCCAGCGGCGATCACGCGGCAGGGCCGCCTCAGGTTTTCTTTACCGGTTTCGGAGGCGTGAATCATGATCATGGCGTACACGCCGGCATTTTTGGCCCCGATGGCCGATTCTATTTCAACTGCGGCAACGAGGGGGATCACAGCCAGCTATTCCGCTACGGCGATTACGTCAAGAGCCAGGACGGCGCCCCGGTCGTGGACATCACTGGCTCGCAGATCGGGCAGGACGCCAAGATTTGGCATGGCCATCCCCGCCAGCGCGGCCAGGGCTATCGCGAAGGACTGGCCATGAGCTGCAATTTGGACGGCTCGGATTTCGAAGTGCTTGGCTACAACTTCCGCAACAATTATGAGCTCACCGTCGATTCCTTTGGCACCGTCTGGCAATCCGACAACGACGACGACGGCAACCAGGGCGTGCGCATCAACTACGTCATGGAGGGCGGCAACTATGGTTACACAGGCCCCAATGGCTCGAACTGGGGCCGCGACGCCCAGCAATACAAATCCGCCTTCCCCAACCAGACCAAGCCCGAGCAACACTGGCATCTGCGCTGGCCGGGCGTCGTGCCCAACCTGCTGAACACCGGCGCCGGCGCGCCCTGCGGCATCTGCATCTACGAGGGCGATCTGCTCCCCGAGCCTTATCGCAACGCGCTTCTGCACTGCGATGCCGGGCCCAATATCGTCCGCGCATATATCACGCGGCCGGGCATCGAGACGCCCGCCGGGTTCTTCAAGCCGGTCAGCGCGGATGAAGCGTTGGCCTTCAAGAAAAAGGCCAACCCCAACGCCGGCGCTGGCTTCGAAGCGGCGGCGGTTGAGTTGGTGAAAGGCGGCGACAAGTGGTTCCGTCCCGATGACATCTGCGTCGCCCCCGACGGCGCGGTCTACATTTCCGACTGGTACGACCCAGGCGTCGGCGGCCACGCCACCGGCGACACCGGCGCCCACGAAGGCGCCGGCGGGTGGAAAAAACTGCATGGCCGCATCTACCGCCTGGCTCCCGACGGCTATAAGCCGACCGCTACTCCCAAGATTGATCTGGACAATACCGCCGGCCAAATCGCCGCCCTCAATTCTCCCAACCTTGCCACCCGCTATCTGGGTTACAGCAAGTTGCTGGGCGCGATTGGCGAGGATGCGACCGTTAACGCCCTCAAGGAGCAATTCGCGAGCAATTCCAATCCCCGTCTTCGCGCCCGCGCGTTATGGCTGCTGTCGCGATCGAAGAACGGCGCGGATTTGGTGCGGGAGGGGTTGAAGGACAAGAACGCCAACATCCGCGTCGCGGCGTTCCGTGCCGCGCGCAAGATTAAGATGAATGTACCTGACCTGGCTTCGCAGGTTTTGCAGGACCCCGCGCCCGCCATGTGGCGGGAAATGTGCCTGGCGCTGCAATTTGATAATGACAATGCGAAGGTGCTGCCGCTGTTGGTGAAGCTGGCCGACAAGTACGACGGGAAGGATCGCTGGTATCTGGAAGCCATCGGCATCGCCGCCAATGGCCGGCAAAAAGAAACGCTGGCGGCATGGGAGAAGGACCATCAGAACAAGGATCCCAGGAACAACGAAGGGATTCTCTGGCGGCTCAAGGAGCAGCCGGTGCAGTTGGGGGGGCCGGTGAGTGAAGGCCCCGCGCCAAACGGGCCGCCCCCCGCGGCGCAAGCGGCGGTGCAAGGGGGTGCCGGCCCTTTCGCCGATGACAACGGCGTGGCCGCCCCCGTTGCCCACACGGGTAGCGAATCCTGGCCCGCCGTTGTCACAACTTGTGCCGCCGATCAGGGCATCGGCGACATGCCGCTAAATGAAATCGCTTTCGTCCCCCCCCAAAGAGAATTCCACCACGGAGGCACGGAGACACTGAGGCGCTTTGGGCGGATACAGCACTCCTCGCTGAGACAAAACTCAATCAGAAGGTTAATTTTTTTGCTTGATGGTGCGTCGCCTCGAACGCGCCTCCGTGTCTCAGTGCCTCCGTGGTTGTTCTCTCTTAGAGCATTTGCATGCCTCGCCAGCGCTTCCTTGGCCGCTGATTCTCAACCGTATCGGGATGCGAATAAAAAATCCCTCACTCCCGCCGGCGTGCCCGAAAAGCCGCTGAAAACCAAAGACGGCAAGCTGCTTCCGTCGCTTTACGAATTGGCCAAACTCAAGGGCGATCCCAAGTCGGGGGCGAAAATCTTTCGCGATGTGAAGGGGGCGAATTGCATCAAGTGCCATCAGATCGGCGACGAAGGCAACATGATCGGCCCGCCCCTCACCGCCATTGGGCAGAAACTCTCCAAGCCGCAGCTTTACGAATCGATCCTCTATCCCAGCGCCGTCATCGAAATGGGCTACGAGACTTGGATCGTGAAGACCAAGACCGGCGAAATCTACAGCGGCCTCAAAGTCGAGGACACCGCCGACCATATCACCATTAAGGATTCCGACGGCAAATACCATGATGTCGATCGCGACAAGATCGAAAGGCTCGCCAAGCAGAAAATTTCGTTGATGCCAGAGAACCTCAACGAAGCCATGAGCCGGCAAGACTTGACCGATTTGGTGGAGTATCTGACGACGCTCAAGGGATAGCCGTGGGTGGAGCGCAAACCTCCGCGGATTGCGTGCAATTCGCATCACATCATTCAGTTTTTCGGTGCGCATTCCCTTCCCCAGTACTTCCGCGGGACGCCTCTGCGTAGAAGCGACGTCCTCGTCGCTTTGGATTGTCTGGGCCGGGGGAAAGGAAACGCGGCGGGGACGCCGCGTCTACGGAAGAGGCAGCATCTTTCGTCAAGCCGGCGGTGCGCCGCCATTTTTTCACAACTTATCCACCGCCCATTTCACGTCCCCGCCGACAATCGTCATCACCGCCCGGCACCCCACCGTCCACCCCGTGAACGGGCAGTTGCGGCTGCGGCTGGCGAATTTGGCGCAGTCAATCGTCCATGAATAGTTCGGATCGATGATCGTGACATCGGCGTCACGCCCTTCCTGCAATGTGCCCTTGTCCAGCTTAACAATGCCGGCGGGACGGGTGGTCATCAGCTCAATGAGCTGCATCCAACCGATGTGCCCCGGCTCAACCAGCGCCTTCATGTACAACGGCAGCGCGCACTCCAGACTGATGATGCCGAACGGCGCATAGACAAATTCCAACTCCTTTTCCTCGGCCAGGTGCGGGGCGTGATCGGTGGCCAGGCAATCGATGGTGCCGTCCTTGATGCCTTCGATGCATGCCCTCACATCAGCGGCGGTGCGGAGCGGCGGGTTCATTTTGTAGTTGGTGTCGAACGTCCGGCACATCTCATCGGTCAGCAGCAGATGATGCGGCGACGCCTCGGCGGTGATGCTCTGGCCGTCGCGCTTGGCGCGCCGAACCAACTCCACGCTGCCGGCGGTGCTGATGTGCTGCACGTGATACCGGCAGCCGATCGTGCGGTTGAGCAGCACATCGCGCGCGATCATCAACTGCTCGGCCTCCGCGGGAATGCCCGGCACGCCCAGCGTCGTTGAAACCAACCCCGCGTGCATCGCCCCGCCTCCAAGAGTCGGTTCCTCGCAATGCTGCATAATCACCGCGTCGAACATCCTGCAATACTGCAAGGCCTTGCGCATGACCGAAGCGTCGGCGACGCCCACGCCGTCGTCGCTGAAGGCGATCGCCCCGCGACCGAGCATCGAGCCGATCTCCGCCAGTTCCCGGCCTTCCCGGCCTTTGGTGATCGCCCCAATCGGCAGCACGTTGGCCAGGCCGGCTCGCTGCGCCTGCCGGAGGATGAACTCGATCTGCCCCTCGTTATCCAGCGCCGGCTTGGTGTTGGGCATGCAGCACACGGTGGTGAATCCCCCGGCGACCGCGGTAGCCGCCCCCGACGCCACCGTCTCCTCCTCCTCATCGCCGGGCTCGCGGAAATGCACGTGAATGTCGATCAACCCCGGCGTGACGTATTTGCCGGTCGCATCAATGACCCGATCGGCCGGCCCCAAATCCGCGCCCACCGCCGCGATTTTGCCGTCGCGGATCAAAACATCCGCCCGCCGCTCGAAGACGCGCGAAGGGTCGAGGAGAGTGCCGTGTTGGATGAGGATGCTGGGCATAAGAGGTGCGCCAAGAACGCCAAGTCGCCAAGAAGAAACTAAGATTTAGCCGATTCAATGATTCGCCTCACGCCGTCCTTTAGAAGAGGCCCGTTAAGATTGATGCAATGGTCAATTCCAAGCTCCGGCGGCATTGCGCCACGTTCTCCATCCGGCACAATTTCTCCATCAAATAGCATAAGCAAGGTTTCTCTCAAACTCCTTGGCGTTCTTGGCTACTTGGCGCACTTGGCGCGATCTTCGGATGCGGATCCCTGCCGAGGATGCAGGCCATAAGAGGTGCGCCAAGAACGCCAAGATCGCCAAGAACGCCAGGAAGAGGTTCAAGTTTGGATTAACTCGATGATTCGCTTCACGTTGTCCTTTGGACGAGGGTCGTGAGTTGATTTGAGTTCGGCAACTCTGCGATTCAACATTTAAATCTCGAATTTCCTGGTTCGGCACGATCCTTTACGACTGAGTTTCTTTTATTCATCGCAGAACATGAACAGATACATCACGAACTCCTTGGCGTTCTTGGCTTCTTGGCGCACTTGGCGCATTCTTCGTCCGTGCAGCAGTCTCGTACCAGGATGCAGGACATAAGAATTGCGCCAAGACCGCCAAGTCGCCAAGGCCGCCAAGAAGAAAACTCAAAGCTAGGCTGATTCGATTATGCGCCTGATGCCGTCCTTTAGGAGAGGCACGTTAAAGTTAATGAGCAGTCCGAGTATTTCACCCACTCTCAACATGTAGAACCGGGTTTGGATGCGATGCACCGGGGAAAGTGTCTCAACGGCCTTTATTTCAACGACCAACCGTCCGGCTATCAGCAAATCAATCTTCCCTTTGCCCACGCGTACTCCCTTATAAATAATCTCCAACTCCTTTTGAGCCTCGAACGGAATACTGCGTAATTCAAGCTCGATTCCCATGGCGCGCTGATACGGTTCCTCTGAAAGCCCCGGCCCAAGATGCCGATGCACCTCGATCGCGGCGCCAATTACCGCCCGCGCCAATGCATCCAACTCCGGCGGCGGCTCCGATAGATCACCATAAGGCGGAATTTCATCTTCATATGGCATAAACTATTCTCCTTCTCTTCTTGGCGTTCTTGGCCTCTTGGCGATCTTGGCGCTGTCTTCCGCAACGGCGTTCGTGTCGCGCGGACGAATGACCCAGAACTGCGCCAAGAACGCCAAGACGCCAAGGGCGCCAAGAATAACTTAAAAATTGACTCATCGATCATTCCTTTCGCTTCGACCTATAGAGCGGTTGATCGGTAGAGCATATAAATTGAAACGATCAGGAAACGCTTGTTTTTTTGAACTGTCTTCTGTCGCGTATTTCTTGGCACTCTTGGCCTCTTGGCGCTATCTTCGGCCGCAAACTTCTCAACCCGCATGCGTCACCAGATATAGCACCGCCATCCTTACCGCCAATCCGTTGGTCACCTGTTGCAAAATCCCGCTCTGGGGTCCATCCGCGATGCCGCTGCTGATTTCTATGCCGCGGTTCATCGGACCCGGGTGCATCACGAAGACGTCTTTTTTGCAGCGATGAAAGCGCTCCTGCGTCAGGCCGAAAAAGCGGGTGAACTCGCGCACGCTGGGGAATTGGCTGCTCTTGATGCGCTCGAACTGCACGCGCAGCATGTTCACCACATCCACCGTGCCGACGACCGCGTCGAAATCGTGAACGACCGTCGCCCCCAGTTTCTCGAACGCGCGCGGCACCAATGTCTGGGGCCCAACCAAAATCACCTGGGCCCCCAGCTTGGTCAGACCCCAAAGATTAGATCGGGCCACCCGGCTGTTGGCGATGTCGCCCACGATCGCCACGCGAAGCCCCGCGATCCGGCCAAATCGCTCGCGGATGGTGTACAGATCGAGCAGTCCCTGCGTCGGATGCTCGTGCGCCCCGTCCCCGGCGTTCACAATGCTGCATTTCACGGTGCGGGAGAGCAGCGTCGCCGCGCCGGCAGCCGGGTGGCGCAGCACCATGATGTCAATCCCCATCGCCTCAATGGTGCGGGCGGTATCGATCAGCGTTTCGCCCTTGCTGACGCTGCTCCCCTTTTCCGAGAAGTCCAGCACGTCCGCCGACAAGCGCGAAGCGGCCAGCGAGAAACTCGTGCGCGTGCGCGTCGAGTCCTCGAAGAATGCATTCACGATCACGCGCCCCCGGAGTGCAGGCACCTTCTTGATGCTGCGCGTAGAGACTTCCTTGAAACTGCCGGCGGTATCCAGAACGAAAAGAATCTCCTCTGCGGACAACTCCTCGAGCGTCAGCAAATGCCTGCGCGTCCACCTGCGATCAAGGTCTTGTGTCATGCTCCCGCCGATCCATCGATTTCCCGCGGTTCCCAACCATCGGCACGGGCGGGGCGCCCGTGTCACATTGGAATACCCGCGACGCGAATGACTTGGCGCCGCTGAATTACACCGTCGGCCGGGGGGCGCCGCTACGAGATGTCAACGCCGCGGGTTCGCGGAAGGGCATTTAGCATTTCATCTGGCCCGGCTCGACGATAACCTCGTCCTTCCCATCGTTCTCCGCCAGCCGCACGTTCACCCGGCAGCCCGCCGGGATGTCCTTGAGCATCAGCCCCACATAATCGGGTTGGATCGGCAGTTCGCGGCCATCGCGATCGACCAGCACGGCAAGCCGAATCACCCTGGGCCGTCCGAAATCCCCAAGCAGATTCAGCGCGGCCCGCACCGATCGTCCCGTGAACAGCACATCGTCCACCAGCACACAGGGATGCCCATCCAGCCCAATGCGCAACGTGGTCGGGCCCACCAGCGGGCGCGGGCCGATCTCGGAAAGATCATCGCGATATAGGGTGATATCGAGCACGCCCCGGCCAATCTGCCCGAACCCCAGTTGGCTCAGGCGTGCCGCCAGGCGTGCCGCCAGGGTCTCGCCGCGGGTGCGGATGCCGACGATATTGAGTGGCTGTGCCGCCGAAAACTCCCGCGCCACGCCGGCCACCAGGTGGTCGAGCATGCACGCCACGTCGGCAGGATCATACTGGTTCCGCATCGCTTCCCCAAAGTACGGGATTCCGCCGGGAAAGACAAATCTTAGTCTAGTGCATTGTCACGCAATGATTTTGGGGTAAATCACTAGAGTTTTACCCGCATTTGGAAGCATGACAATGCACTAGTGCTTTGTCACGCAATGATTTTAGGGTAAACAGACTTCAGTTTTATCCGAGCGTCGCCGACCTTGAATTGCCAGTCCACGCCACGTTGCCTGGCGTTGCTGTGGTGTTGCCAGGCAGCCGTTTGCTCCCGCAAT
>DASRLH010000521.1:0-28369 GCA_035648595.1 Tepidisphaeraceae bacterium
GTCCCGTCCCGTCCCGTCGGGAGGCTCGGGTGGTTGGCCGAAAAGCGAAGGAGCCGGCATGCGTCGCTTAAAGGGATTCACGCTCGTCGAATTGCTGGTGGTCATTGGGATCATCGCGGTGCTGATCGCCATCCTCATGCCCGGCTCTACAGCTGGCGCGCGAGAACGCATTGCAAATCGCCTGCGCCAGCAATGAGCGGCAAATCGCCATTGCATGCCTTGCGTACGTGGCGGACAACCGGGGCGTACTGCCGATTCCGTTCAGTGGATTTGAAAATTCGTCGAATCCCAACGCTGCTATTAAGCCGTTCCAGGCAATCTACCTGGCGGATTGGGGAATGATTGACTGGGAACAGGGGACTCTTTGGGCAAATATCCCTGGTGGCGAGTACGCGCGGCGCCGCCTGTTCAATTGCCCGCGAGAGGGGATCGAATTACATCCATACATTGAACCGAACAACGTAGTCGCCGGATACGCAAATTTCAGCTATATGTTCAGCGCCGAAATGTGCCTTTGGAGTGGGACCCCGGGCGTGGACGCGAATTTCGGTTTGCAAATGAGCCGAATTCATCATGCAGATCACAAAATGATTCTGATGGAACCCTGGGGGCCGGGCTCGATTGAGGGGATGCCGGTCTCATTCAGTCCAACGCTCACCCATAGGCATTCGGGCAAAGCGAACGTCGCGTTTGCGGACTCGCATGTGGAATTGCTGGCACCTGAGGTCTTTGCCGCATCCGCCACTGGAATTGGAACTCCCGCAATGGACCATTATTTTGATTTCATGTCGGATGATTAACTACGAGGTTGCGGCGCGAGGGACGGCTGCGGGATCGGCCACGAATGTAATGTCTAATGGGCCTGCTAAACAGGATTGACTGTGAGCGAAATCGAGCATTTCTAATCGGCGCGGGCGTCCGCGCGCTGTGAAAAGGGGCAGGTAATTGTCGCGGAGGTCATATGGGACTGTGGGCACGATATAGGGACAAAGCTTCTAAATTTAGTCATAGGCGGAAGAGTGAGGACAGAGCGCCATGCTGCGCCGTAGGCATGGGTGATGTTGCGCCGCCGCCGGATCGCCGAAGCGCTCTGCAAACAGCGTCGGCGGCAATAGTTGAGGAACTCGAGCGGCGGGTGCATCTCAGCGGTACCCTCCATTGCTACATGAGCGCACAGGCAACGGGCTCACAGCTAAACGATTATGCCGTGACGGTGTTCACGACCGGGCTGCCAGCCGCCAGATACACCATCAACTGGAACGATCCAAACCCCGGCGGTACGAAGTCAATGACCTACACCGCGCCGCCGAATGGCGCGCCGTTCACTAAATCCTACCAGTACAAGGGTACATATACCGGAACAATTACCGCCGTCGCCACCGCGAGCAATCACGCGACCGCGACCGCATACTTCGCTCTTGACTCCTCATTTGGCAACGTACAGGGTGTGCAGGGAACCGGCGCATCGGTATACAACCCCTACGGCAATATCGGCAACGTCGGCCAGACGTCGATGGTGGTGGACAATCTAAACAACCCTGGCGACCCGATGGCGGGCGCGATCTTCGTGGCAGGTGCTTACACCCAAGCCACGGGCGGCACCTTGTTCGGTATAACCGCATTCAACAGCCAGGGCCAGTTTATAAGCTCGTGGGGTAGCCTTAACGGTGTTGCCAACAACGGCACTTATGTAGTGCCGGGCTTCGGGGGCGGATCGGACGAGCCGAGCTCCATTGCGATTGGGATCGGCCCGTTAGGTGAGACGCAGCTCATTGTCGCGGGAAGATGCGCTACCGGGTGGGCAATCTGCGCCATCAACACGTCGCTCAACTCGAATATAACTTCGACGGCGTACGGCAATCCGATCTGGAACACCCCTTCGTACTTCCAGGCGGGTCAGGCGAATGCGGTGGAGGTTGATTCGACGGACGGCGCTCACCTTGTGGCGGTGGGAACCGATGGCACTCATATCGTGGTCGCGGCGCTGTATATGGCGGAGTCGTTTGCCGAGTTTACGGATTGGACCAATCCGATCATCACCGTTCCGTTCACAAGCAACGAGATTCAGGCCGGGGCGAACGCGGTCATCGAACTCGATGACGCGGGCATCGGCGCGGAGGAGGTTCTGGTCGGCGGGTACACCGACTGGAACTGCGGGGTCTGCGGCGGGTGCGGCGGGGGCTGCGGAATCAACGCCACGGGCAGCGATTACACGCTGGTCGCCATCAGCGACTTCCACGGCGGCGTGGACAACGTCACCCGCACCAACATCGGGCAGACCTGCTCGGCATGCGCGCTGTGTTCACCCTCAATGGACAGCGTCTACTCGCTGGTGGGCTGGAAAAAGCCCGGCGGCGGATTGTATGTCGACGCCGTCGGCCAGAGCAATGCGTTCGCAAGGAACATCACCCTGGCGCAATATGGGCTGAGCAACACCGGCGTCCCGGTGGGCCTGTATACCCCGTTCGGCCAATACGGCGACGGGATTGCCGCGGGCCCCGTTGGCAACGCCTACTCCGCCGCGCTCGTCAACCCAACCACCGGCGCGTTCGTCGTCACCGGGGACAACGGCGGCGACATCATCACCTGCCAATTCACCTCGTTGGGCGCTTTGGACCCCACCTTCGGCAACGCCGGAGTCATGTATCAGGATCTGGGCAGCAGCTCCTCGAATACCCCCGACTATGGGTTCGGCGTTCTGTACGACAGCGTCGACCAAACGATACTGATCGTCGGCGACACGCTCCCGACCGGAACCAATCGATATCAGATCGCGCTTGTGGAGTATCAGGGCAGCAACAACGTGCAAATCTCATGATGGGACTTTCCGAAGCGGCACGTCTGCAGGCGGCGGGGCGATTAAGCGAGGCCGAGGCCCTGTGCAGAAAGGCCCTGCGCCAACGGCCCGACGACGCGGAGGCCTGCCACCTGCTGGGTACGATCCTGCACCAGCAGGGACGCACACCCGACGCGGCGGACGTCATGCGCCGCGCCGTCGAGCTCGCCCCGGAGTCAGTGGCGCTGCGGGTGAATCTTGCCGCGATGTTCGGGCAGATGGGCAAGCTCGAATCGGCGCTGACCCAACTGCGGGCGGCGCTGCGGTTGGGCGGGGACCTGCCGGAGCTTCACAACAATCTGGGCGTGACCCTGGAAAAACTCGGTCGGCTCGGCGAAGCCGCCACCGCCTATCGCCGCGCCATTTCCCTGCGCCCCGACTACCCCGAGGCCCACTGCAACCTCGGAAATACGCTCCGCAAGTTGGGCCAGATCAATGAGGCGGCGGCGGCGTATCGGAGGGCGCTGGCCGTCCAACCAAAGTATGCCAAAGCCTACGATGGCTTGGCGGGGGCGGCGGTGGAGGCGGGCGATGCTAACGAAGCCATCGCCTGCTTCCGCCGAATGATCGAGCTCGATCCGGCAAGCCCCAACGCCGTCGGCGCTTTGCTCTATACCCTGCATTACTGCCCCGAGCAGGATGCCAGGACTCTGTTCGCCGAGCACCAGCAATGGCGGGCGCGCTTCTGCCCGTCCGTCTCTCAATCCCGACGCCATGAAAATGACCGGAACGAAAGTCGCAAGTTGCGGATCGGCTACGTTTCGCCGGATTTCCGCGATCACACGGTGCCGCGCTTCTTTTCTGCCGTCCTGGAGCATCACGATCGGGACGCGTTCGAGACGTTTTGTTATTCGGATGTGGAACGGCCCGATGCCACGACGGCACGGCTGCGCGGCTGGGCGGGGGCTTGGCGCGAGATTCGGGGAATCGAGGACCCGGCGGTCGACGCGATGATCCAGCGTGATCGCATTGATATTCTGGTCGACCTGCGTGGCCACGGCGCCAACAATCGCCTCACGCTTTTCGCGCGCAAGCCGGCGCCGGTGCAGGTGAGCATGGTTGGCTATTTCAACACGACCGGATTGTCGGCGATGGACTACCGGATCACGGATGTCCATATGGACCCGCCGGGGATGACCGAGGCGCTGCACACCGAGAAGCTGGCGCGGATGCCATACTCCTGTTGGTGCTATGCTCCCGATGCAGATGCGCCCGACGTTGCCGAACCTCCTTCGGTGCGTGATGGCTTCGTGACGTTTGGATCGTTGAACAAGATCGTGAAGGTATCCGAGCCATGCGCGAAACTTTGGGCGCGGGTGCTTGAGGCGGTTCCCAATTCACGACTCCTGCTGACCGCGGCACACACGGAACGTAGCGCGGCGGAACATGGGCAGGATGCCGATGCCACACAAGATCGACGCGCCCCGCCTGCCAGGACGAATTGCGAAACGATTCGCGAAAGGCTGGCGCGCCTGGGTCTGCCGATGGATCGCGTGATCCTGCTCGGCAAGACCGGCTCGCGGCGGGAGTATCTCGAACGCTTCGCCGGCATCGACATCGCTTTGGACACCTTCCCCTTCGGCGGCATCACCACGACCTGCGACGGCTTGTGGATGGGCGTGCCGGCGATCAGCCTGGCGGGAGACACCAGCGTATCGCGGTCCGGGAAAAGCATCCTGCACGCGGCAAACCTGCCCGAACTCGCCGCCGACGCATCCGAGCAATTCGTGCAAATCGCAGCCGGCCTGGCGCAGGATGAAGCGCGCCTCCGCGAGTTGCGCATGACCATGCGAACGCGCCTGCTTGCTTCGCCGCTTCTGGATCATCGCGGGTTTGCCGCCAGACTTGAGTCGGCATATCGGGGGATGTGGCGCCGCTACGAGGAAACCTAAAGCTCGCCAGCGCTTCGGCTCGGCCTCCCGGATGATCTATCTGACCTGGTGAAAGTTTCCCTCCCCTCGCTTTCCACACCCATTCCGTCCAGCCCGCGCGATGGGAGCGGTGTCACTTACGGCTCGGGATGTGTCGCTGTTTATCGGACCCGACAACGGCATGCCTCATAGGTCAGCCGTCTGCGCCCGCATGCTCCAAGCCTCCGGCGGTCAAGTAATACGGCCAATGACCGATAGAACCGTTGTACCGGTTATCCGTTGTGCATCGTTCGATATTGGAGCGGCTTGTGGCAAGCGTGCGGAATCAGATTGCGGCGGGTTCCCGGCGTCGGCGGTTTTTGCCGCGCGGCGAATCGGCCATCGCGTCGGCGGGGCTGGCGCTGGCGGCGCTGTTGTTGTGTGCCATGTCGCTGTCGGCGGGGTGGGCGCATCATGCACAGCAATTCGCCATCAACCAATTTCGCGATGATCAGGTACGCGCCGCCGGCGAGACGCTGGCCCATGCGGCGCAGAGCCTGCTGGCCAACGATCAACTCACCGCCACGCGGCGGCTAATTGCCGACGCGGGGCGCGGCAATGGATTGGCCATCTGCCGAATCCTGCTCCCTGATGGGCGGGTGATCGCATCCTCGATCGTGGCTGAAGATACGCTGGCCGCGCTTCCCGGGTCCTGGCCATCATCAGTTCAAACAAATGTATCGCAGGCGACCGCGCCCGGCGAAATCAGCCGCTCGTTTGCCATGGAAATATCGGGCCACGGCGCGGCGCGGCTGACGATCGTGGCGCCGCTGTCATGGCATTCGGGCGTGCAATGGCAACTGCTGGCCGGCCTGGGCGGGACGGGCGCGTGGGCGTTGCTTATTTTGCTGGTGGTCTATCGACGCATGCGCCGGCGCCTGCGGGCGGTCGGCGCGGTGCGCGAAGCACTGGCAGCGATCGCGCAGGGTGAAACTTCGCTGGCGTCGCTTTCCATCAGTTCCGATCTGGGCCCCGAGGCGGCTGCCTGGAACGGGATGGTCGCCCAGGCCGACCGGATGCGCCGCCATTCACTGGCCGAACGTGCGCAGGATGTTCTGGGGCGGCGACAGGAATCGCGCGGGGAACTGGATGCCGCCTGCGATGCGCTTCCCCAGGGGCTGCTGGTGGTGGATGAAACCGGGAAGGTGAAATACGCCAACGGAGCCGCCGCCGCCTTCCTGAATGTCAAGCGAGAGGAATTGATCGGCGCGGAGGCCGCCAAACTGTTGCATATCGACAGTGTGGTCGAAGCGCTCAAGGAGGTGGCCAGCGGCGCCGGACGCCGCCGGCATGTGTTGGATATCGAGCGCAAGGACGAAGGGGCGAGCGGCGTATTGCGGTTTATCGTGCGACCGGTCCGCCGGGAGGATCCGGGATCGGCGATGGTGCTTATCGAGGACATCACCCAGCAAAAGGCCGCCGAGCAGGCGCGCCATCGCTTCGTGGCCCAGGCCACGCACGAGCTGCGCACGCCGTTGACGAATATCCGCCTGTACGTCGAAACCGCGATCGATGAGGGCGAGCACGACCCGGCAACGCGATCCAAATGCCTCAACGTCATCAATGGCGAGGCCCGCCGGCTGGAGCGCATCGTCGGCGAAATGCTTTCGGTCGCCGAGATCGAAGCCGGTTCATTCAAATTGAACACCGACGACGTGCGGCTCGATCAACTCTTCGAGGACATCAAGGCCGACTTCCAGCAACAGGCGCAGGAAAAGCATATCGCGTTGGCGTTTCATCTTCCGCCCAAGTTTGGCGTGCTGCGCGGCGACCGCGACAAAATCCTGCTGGCCCTTCACAATTTGGTTGGCAACGCCCTGAAATATACGCCCGACGGCGGCCGCGTCGATCTGATCGTGGATGCCACTGAAAAACAGTTTTCCGTGCAAATCCGCGACACCGGCATCGGCATCCCCGAAGGCGACCGCGATAAAATCTTCGACCGCTTCTACCGCGCCAACGACCCCCGCGTCGCCAAGATCACCGGCACGGGCCTGGGCCTGACGCTGGCCCGCGAGGTCGTCCGCCTGCACGGCGGCGACATTGTCGTCGAAAGCCGGCTCAACGAAGGAAGCACGTTTACCCTCACGCTGCCGGTGGCGGCGTAGAAGAAAAAACCGCGCCGTGACACGCCAGGAGGCGGCGTAGGAGTAACGCCGCGCGGTGAAACGTCATTGACGCCGGCAGCGTAGTCGGATGTAGCACGGGCGTCTCGCCCGTGGAGTCGCGGTACGCCGCGATGTTCGACCGGTACGCCCGTCGAAGACTGCCCGAGCACAGCGACTTCGTGGTTGGTAGTCCAGCGAATCGCTGCGCTCGGGCGTGTTGGCCGGAGTACCAGCCAAAGCCGCGGCGTACCGCGGCACACGGGCGAGACGCCCGTGATACGGGACGTGACCGTGCCGCGCGTGGCGCGGGAAGTGGCCGCACTGCGGGTGCGGCGGAACGTGACGGTGGACCGGCTGACTATGCGTATCCAGGAACAACAACTCGGCGCGGTGACCGTGCTCAAGCCCGAAGGCCCCGTCGTCGAAGCGGAGGCCGCTGCGCTGAAGGCTCGGCTGCTGGCGGCGCTCAGCACAAATCTCGGACGCTTTGTGGTGGACATGTCCGCCGTGCCATTCGTCGACAGCCTGGGCCTGGAGGCGCTGGCGGATGTGAGCGAGGAATTGGCTCGCGTCGGCCAGGTGCTTCGGGTGTGCGGGGTCTCGCGGACCGTTCGGGAAGTTTTCGATCTGACCGATCTGTCGTCGCTGTTCGATCATTTTGACGATGCGACCGCCGCCGTGAGGAGCTTTCTGTGACGCTTGGCGAAGGCCCGCAAACTTCCGCGTCTCCCGCCCCCGGCGCGGCCGGCCCGCCGTCGCCCGGCGCCGGCACTTTCTTCGCGCGCCGGCCGCGCATCGGCGAGGCGCTGGTGCGCGAGGGGATTCTTTCGCCAGATCAGCTTCAAAAAGCGCTTGCCGACCAAAAGGCCACCGGCCGGATGCTCGGTGAATTGCTTGTCGAGCAAAACGTCATCAGCGGCTCCACGCTCGTGCAGGTATTGGCCCGGACGCTGGGCGTGAAGGGCTGCCAGCTTCGACACGGGCTGGTCGATCCGGCAGCGCTGAAACTGATCGGCGCCGAGGAGGCCGACCGGCTGCTGGCGCTGCCGATGTTCAAGGTGCGCGGCACGCTCACGGTCGCCATGACCGAGCCGCAGTGCCTACCGAAGATCGACCGCCTGCGCGAACTCACCGGCTGCAAGATCCGCACGGTGCTGGCCCTGGAAGCCAACGTCCGCGAGTTCATCAAGAAATACGCCGCCGGCGAAACCAGCGTCGATGCGTTTCTCACCTCGCTGACCGAGGAAGACGTTTCGGTGGTGGAGCGCGAGCAGGTGGACGAAGGCCCCGCCGCCGACATCGACAAGATGATCGCCGGCAGCCCGATCATCAACCTGGTGAACGTCACGCTGCTGACGGCCATCCGCGACAAAGCCAGCGACATCCACATCGAGCCGGAAAAAAAGGGCACGCGCATCCGCTACCGGATTGACGGCGTGCTGCGCGATCTGATGAAGCCCCCGCCGGGCATGCACGCGGCGATTATCTCGCGCATCAAAGTCATCGGGAAAATGGACATCGCCGAGAAGCGCCTTCCCCAGGAAGGCCGCGTTCACATCATCGCCGAGGGACGCGAGATCGACCTGCGCGTCAGCAGCATGCCCACGCTGCTCGGCGAGAAACTGGTTCTGCGCATTCTCGACAAGACCAATTTGCAGGTGAAGCTCGAGGAGCTTGGCTTTCGCGAGGAACCGCTGTCGGCGTTCAAGCGCATGCTCCAGAAGCCGCATGGGCTGATCCTGGTCACCGGCCCGACCGGCAGCGGCAAAACCACCACGCTTTATTCCGCCCTCGATCTGGTCCGCAGCCCGGAGCTGAACATAGTGACTATCGAAGATCCAGTGGAATACCAACTCGATTTGGTGAATCAGACGCACGTTCAGGAATCGGTCGGTTTGACCTTCGCGCGCGCGCTGCGCAGCATTCTGCGGCAGGATCCGGACGTGATCATGGTCGGCGAAATCCGCGACCAGGAAACAGCGCGGGTCGCGGTGCAGGCCGCCCTTACCGGGCATTTGGTGCTGGCCACGCTGCACACCAATGACGCGCCCGGGGCCGTCGCTCGGCTGCTGGACATGGGCATCGAGCCGTACCTGCTTTCCAGCGCGCTCAACGGCGTGATCGCGCAGCGGCTGGCGCGCAGCATTTGTCCCACCTGCGCCACCAAGTATTACCCGTCGGAACAGGAACTGCGGGATGCGGGATTGTCCGACAAGGTGGGCCGAGCATTCCGCAAAGGCGGCGGATGTCCGCAATGTCATGACAGCGGCTTTCAGGGGCGCTTCGGGGTGTACGAGGTCATGGAAGTGACCGCGCAGATCCGCCGAATGGTCCACAACGCCGCCCCGTCCCACCAACTGCGCGAGCAACTGGGCAAGGATGGAGTCCGCACCCTGCGCGAGGAAGGCGTGCTGCTTTCGCTTGAGGGCAAGAGCAGCCTGGAAGAAATTCTCCGCGTCACCCATAACGAGGACGCCGACGTGCAACCTAAAGCTAAGACGACAACGCCCATTGCGCCGATCGCGCCGATTGCGCCGATTGCGCCGATTGCGACACCCGCCACTACGGCATCTTCTCTCCAACCGGCCCCGCGCCCCGAGGCAGCATGAAATTCTCATATCGCGCCTGCGACGCGGCAGGGCAAAATGTGTCCGGCGGCCTTGAGGCGGGCGACGTGGTCGATGCCATCGATCTATTGCGCCGCAAGGGGCTTTTCGTGACCGAAATTGCCGCCGCTGCCGACAATCCCGAAGTCAACAACGCGACGGGTGCCGTCCGGCACGGCCGCCGCCGCATGTTCCGCGGGCGCCTGCTTAAAAATCTCGCGCTGTTCATGCGACAGCTTTACGTGCTGACGCGTTCGGGCACGACGCTGGTCGAGGCGTTGCGCTCGCTGGAGCGGCAGAGCCACGATCAGGCATGGAAGGCCGTCGTCGGGGAAGTGCGGGCCAAGGTCGAGCAGGGATCAACGTTGGCACAGGCGATGGCGGAATTCCCCGATTGCTTCGACGCCGTCTGCCGAAGCCTGGTGTCGGCGGGCGAAACGGGCGGCGGGCTGGATACCATGCTCGAACGCCTGGCCACCCTCACCCGCAAGCAACTGCAATTGCGCAACGCCATCATCGGCGCGATGATCTATCCGATTCTATTGGTGTGCGTGGCCGGCTCGGTGCTGCTGGTGATGCTGCTGTTCGTGCTGCCGCGTTTTGCCGGGATGTTCCAGGCGATGGATGTGCCGCTGCCGGCCACAACGCGCTTTCTCATGCAACTCAGCGGGCTGCTTCAATCGTACTGGTGGGCAGCGCTGGGCGCGATCATCCTGGCCGGCGTCGGCGGAAAACTTTGGGCGGCGACGCGCGGCGGGCGCGCCGCGATTCATCGCGGAATCCTTCAAGTGCCCATCGCGGGGAAACTCATCAGTTCCCTGGAAGTGGCCCGGCTGATCCGGGTGCTGGGTGTGCTGGTGAACGGAAAGGTGCCGCTCCTGGAAGCGCTGGGACTGGCGCGGCAATCCGCGAAAAACGGCCAATACACCCGACTCATGGCCAAGGCCGAGCTGGCCGTCACGCGCGGTTCGACCATCAGCAACGCCTTTACCGACAGCCCGTTGATTACGCCTTCGCTTTGCGAAGCCATCCGCAGCGGCGAGCAAAGCGGCGAGTTGGGCGGCCTGCTGCTCAGCATGGCCGACTTCCTTGATGAGGAAAACGAGATCGTCGTGCGATCGCTGACCAGCATTCTTGAGCCGATCATCCTGATCGCATTGGGCGTGGTCGTCGGGTTCGTGGCCATGAGCATGTTCCTGCCCATGTTCGATATGACGAGCATGACCCAGCAGAAATGAGGACCGTGTATGTTCAACTTACCTGGAAGCAGGCAAACGCCGATCGGCCTTGACGTGGGCGGCCGGCATTTCGCGGCGGTGCAACTGACGCGCGGCAAATGCGCGACGCGCGTGGCCGCCGCGCTCCTGCTGCCGCGAACGGATGACAGCCCCGCCCCATCGGGCGACGAAGCGCATCGGCTGGTGCAGGCGATGGATCGCGCCGGGTTTATCGGACGCCGCGCCGTGGTCGCGGTGCCCCGGGAAAAATTATTGGGAAGCCTGGTCGAGCTTCCGCGCGGGGCGGCGTTGCCGGTCGAGCAGATGGCGCGTATGGAAGTGGCGCGGAGCCATCGCTGCACGCCCGATTCGTTTGAGGTGGCCTGCTGGGAATTGCCGGCTCCGGCGCGCCCGACGCGGGTATCGCCGGTCATGGCGGTTGCTTGCCGGCATGAAGACGCCGCTGCGATCCTCGATCCGCTGGAATCGGCGGGGCTGGATGTGATCGCCCTGGACGCCAGGGCCTGCGCGCTGGCCCGCGCGGCGGCGCGGTTGACGCCGGCCTCAAGGGGCGTGACGGCGCTGCTGGATTTGGGCTGGTCGGCGGCCACTTTGGTGCTGCTGTACCAGGGGGCGGTGGTGTACGAGCGCAAAATACCGGACGCAGGTATCGGAAAATTGCACGCGGTATTGTGCGAGCGCCTGCATTTGGAGCGGGAGGTGGCCGATTATCTGTTAGGCGAGGCCAGCGATGGCGGCCCCGCCGCGGCCAGCGCAGGCTCCCAGGATGCCAGGACGTTGTTGTCGGCGCATCTGGAGGCGCTGTCGGGCGAGGCATCGGCGTCGTTCGCCTACGCGGCCCATCAATACGCCGACGCCGGCGTCGAGCGCGTGTTGCTTTCCGGCTACGGGGCCGCGATACCCGATGCCGCGCGACGGCTCAGCAAGCTGTTTGGCGTGGAGTCGCGCACTTTGGCGCCGGCGGATCTGGCGCCGTGCCGGCCCGAGCAAAAAGAGGCTTGCATGTCCCCGGCGCTGCTGTCGGCGATGGGGCTTGCGATGCATGGGACTTGCGAACTGTCACATGCAATGGAAACCAGGGCCACCGAATCATGCAAGGCGTGAACCTTATCCCCGCCTCCCGCCGCGACGCCAAGCGCCGCCGGCTGCACACGCGCTGGTGCGCGGCAGGCTGCGCGGTTTACGCGGCTGCCGCTCTCGCGGGCGCGGTGGCGTGTCAATTGTCCTGGGGCGGCGCGCGCCCGGCACTGGCCGCGCAAATTCATGCCGCCGACGAACAGGTCAGCCGCGCCAAGGCCAGGGCGGCCGTCACGCACGCACATTTGGCGGCGGCGCACACCGCGATGGACGCGGATCGGCAGATCGCCGAGCAGCCCGACTGGAGCCATTTGTTGGGCGTGCTCGCCCGGCAGTCTGGGGACCAAATTGTTTTCAACTCCTGCGCGGTCGGGCCAAATCTTCAAGCCGATGCGTCGCCCGCGGCGGTTCCCCCCGCCGCGAAGACGCCTGGCTCCGGTGCGTCCAGGACGGCGCTTGCGCTGACCGTCAGCGGATTTGGCCGATCCCAGTTGGCCATCTCGCAATTCGTTTTGCGGCTGGAAAAAACCGGGCTGTTTGCACGCGTTGCCGTCCAGACGCACCGCGAAACGTATCTGGGCGGCGAAGCCGTCTCTTTCCAACTCATTTGCTCGCTGGATGAACCGGCAGGGAAGGGGACGCCATGAAGCGCACCGCCACGACATGCTGGCAAATCCATGGAGCGGGCATCGCCGCCTGCGCCGCGCTGAGCGCACTGTTTTGGTTTGTGCTGGTTGCACCGGCCCTGGGCAAACATCACCATCAGTCGGCGATGGTTGAGCAACTGGCCGCGCGCCAGCTTGAGGCCCAGCGGTCGCGAGCCGACCTGGAGGCCAGCCAGCACGAATTAAGCTCGATGAATGAAGCCGTGTCGCAAGGACGCCTGACTCTACAGCCGGCATCAACGGTAAACGCACGGATCGCAAAGCTGGCGGATCTGGCCGGCGCGTGCGGCGTGACGCTCGATGAAGTGCGCCCCGCCCCCCCCGCCGACGCCGCCCATTTCCAGACCGTGGCCATTCGCGTCGCCGGCACCGGCTCGTTTCCGGCGTGTGCCGCGTTCCTGCATCAACTGCACGCCGCCTTCCCCGACATTGGCGTTCAATCCTTCAACGCCGACAATCCCACCCCCGGCCCGGCCAGCCCGAAATTGGCGCTGAAACTGGAATTGGTTTGGTACGCGAAAAAGGGATAGCCGCTCGCGCGGAATCAAACCCACGGCGCGTTTGCGTCGCCCGTACTTTGCGTAGGGTTCGCTTCAGCGAACGCGGCTGGCGGCTTGCGGGAACAGCGTTCGCTGAAGCGAACCCTACGAGGCTACGAAAACACTGCGGGGCGCCTCGCAGGGAACGCGGTTGCAACCGCGCTCTATACACGCGGCATCGCGTTCGCTGACGCCTCTCGGCCGGCTATTTGTTCAAATCCTGCGCGCTTGCGGGCGCGCCGGCTCCCACGGGGGTTTGACCGCGGACCGGCACGATATTCCTCCCGGTCCCCGCTCCGGGCTTCGCGCCCGGCTCTTCGTTTTTCTTTGATGGCAGCGCCCAATGGGCCTTGAGCAGTCGAATGGCCCAATCGGCGCGGCCGGCGCGCTTGCTGGCTTCGTTGAGATCCTTCTCGGCGGCAGCGGCGTCGCCGCTGTTGTAATCCAGGTACGCCAGCAGGAACCACGGCCGCTCGGCTTTGGGATCGGTCTTGGCCAGCGCGAGCAGATCCTTGCGGAGGAACTGCATGCGCTGGGCGGAGATGACGCCCGGAAGATCGAACTGGGCCATGAGCATTTCGGGATCGCGCCGCCAGACAGATCGCAAATCCTGCTCGGCGTGCGCGTAATAACCGGCGGCGAGCTCGGCATGCGCTCTTCCCAGCGGGGCCAGCGGATTGTTGGGGACGACGCGCTGCGCCTGGTTGAAGCGGTCGATCGCCGCCGAGTACTTCCCTTGGCGCATCATCTCTTCAGCGCCGGACAGAAGATCGTGCAGTCCACGGGCCTTGATGCCGGTGGCAAGACTGCTGACTTTTTGTGGCCCTTCGGGAATGCCCGGCTCCCCGACGCCGGGCGTGAGGGCCGCAAAACCATTGGCCTTGCGATTGGGCTGTGGCGCGCGAGAGGGCGTTGGCGCGGTGCCGGTGTCGGCTTGATACCGTTTCAGGCGATTCTCCAACGAATCGATCAAAGTGCTCTGCCGGTCGGCTGCAAGCAATCCATCGGGCGCGGCCGCACGCGGCAACGCGCCCGATGCGTCGATCCGCGAATTCCCCACCTGCGACTGAATGCGGTTGTTCAGCCGCGCGTCCGCGGGCGCCTCCACCGGCGAGGGCAACGGGTGATTGAGACGCGGATTGGTTCCGGTCGGCAATTGAGCGTCGGGGCCGCCGTCAAGATCGGTTGGCTGATTTTTGTTGTCGCCCGTCTTTTGCGGCGAATTGGGATTAAGCCGATTCCCCGGCGCGATGATGCCTTGGGCGGCATCGAGCATTTCCTGGCGCATGCGCAGAACGGATTGGTCACCGCCCAGGCCATCGGGCAGTTCGATGCCCGGGGACAGGGAGTTCAACTGGCCGGCCTGGACCTGGCGAATGCCAAACAACGGGGACGCCGACACCCCCGCCTGGTTATAGCCGGCCACGCCGGGATAGCCGTAGGGATTGACGTTTGCGTTGAGCAGCAGTTCGTCGCGCGAATCGGTGCGGCTCTGAAGGCCGCCGAGCTGCCCGTTATTCAGCGAAGCGGCAAAGCTGGATGGAGATTGCATGGCGCCGCCCACATAGCCGCCGTTGAAGCCTTCAGGCAGCGCGCCCGCCGGAGGCGGCGCGAATCGGCTGGTGCCGTAATAAGGTTGGGGGGTGTTCAGATCGGCCGGGGCGGCGCCGATGGGCGAACCAGACGAATTTTTCACGAAGTTATCAATCCCCGCTCCTGGCACCAGGTGCCGAAACGCGCCCGGATCGCCGGACCGCACCGGTCCGCTGAATCCCCTGCCGCCGGTCACGTTACCGTAGACAATATCGTTGCTGGTGACTCCCGTGGGGATGTTCCCGCGCGTATTGATCCCGCCGCTGCCCACGCGGTTGTTGGCGTCATTGGCGTGCCCGTCCTGATTGGCCGGGTATTGCGCCGACGCGGGCCGGGAAAACGCCAGCGTTGAGATTGCCGCCGTCGCTGCCATGAGAAGGATTCGGTTTGTTCGTTCGAGGTTCATATAAGGTCTCCAGTCAATTCGGCCCACGGATATTGTAGCAGCTTGCGCCCGAGGTGTTACGGATAATCCGGGGGAATCGGCAAGAATCCACGGGCGTTCGCGCGGGCCGCCGAGGCGAGAGCGCGCCGTGCAATTCCCACAGCGCCATCTTCGGATCGTCAGTCCCGCGAAAGGAACTGCAATTATTCGTGTTCGCGGATAAGCTTGCTCATGCCCCCTCGCGGGAGATGGTTTTGTAGCGTTCGCGTTCCCCGATGCCGCGCAGGGGGTAGTCCTTGCGGAGGGGGTAGCTGCCAAAGCCGTTCCAGGTGAGGATTCGGCGGAGGTCGGGGTGGGCCAGGAAGATGATGCCGAACATGTCATAGACTTCGCGTTCCATCCATTCGGCGCCGGGCCATACGCCGGTGACGCTGGCGACTTTCAGGCCCGGGTCGCCTTTTTCGACAACGTCTTCATCGCGCCAATCATGGCCCGGCGCGGTGTCTTCGGTGGGGTCGAGGAAAACCTTGAGCCACAGGCGGTTGTTGTTGGGGATGGAGGTCAGGCAATAATTGACCGCAAAGCGGTGCTGGGCGCCAGGATAGTTCAGATAATCGACGCCATTGCATTCGGCGAGCATATCGTAGCGCAATCCCGGATCGTCGCGCAGCCAGGTGGCCGTTTCAACCAGATTTTCGCGCGGCACCACAACCGTGACCATGTCCCGAAACTCGGCGACGTGAAACTGCACATGCGGGAATCGCGCCTTGAGCGGCGACAGCGCGGGATGCTCAATCGAACGGTGCATGTATTCCTTTCTGACTTTGAACGGCAACGGCAGCGGGATTGTTGAGGAGGACGCGAGCGGCGTCAAGACGCAGCATCCGATATTGATCCAGAAGTGGAAGGCCCGCCGGCGCCAGTGCGATGGGCTCTTCGGCTGAATCCAGGGGCGGGAGGGTGGCGTCGCGCGGTTCGCTCAAGGCGCCGGCGCGCTGCACGCGACGTTTGGCGCTCAGCACGCCGATGGTGTATTCCGCGGTGAACACATAGCGATAGCGGTTGTGAACCAGGCCGTAGATCAGATCCTGCACGCGAATATTGGCCGCCCCGGGCACGGGAAAATCGCGGATGACGCGCTGGGTGAGGCGGAACTGGTCGAGCGGGCTGTAGTTCATCCGCCATTCCCGCGCCAGCCGTCTCAATCGGCCCCGATGCAGCCGCTGCAACGCCCGTTCGGCGACGGCGGCCGATGCCGTCAGCAACAGCGAGAGACTCAACAGGCTGCCGGGCGACATGGCAATCGGGATTCACGGTGCGAATGGGTCGAATGCAACCCGCGTTTTTTTGCGTTGAACATTTTTCGCAAGGTCGGAGGAGAAGGACGGCCTCACTTCCAACGGACGCGCGCTTTGAATTTTCTGTTTTTTTTGCTTTGAATTTGTTTCGGATTTCGTGCTTCGGATTTCGGATTTTCACCTTTCGCCCGGCTACCGGCGCAGCCTACGCTGACCCCTCTTCTCGCCCTCGGCTTACGGCCTGGCCCTTGGCTTCACCGGCGCTGCCTTGGCGGGCGGCGGCTTGGAGAGGTCGATGCCGTATTCGGGGGAGACGGGATTCAGATTTTGGATCCAACCGAGGACCGCCTCGTACTTCACATCCGTCTTGAGTTTCGACATCGCCTTGAATCCTTTGACCTTGGGATGCGGGGTTTCGGCGACGTCCAACGGCAGCATGAATTGCAGCAGCAGCGATTGATCGGGGAACTGCCGATCCACCATGAATCGCTGCGTCTTGTTCACGTTCATGGTGTATTTCTGAAGCATCAGGAAATTGGTGTACGTCGCCAGATCATTGCTGGCGGGCGCATAAAGCCGGAAGTTGCCGGCCTTGGGTCCGACATGGCAACTGGCCGCGGCGCAGCCGATCAACAGCGCGTTCTCGATCAGAGGCTTTTTGAATTCCAGAATGTCCGGCGGCTCGGTGCGGATATGCACGCCGTCGCGCAATTCGGGCTTGCCCTCGCTGAGGATCTCCGCGGCCTGCTCCGACGCGGACAGGCGGAAGAATTCGGCGGGCGTAATCTCTGGATGCTCCGCGAGAAACTTTTTGCGGGTGGCCGGTTCGATCTGCACGATGACCGGGGTTGGATCATCCTTGCGCCATTCGATCTGGCGAATGCGGTTGACCTCCGCCGCCGTCACTTCGCGCTTGACGGCAAACTTCTCGGGAGCGCCCGTCGCGTCGCCGGTGGCGGACGTGGTGGGCCGTGTTGTCGCCGGGCGGGTGGCGGGCCCAGTCGCCGGCGGCGACAGGGCGTTCAACTGCGCCAACATGTCCTTCACCTGCGCGTTGGCCGGCTGGAGCGCCAGTGCCTGGTCGAGCGCTTCGCGTGCCGCGTCGTAGGCATGGTTGTCCATGGCCGACTGCGCCAATTTCATGCGCGTGTCCACATCGTTGCGATCGAGCCGCGCAAGGGCGGCGTGCACTTCCTTTGCGATCTCGTCGGGATATGCGATCGCCTTGACGTTGGCGCGGTTAATGTCGATCGGACCGGGCGCGCCCGCCACCTTGGCGATTTCGACCATCTCGCCTTTTTCGGTGATGTCGCCCTGATAGGAGTGGCCATCCTTGGTGGTGACGGTTCCCTGGCGGGCGAAAAGCAGACTGGAGGCCAGAGCCACAACCGCCAATCCGCCGACGAGCCTTCGCAGCATGAGTATCTCCTTGGCGCCAGACTACTGCCGGTGCCGGTGTATCGTAAGACGTGGCGTGGAAAGTGGCAAGGAATGGTATTCTAAACGCCATGCGTTGCGGGCCGGACGTTGTGTTTCTTGACCCCGGCGAACTGCGCGACGCGGATCTGATCCTGCGCCTATCGCGCCGCGCGCCGGCGGACGCTTCCAAGAGGCTGGCGGCTTCTTATTGGTTCGAGTTGATCGTGGAGGGCGTTGCCGTGGGCACATTGAATCTTCGGCTGGACGATTCACCGGAGGTCGAAATGTTTGACGGCCATCTGGGATATACCGTCTACCCCAAATTCCGCGGCCGGCGATACGCCCTGCGCGCGTGCCGGCTGGTTTTGCCGTTGGCGCGGGCGCATGGCCTGATGACATTGTGGATCACCTGCCATCCCGAAAACCACGCCTCCCGGCGAACCTGCGAGGGGCTGGGAGCGGTTTTCGTGGAGATCGTGCATCGACCGCGAGGGGGGGACATGTGCGTGGAGGGAGAGGACGTGAAGTGTCGGTATCGGTTGGAGGTGTGATTCGGGCCTTGCCTGGGCCTCAAGGCAACCCGATCCGAATTCCGAATTCCCGAATTCCGAATGCCCGAATGCCGAAACTCGTCTCTGCTTCGGATTTCGGATTTCGGATTTCGGGTTTCGGGTTTATGACGGCCCGTCTCGGATTTGCGACGGCCCATCAAACCAACGGTCTCACTCTTCCATCCCCATGCCCCGAGCTTTTTCCCCAGATACCGGGCAGCGGTTTTTGGCAATCGGGGCACAGGCCGCCTTCCTGCACGCGGTTCTCCGTCACCAGAAACCCATGCCGGCGGATCAGGGTGCTGTTGCAATGATGGCAGCGGGTGTTCTCCCATTCTCCTACCTGGCCGGGCAGATTGCCGGGATAGAGATATTTCAAGCCGGCTTGTTTGCCGAATTCCACGATCTTCATGAGATCGTCGATGGTGGTGCTGCGATAGCCGTCGGTCATTTTGTAATCGGGATGAAACGCGGTCATGTGCCAGGGCATAAGCGGATCGACACCGGCCAGGAACTCGGCCATGCGCTTAAGATCATCGGCGTCATCGCTGAATCCGGGGACGACGAGTGTGACGATCTCGACCCAGAAGCCGCGTTGTTTTAACATGCGGATGGTGTCGGTGACGTTTTCCATCACGCCGCCGAGTTGGCGGTAATTACGGGCACTGAACGTCTTCAGATCCACCTTGTAGGCATCGACATGGGGCCGAATAAAATCGAGCACCTGAGGCGTGGCATTGCCATTGGAAATATACGCGCACCGCAGCCCCCGCTCCCTGGCCTCCCTGAATACATCCACCGCCCATTCGCTGGTGATGAGCGGCTCATTATAACTGGACGCGACCACCGGCGCGCCATTTTTGATCGCCAGATCGACCAGTTGGCGGGGCGTCGTAAGCCGGGGCGGCGCGGCGGCATCGGGGTCGCGGAGCATTTGGCTGGTCACCCAGTTTTGGCAATAGCCGCAGTGAAAGTCGCATCCCAGCATGCCGAAGGTGAGGGCGTCGCTGCCGGGCAGGACGTGGAAGAAGGGCTTTTTTTCGATGGGATCGCAGGCCAGCGCGCCGACGTAGCCGTGTGGAACCAGGAGGGTTCCGTTGTCGTTGAATCGCACCCGGCAGACCCCATCGCGGCCCGGCTGCACCACACACCGGTGCCCGCAGGCAAAACATTGCACCGCCCCATCGACTCTCGCTTCCACCAGCGCCGGGTTCGCCGGGACGCTGTGACGGTGGAGCATGTCCTTGAGGGACTTGAGGCGTTGCTTGTCGGCCAATATCTGTAACGACGCCACGCGATGCTCCCATTATTCCATTTGCATTTCCGCCCGCACGGCGTTTTCCAGTGTGCCAACGCCTTCGATCTCAACGGCGATGCTGTCGCCAGCCTTAAGCCAGACCGGCGGGTTGCGGGCAAAGCCCACGCCCTGGGGCGTGCCGGTGAGAATCACGGCGCCTTCACGCAGGGTCATGGTGCTGCTGAGGCTTTCGATGATGGCCGGCACATCGAAGATCATGTCGCCGGTTGTGTTGTCCTGCATCAGTTGGCCATTGAGAGTCGTACGAATGCGCAGGGCGTTGGGGTTGGGGATTTCATCGCGCGTGATAATGCAGGGGCCCAGCGGGCAGAAACTGTCGAAGCTCTTGCCGCGGGCGAATTGGCCGCCGCCCAGGGCCTTGTCGCGCTGCCAATCGCGGGCGGTGACATCGTTGGCGCAGGTATAGCCAAAGACGTACTCCATCGCGTCCGCCCGGCTCACGTTCTTGGCATTCTTGCCGATCACAATCGCCAGTTCCCCCTCGAAATCGATCTGGCTGCTGCGAAGTGGGATAAAAATCGGGTCGCCGGGGTTATTCAGCGCGTTGCCCGATTTGATGAAGAGCATCGGATGTTGCGGGATCGCCGAGCCACTTTCCTTCGCATGCTGGCGGTAATTGAGCCCAATGCACAGGATGTCGGCCGGCACGAATGGCGAAAGCAGCTTCTCGATCCGCAGCTTGCGGTCGGTCACCTTGTGCGGCCCGAAAAGCTGGCCGCCAATGTGCATGGCGTATTCGGCATCGACCTGCCGCCCCAGATGCACCTCTCCGGCCGATATAAACCGCACGATTCGCATGATGCTCCTTTTGCCGATGCAAGCGTGAAGATACGCACCACGGGCGGCCCATGTTGGGCCGCCCGTGTGGTTCGTAATCGGTTGGTTCCGCGGCAAGCGATGCAACTGGCGCTTTAGAACCTGAAGCCGATTCCCAGGCCATAGATGAACTGGCCGTTGGAGAAGGCCGAGCCGGCGTTGCTGTGCTGGTCGAAGAAGAACTGATACTCGACCGAGCCGTAGACGAACGTGCTGGCATTCACGTAATACTTGAGGCCCGCTTCGGGAGCGGCTTCCCAAGTATCATGCACGCCATCGCCGTAAACGTACCCGAGATTGGCGCCGACGAAGGGCTGCCACTGGCCCTGGTCGCCCAGGATGAAGTGATAATCGACCGCGATGCGGGTCGATGCATCCCAGGACGTGGCGGCAACGTCGCTGTAAGCGAACGACTGCCGGAGACTGATTTCCAGGTTGTCGTTGAAATAATAGCCCAGGCTACCATCCACCGCCGCGCTGAAACCGTCGAAGTTGGGCCCGTTGGCCCCGGTTCCGCCAAGCTCAAGCTCAAACGGCCCACGGGCGGTATTCTGGCCAAAGGCCATCGCCGGCAACATGCAAAGGGCCGCGAACACAATTCCTTTCCGCAACATATCGATGCCTCCTTCTTTGGAGTACAGGACTCAGCCGTGGATCACCCTGATTGGTCTACCCACGGCCACAGGTCCGCGAAACATGGGGCCAGAACATCTGACCCGCGTTCCTCGTTGTTCGGCATGCCACTGCCAAACTCTTCAATCAATCGTAATGAATCAGCCCACGGAATCAAAGAGGAAAACTGGGCAAGATGCCCGGGCCGGGGCCGTCGTCCAATAACTCTTTTATTAGCAATAGCTTAAGTTTCTCTAAAGAAGTGGCTTGCCTTGGCGTGAACGCTTGGTTTTCACGGTCGAATTCGCCCTTGCCACACCCCTTGTGCATGGGAACCGACTGATTATTACACCCCCGCGCCGACCGCCTCCCCGACATGAACGATGGCGTTCTGGAAAATCTTAAGCCCCTGACCTTGTTTGGGCAGCGGCGAAATCCGCGTCCAGGCGGGATGCTGGGTGGGATCGACATGCCGTTCGGGGTGCGGCATGAGTCCGAACACCAACCCGGACACATCGCAAACGCCGGCGATGTCATCCGTGCTTCCGTTGGGATTGTGCGGAAACTGCCCCAGGGCCGGCGAACCATCCGGGCGCGTATAAACCAGCGCGACCTGGCCGTTATCCCACAGCGCTTGGCGATACGTCTGGTCCGGCGGAACAAATTTCCCTTCGCCGTGGGCGATCGGCAATTCGAGGGGTTCCAACCCGCGCGTCCAGATGCAGGTTTCGCCACGCGGCGCCAGATGCACCCAACGATCCACGAATCGCCCGCAATCATTGTGCGCCAGCGTGCAGGCTTGCCCCCGGCGGCCTGCCAGCGGGCCCGGGAGCAAATCCGTTTTCACGAGCACCTGAAATCCGTTGCATATCCCGATGACCGGCTTGGCCGACTCGATGAACCGCCGCAATGAATCGCCCAGGTGATTGGAAATCTGATTGGCCAGGATTCTTCCCGCTGCGATATCGTCGCCATAGCTGAAACCACCTGGAAACGCCAAAATCTGATACGCATCCAAAAGCCCCGGCTCACGCAGCAATTGATTGATGTGCACCCGCTCGCAAGTGGCTCCCGCCAATTCGAAGGCGTAAGCCGTCTCTTCGTCACAATTCGTACCTGCCGACCGGAGAACCAGCGTGCGGGGCTTCATGTTCGTCAGTCTAGTCTCGCCGACTGCCGATCGGAAGATCATGGCGTGGGATTCATTGAAAAGCAGGCGCATCGCCGCACCCTGCCGGCTGACAAAAATGCCGCCGTTGTCGTCCGGGTTCCGTGGCGTGGGCCGATCTATTCTTGTTCCATGAGTACGGATGCCTCCGCTTCCGCATAGAAGCGGCGTCCTCGCCGTGCGGTCGTCACCATGATCGTCGTGCATGACACTGGAGTTCGCTTCCACGTAGACGCGGCGTCCTCGCCGCGTGTCTTCTCCTTGGGCGCGGCGCCGCCAGAAGCGACGCGGACGTCGCTTCTACCTATGGTGCCTTCGGGGCCTGCACACGGACTGAATCCCAAAGTTCCCGCTCTTGCTCGCTGTGTGGGCGAAAGACCCTTTTATCGCGCAGTTATGAGGCGGCGGGAAGTGCGTGGATTGAGAAACCAACGCCAGGCAATCGCCTGAAAACCGTGTTTTCGAGCATTAGCAGTCGTATATCTCCTAAATTCTAAGCGTGCGTATCGTTCGGCACACGGCTCGCTTTATGGGTTCAACGTAGCCGTCACGTTGACGGCAAACCGGGTGATGCGAGTCACTTGGAATTATGGAGCGCGGTTGGTTCCCACGGGCAGTGTCCTCCGCAGGCGGTCTGCGGAGGACACGCTCGCCCGGGGCTTGATTACGGTGTTCAGCCATTCAGTTGCAGCGAAGCAGATCGCGAGTCGAAAAATTTTCGACTACTGGGTAACTCGGCACGGGCGGGACGCCCGTGATACGTTAAGCGGCTCATTCCCACTAACCCTCGGGTGTTCCAAGCCGATCGAAGTTTAAGATTACAAGCATGTGTCAAATACAATTCCTCCTCCGCCAAGGCTGCCCGGACTCAATCCTCCCCGTGCAGCCTTTTTTTGCGCGCCCCACTCCCCGGGCCCTTAAACGTCCTTGCCGCATTCAGGACATCGCAACGGCGTGGCGCGCAGGTCGTAGCCGCATTCGGGGCACCTGGCCGGCGCGGCGATATGCAATGCCTTTCGGATCGCCTGGCGCAGCGCGGCAGGCGTGGCATGATGCTGCTCCAACAGCCGCGCGGCGGCGCCGCCTTCGCGCGATACGCCCAACAGCAGGTGCCGGGCATCAATCTCGCGCTCGCCCAGCGAGTGCGCCTCTTTTGCCGCCGCTTCGAGGATGAGGGTGGTGCGTTTGGAAAAGCGCGGCTTGCTCCTGGGCGCCCGCCCGCCCGCGCCGGCCAATTTTCTGGCCTCACTCTTCAGGGCCGCGATGTCGATATTTAATTCGTTCAACACAAATGGAATGGCCGCCCGGTCCGCAAGCAGCGCATCGAGCCAATGCTCGGGCTCGACGGTCCTGGCGCCGGCCCTGGCGGCCCGCTTTCCCGCCAGCCGGGCGGCACGGATGGCGCGAAGGGTGTAGGTTTGCCAAGGCATCGGTGACATCCTCATTGAGGTTCAACGCCAGTTGTGCGACAACCCTCATTCATGCCGCAGTTCATCGGCGACAATATTATGGCGCGCGACGAGCAGGGGCGGCCGCGCGCCCGCATCGCCACCGTCTTCCCGCGCGGCGATACCATCGTCACGCTCCCAGGCATTCACGCCACCCAGCGGCTGGCGTATGCACAGGACCTCAACGATCGGCGCGTTGCCCAGGGTCTGGCGCCGCTGGGGGATGATGAACTCGAGGCACAATGCCTGACCGGCGTCGATCTGGTGCTGGAGGGGGACAATATTCTCATCCGCCCCGACCCGGCGGACATGCAGGCGGCGTTTGAAGCCGACGAATTGCTCCAGCAGATCGTCCCCAAGGAGAAAATAAAATTCCTGCATGTGCTCGATCCCCAGGTGCGCGAGGCGATCAAGCGGCGCGGCGAGTGCTGGCGGATCAGCGCGCTGCCCCGCTCGCCCGACGAGATGTCGAAGATGATCGCCGACTCAAAGATCGCCATCGGCGGACGCGACCTCTATTTCTACAACAACACCACCGGCACGCGATTCCTCACCTTCGCCGCGTTTAGTTCGCTGGCATCGCTTGATGAACATGAGCTGCGGCGGCATCTGGCGGAGATCGGCGATCACAGCAACAGCGCCAACCGCATGGGCCGCCGCGAGGTGGCGTTCTACATGGCCGAGGGGACCGACCTGCCGGCGGAATTTGCCAGGCATGATTTTCTTGCCATCGATTCGGGCGCGCTAAGGGGTGCATACGAAGATTTGCGCCGGCGTTTCCACGATGCGGCGCCGCCGGAATTTCGGCGCGACGAATTGAACAACCCGAACTGGCGAGGCCGAATGTATGCCACCCTGATCGGGCAGACCGACGAAGCCGTTTCTGAAGAGGCGATGCTGGGGCTTGCCGCCGAGTTTTTCATGCAGGTGGAATGGCTGCCGGGCGGACGGATCGAGGACGGCGAACTCATATTCGATCCGATCCTCGAAGACGAGGCCAAGCCCTGCCGGCCCGACGGACATCCGCTCTGCGATGAAAAAGCGCGCGGGTTCATCTTCAATTTTATCCGCGATTATGGTGACTTGGAGCATGTGAACATCGGACGCGTGGCCGGCTCACTTTCGAGCCGAGGCGAATGGCCCGGACGGCGCGGCGTCTATTTGGCCGATGTGCGCGAGCGCGGAAATCCCCGGCCCATCCTGCGCGTCATTCGCATGCAAAAATGGGGCGTCAGCGAGAATCTGGACAAGGGCGAAGACCTACTCCAGGCCATGCTCGAAAGCGAGGAATACACCGAGTATATTCTGGACCGCCGGATCGGATGCCGGCAACTGGGCATGAATCTTCCCGCCCGCGTGGCCGCCCGCAAGCTTGGCGAGCGCTACGCCGGCAAGAATCCCCGCTATCTCGGCAGGTTGATCTGGTCGGCATATTTCGAGCGCGATTACGTGGCGGGCCTGGCCACCGACAAGGTCGCCGCAGCGCGGTTCGCCGACGACGCCTTTGCCCTGAATTTCGCCCGCCTGCTGGGCCGGGCGGCAGCGCCAAACCTGATCGTCGGCCGCTGCGACCTGCATGGCAACGCGATTTTCGACGATGGCGACGAACTGGTGATCGTAGACGCCTGTGGAATGCCCATCGACATCGTGGTCGCCGATCCCACCGGCACCTTCACCGATTACCTGCACGACCTGCGCGACCTGGCCCCCGGCTACGCCGGCGCCATCAACCGCCGGCTCCCATTCCTCAACGACCCCAGGGCTTTTGCCAGGACGTTCCTCGCCGCCTTCGTCGATCGCTTCAACCAGGTCCGCCAGGAATACATAAAACGCCAACGCGCCTTTGATACCCTTTTCAAGCACCTTCCCCGCGACGAAGCCGGCAGCTTCCGCTACCGCTGGGAATCGGTCCTTAGACGCCTGCAAACCGCCGATGCCGCGGAATTGGCGGAGGGAATTGGACGAGGAATCAAGGGGTGACGACCCACCGTACGCTCCGCTCGCATCCAAACCCGAAACCCGAAACGCAAAACCCGAAATCCGAAATCCGAAAAAAGAGTAGGTGGACGACCACGAATGGCACGAATGGTTTGTTTTCATTCGTGTACATTCGTGGCAGCCTCTTATTTTCGACTGCGGGCCTCACGCCATGATGTCTTTGACCACTGTGCCGTAGACGTCGGTGAGGCGGAAATCGCGGCCGGCATACCTGTAGGTGAACTTGGTGTGATCGAAGCCCAGCAGCGCCAGGATGGTGGCGTGAAGGTCATGGACATGCACGGGGTTTTCGGCGGCGGCGAAGCCGAAGTCGTCGGTGGCGCCGTGGACGTGGCCGCCCTTGACGCCCCCGCCAGCCAACCACATGGTGAAGCCGTGGTTGTTGTGATCGCGGCCATTGAGGTGGCCGGCATTGGAACCCGGTGTCGGCAATTCAACGGTTGGCGTGCGGCCGAATTCGCCGCCCCAGATCACCAGCGTGTCCTCGAGCATGCCGCGCTGTTTGAGGTCGATAAGCAGGCCGGCAATCGCTTGATCACATTCTTTTGCAAGCCGGCCATGATTGGCGGCCAAATCATCATGGCTGTCCCACGGCTGGCCGGCGCCATGCCACACCTGCACGAAGCGCACCCCGCGCTCCAGCAGCCGCCGGGCGATCATGAGTTGGCGGGCCTGGGTGCCGGGGCCATAAAGTTCTTGAATGTGCTTCGGTTCCTTGGTGGTATCGAAGGCATCGGAGGCATCGGACTGCATACGGTACGCCATCTCATACGACTGGATGCGCGCTTCGAGCGCCGCCTCGTTTTGGCGCTGCTGCATATGGCGCTGGTTGAGTTGCAGCAGCAGATCAAGCTGCCGGCGCTGTTCGCGCGGGGGCGAGGAGGGGTTTTTGATGTACTGGATCAGCTTGTTGATATCGGTATGCTGGGTGTCAATGTAGGTGCCCTGGTAAGTTCCGGGGAGGAAGCCGGCCTGCCAGTTTTGTGATTCCTGGATTGGATAGCCGCCGGGGCACATGACGATGAAGCCGGGCAGATTCTGATCGACGCTGCCCAGGCCGTACGTGACCCAGGAACCCATGGACGGGCGAATCTGCCGGGCGTCGCCGCAGTTCATCAGAAGCAACGACGGCTCATGATTCGGCACGTCCGCCTTCATCGAGCGGATGATGCACATGTCATCGACGCACTGGCCGACGTGGGGAAACAAATCGCTGACTTCGATGCCGCTCTGGCCATATTTCTTGTATTTGAACATGGACGGAAAAGCCGCCCCGGTCTTTCGCTCGGTGGCGAGATTGCCGGTGGGCAGCGGCTTGCCCGCGTACCTTTGCAGCATCGGCTTGGGATCAAACGTATCCACATGCGACGGGCCGCCGTTCATGAATAGGTGAATGACGCGCTTGGCCTTGGCGGGATATTGCGGAAATTTGGGGACCAGCGGATTGAGCGAGCCAAGCTGCGACGCGCGCAGTTCCGAACTGAGCATGCCGCCAAGCATGAGCGCGCCCATGCCCATGCCGCACTTTTGCAGCATTTGTCGGCGGCTCAGCGAGCAATCGGCGGGGTTGGGACGATGATGCATCATGGGCTTGAAAACTCCTATTCAATCTTATGTACCTCTATCGTCAAAAAGCGTGGCGTGCCATCCGTCGCTTGTTCGGCAATAATGCAGGCGTGAAAGAACGCATTCAGAAAGTGCTGGCCAACGCCGGCGTGGCCTCGCGGCGGAATATCGAGCAGATGGTCCTGGATGGCCGCATCGCGGTCAACGGCAAAATCATGCGCGATCTGCCAATCCTGATCGACCCGCAGCGCGACAAAATAACCGTGGACGACGAAAGCATCCGCCTCGCCCACAAGCGGCCGGCCCGCGGCCAACCCCCGACGCCGCGCGCGGGAAGCCCGACGAATCCAGCGAGCCGCCGTGTCCAGCGCACGGGCCAGTCGGGCGAGCCCGCCGCCCCGCTCGCCGGCCGGCTGTATTTCATCCTCAACAAGCCGCGCGGCGTCTATAGCACCAACGTCGCGCAGGGCACTCAGCTTCGCGCAATCGACCTGCTTCCACCAGACTTGCCTGGCCGCGTCTATCCGGTGGGCCGGCTCGATTCGGAAGCCAAGGGTTTGCTCCTGCTCACCAACGACGGCGATCTCACCAACCATCTCACCCACCCCCGCTACGGCGTGCCCAAAACCTACCGCGCCACCGTGGATGGCTCGGTGCCCCCCGCCGCCATCGCGGAACTGGAGCGCGGTGTCTGGCTCGCCGACCCGCATACCGGCAAAGGTTTCAAAACCGGCCGCTGCGAGATCAAGGTGGTAAAACGCCTGCGCGAGCGCAGCGTGCTGGATATTACGATCCGCGAAGGCCGCAACCGCGAAATCCGCCGGATCATGGCAAAGCTCGGACACAAGGTACGCGACGTGGTGCGAATCAAACTTGGGCCGCTGACGCTCGATGGGTTAAAGCCCGGGCAGTTCCGCCAGCTTACCGGCAGGGAGCTCAAGGCGCTGCGGGAGTTTTCGGGAAAGCCGCGTAAACGTCCCTCCGCGGATAGCGCCGAAATTAACCAGCGGCGCGAGCGCGACTAACTGTCAGCCGATGCAGAACGCGGCTTAGTGGGAACAAGCCGACGCCCGTGATACGCTACGCCGCCTCCGAGTTTGGCGGCGGTTGTGCGAGTATCCGCTGAATTATCCGCTTTTCAATGGCTGAGGCCATGCGCGCCTCGGGAGCGCCCCGCGGACGTTGCGGTCGCTTTTTTGGAAAGTGCCGGGCGCTTTT
>DASRLH010000522.1:0-26524 GCA_035648595.1 Tepidisphaeraceae bacterium
CTTTCTGCCCCAGCTTTTTGTAACCGGCGTCGATTCTGTCTTTCGTGGCCGATCGGCTCAGCCCCAGCTTGCGGGCGGTAGCGGAATAATTACTTTGGCAGTTGCCGAAGACCTCCGCCGCGACCAATTGCTTGCTGGTAAGGCGTTTGGCGGGTTCCCGCTGCCGGTGTTTGCGGGTGGGCTTAGCGGCGGCCTTTGCGTTCGCCGCCACGGCCCTCGGCGGTTCCTCCGCCAGGTGGGCCACGGCGTTTTTGACGCTGGTTAGCTCTTCCCAAAGCCTGCCCCGCCGCTCATCACTCACTTCCCATCCAAACATCGCTTCCTTTGTCGCCGACAGGGCGTCGAGGATTGCCCTGCCGCCGCGCGTGCGCAGCTCTTCCGGCAGCAACCTTGCCGCAATGATCGTGGAATCGGCCATTCGGCTTATCTGCTCAAACCATTGCTTTCGCGTCGTGGGCGCCGGCCCGTGCGTGTCAGTGCGGTCATCTGGCACGTCGGCGAACCGCATGGTTGTCCTGGGGCGCGGGCCAAGGATCGGGGCAAACATGGAATGCAGGAAATGAAAATGCGTCGCAATTTCGTGATGGGTCATATCTTCACCTTTCAGGGGGGCGGGCCGATCCGGGGGCGGAAGGCGGAAGGTGAGACCGCCAAGCGCGCCCCGAGATCGTCGGCGAGGGGATCAAGCCCCGCCGTTCCCGCGTTTACTTTACCATGCTTCGGGCCAGCGCCAAAAGTTGCCGGCGTTCCTTGACGTTTAGACGTTGAAAAGTTATCCACAATTCATCGAAGGCGTCGGAATCGTCTTTGAGTGTGCCGGAATTCGTGCCGTTTTTTTCTGTTAGGGTAGGTTTTCCCGATGATTCTGGCGGTAGTTCGAGTCCTGTCGCTGCTATTTCCCATCGGGCACATCGGGTGACGGCAGTCCCGTCCTTGCGCGTTGCCGGTTCGGGAGGATGAATGGCGAAACTGGAAATCAAGTACCGCCTGGAGGGCAAGGCGCTGCCGCCGCGGCCAATCAAGGTTGCCATCGGCGGCTGGGGCGGATCGGCCGAGCGGAAAAAGGAGAATGGCTCGCGCCCCGAGGCGTGGCACTGCCCGGCATTCACCGACGCCTGCATTCACGGTTTTGAACTGCTCTACCAATACGAGACCGAATTGCAAGTGGTGAACGTGAGCGGGAAGGTGGAGTTCCGATGGAACCTGGAGAAAGAGCCGGGGGAAGGCGGTGACCCGCGAAAGGACTTTACCCTTTCGCATCCGCCGGTGACCGACTACTTGTTTGGCACGTCGCTCGACATTCAGGTGCCGCCGGGGTATGTGCTGCGAGTCGAGCCGCACCCGCGATTCTACCGCGACGAAACTGAAACCGTCGCGCCGGCCGTTTGCGGCCATGTGCAAAGCGAATGGTGGCCCCAGAAACTGTTCGTCGTGTTCAAGAATCCCGCGCCCGGGCAGCGGCACATCTTTCGCAAGGGCGAGCCATACGCGCAGGCCCTGTGTATCCCCCGCGACGATTTTGTCCTGACGGAGATGACCCCCGAAGAACGGGAGAGCCGCCGTAACCTGGAAAAAGAGATCCTGCTCGCCAAGCCGCTGATTGCCAAGCGAGTCTGGATCAGCAGCCACAATGCGGAGTTCACCGACTTCTACACCGTGCTGGCGCGCGCCTTCGCCCTCAAAGGCCTGGAAGGCGTTCAAGCGGTCGTCCGGGAAGGCGTGGAGCGATACCGCCAGACCGTGCCAACCGGCAAGTCCGTCCCGGAATACCTCGAACTGGCCAAACAGGCTATCGCGAAGGAGCAGTTCGTCGAGGCCAAGGAGATCCTGCACTACGTCCTGGACAAGATTGATCCGAACATCCCGGAAGTGCGCCGCCAACTCGCGGTGCTCCTGTGGAAATGGAAGGTTCCCCGCGGGGCCGTGATGGCGATGCGACGCGCGGTGGAACTGGAGCCCAATCAGCCGGACTTCCGCCTCGATATGGCGAAACTTTACGTCCTTGTGAACCGCCCGGACCTCGCCCGCCAGGAGCTCCAAGCCGCCCTCGCCATCGATCCATCCTGCGCGCCAGCCCGCCAATTGCTCGGGCAACTCACGGCCCGTCCTTCGGACGGGGCGCCGACGAACTAAGCGGGCGGCGGCCATTGCGACACGGTCGTCTGGTGAAACGCGCGGGCTGCCCAAACTCGCTGCCGCTCCAGCTCGACCGCGAGAGCTCGAACCTCTGACGCTACTCGGCATGCCGCCGGATCGCACGGCGGTTTTTTCATTGTGCGAGGTCTCCACTTTCCCCATTTCCCGACAAGCGATAGTTGACATTTTAGCTATTTTTCCTATATTATCCCGGCATGGATGATAAGAAAACCATGACGCTGAACCTCACTGGCCGCGAGATGGAGGTGCTGGAGGAACTTGCCGCCAAGAAGGAGATGAGCAAGACGGCGATCCTCCGCCACGCGCTGCGATTGTATCAGTTGGTCGACTTCAAGCTGGCCAAAGGGGGCAAGCTGTTTCTGGAGGACGCCAAAAACAAGAAGGCCGAGTTGCTGGTGCTATGACCCGTTTCCCGATCAAGCTGGAAGATAGGTTCACGATGAGCATGTTCGATCAAGTCCAACGCGATGATGCATGGGTGCTGCGGATGGCCGACGCCGAGGAAGGCGTTTCCATCGAGGTCGGCGGTCTGCAAGGGCGACTGGAAGCTCTGAAAACAGAAGCCACCCGGCGCTCGCTCGCCCATTTCATCGAACTATCGCGGCGCCAATTGGGTCTCTCGTCGGTGCAGTTTGCGGAAAAGGCCCAGGTCAGTCTCACGGAACTTATCGCGGTTGAGACCAGCAAAGGCACCATCGGAAGTTGCGAGACGGTGATTCGTCTGGCTGCGTTTCTGGGTTTGGATGCCGAGCCGCTTCTTTGCCTGGCGGGCCTGAGTTCATCCGAGGACCGGCAATTGGATGCGGTGGCGGTTCAATTCACGGCACGCCTCGAACCGGTTGCTCCGTTGGAGCCCAGGGAGCAGGAAGCCCTCGATTGGTTCAAGTCGGAGGCATTTAGGCCGCGTCACCACGCGGTGAGGGTAGGATGAAAAAGCAGCGAAAGGCCCGCGCGATGGACAACTAATAGTGATCTCGGTAAATCCGTGGCATGACAGCCCGAGCAAGTCGTGAAAATCCGTGGGTCAAAGGTTTGCGCGGACAGATAGCAGTCATCCTAAGCGGTTCGCCAGAGTTGGTTGTGTCCCAAGGTAAACGTGTCGCCTATCGCCACGAGGCACTCGAATACGACGGCGACAAAGTAGGAACACCGCTCACCAAGGCTTATCAGACCGACCTGCTCATCCACGAAACGCGCGGCGGCAATCTTTGGCTTCCGCGTGTGGTCATCGAGTGCAAACTGGGAAACGTCACGACGCATGACGCCTTGGTTTACGGGGCGAAGGCGGCCTCGCATCGGCACGTTCAGCCATACTTGAGATATGGCATCCTAGTCGGAAAGTTCGATCGCATTCCCCCGAGACTCATGCAGCATGGCGCGCAATTCGATTTCATCGCCGTGTGGAACGGTGACCAGCCAACGGCACAAGAATTGGAGTCATTCGTCCGTGTAGTTCGGGACGAAGTCGAGGCATCGCGCAACATTGAGAGCCTATTGCGAGATGAGCAAAAGTGCCGTTTATTTCATCGCAGGCTGAGCGTTTGCCCGTAAACGCGATTGCCCTTCTATGACCCGGCGCGCAAACCTGCCACTTTTGGCCCCGCAAGTTTCGCATCCCCCCTCTCGCCGGTATACTCCCCGATCCCCCGGCGGCGGGGACTTTTGTATTGGATGGTGCGTTGAGCGATTGTCAAAAAACAGTTTCCCGCGAGGCATCGTTGGTTGGGCCGGGGCTCTTTTCCGGAGAGACCTCGACGCTGACCATTGGCCCGGCCCTCGTCAACAGCGGCATCACCTTTGTCCGCGAGCAGGATGGCAAGGTCGCCACCATCGCCGCGCTCGTGCAGAACGTCATGAACCGCCCGCGCCGCACCTGCCTGCGCAATGGAACGCTGTACGTCGAGACCGTCGAGCATTGCATGGCGGCGCTGGCTGGCATGGGAATCGACAATGCCGTGGTGAAAGTGGCCGGCGGAACGGTGGGGGAGCTGCCCGGCGGCGACGGAAGCAGCCGGAGCTTTGTCGAGACCATCGAGGAAGCCGGCATCATCGAGCAGGATGCGCCGCTCGATCCGCTGATCATCCGCAAGCCGGTGCAGGTGACGATGGACGGCGCGACGCTGGCGGCACTGCCGGGGCCGGCGGATAAGCTGGAAGTCATTTACGATTTCGAGGCCCCGCCGCCCGTGGGCCGCCAGACCGTCAGCTTCCGGCTGGGGGATGATGATTTTGCCACGCAGCTCGCATCGGCCCGCACGTTCGTCTTCGAGGACGAAGCGCGCGAGATGCGTTCGCGCGGCCTGGGAAAGCATCTTTCGCCGAAAGAGCTTCTGGTCATCAGCCCCAATGGGCCGATCGATAACGCCTTTCGGTTCGTCGATGAATGCGGGCGGCACAAGGTGCTGGATCTGATCGGCGATTTGTTCCTGGTGGGCCGGCCCATTCGCGGGCGGATCGTCGCCTACAAGAGCGGACATCGCCTCAATCACATGCTGGCCCGCAAGCTCCTGGAACAGGAGGAAAATGCCCAGCGGCAGACGCTGCTCCATCGCGAGGCGGCGATGGACATCCGCCGCATCCAGCGCATCCTCCCGCATCGCTATCCGATGCTGATGGTCGACCGCGTTCTGGAGATCGTGGGCGACCACAAGGCGACGGGGATTAAGAACGTCACTTTCAATGATGTGTTTTTCCAGGGCCATTACCCCGGCACGCCGATCATGCCCGGCGTACTGATTGTCGAGGCGATGGCGCAGCTTGGCGGGCTGCTGCTGAGCACCAAGCTCGAGCACACCGGCAAACTTGCGGTCCTGTTGAGCATGGATAAGGTGAAGATGCGCCATCCGGTGGTGCCCGGCGACCAGCTTTTGCTGGAGGCGGTGGCCGTGCGCGTCAAGAGCCGCACTGGCCATGTGCGCTGCAAGGCATTCGTGGAAGACAAGCTGGCGTGCGAAGCGGATATCAAATTCATGCTGGTGGATGCCGAGCCGGCCTAGCCCGCTGCTGCGTTTTATGAAAAACGAACCGGTGAATAAGGTGAAGGAACCGCGCAAGGACGCCAAGCGCTCCGCGTGGTTTCATTCGCTGTTTACGTTTCGTTTCTTCTCCGATTCGCTGCCCAAGATTTCCCCGCACGCCGTCATCGACCCGGACGCGCAGATCGCCGAGGATGTTGAGATCGGGCCATTTTGCGTGATCGGCGCCGAGGTGAAAATCGACACCGGCTGCCGGCTCCTGAATAACGTCACGGTCATGGGCCGCACGACCATCGGCAAGGACAATGTTTTTTTCCCCAACGCGGTGATCGGCGCCGCCCCGCAAGACAAAAAATACAAGGGCAGCTCCACGCTCCTTGAGATCGGCACCGGCAATGTATTCCGTGAAGCCGTTACGGTGCACGTCGGCACCGAGAAAGGCGGGGGCATCACCCGCATCGGCGATCATGGCCTATACATGGTCAATTGTCACATCGGCCACGACGCCCAGATCGGCAGCCATTCCACCTTCGCCAATAACGTGATGATCGCCGGCCACGTTACCTGCGAGGATTATGTCACACTGGCCGGCGGCGTGGGCATCCACCACTTCGTGACGGTCGGCCGCCATGCGTTCATCGCGGCATATTCGCGCGTGCATCATGATGTGCCGCCGTTCTGCAAGGTGGAGGGATCGGATGCCGTGCGCGGCTTAAATGCCGTCGGCTTGCGCCGTGCCGGGTTCAGCGAGGAAGACGTCGATTGCCTCAACCAGGCCTGCAGAAACCTGTTCCTCAGAAAAAAGCCGCTCGCCACCGCCATGGCCGAGTACGACCTGATGAATGGCATCAATCCCCACGTCAAGCAAATGATCGAGTTCATCCGCCGGCGCGGCGACGGCAAGCATGGCCGGTATATGGAAGGGCAGCGGGGGAAGTAGGGGGTTTGTGGCTGAAATACGTGTGCGCGATCACGCGCCGTCAGCAGCCTTTTAGCCGCTCCCCGTAGGGCTGTGTTCAAACTATTTGGGAGCGTATGCCCACACACGTTTATATAACCGTTTTCGGGGAAAGAACAGCTTCATCGTATCACGGGCGTCTCGCCCGTGCCGACGGCGCGGTCTGCGGAAATCGTGATTTTCTCGAACTTTAATGCAATCGGCACGGTGAGACGCCCGTGATACATTTCGGCTTTTAGGTTCTTGCCCGCTTAAACACCGGCTTCTGCGACAGCGAAAATATTTTCGACCACCATCGCATCAGTTGCACCGAGACGTATGCAAGGGGGAAGAGCAAAACCAGCACCACGGCTTCGAACCACCCGGCGTAGCTGCCCACGAACGCCGCGTCGTAGACGATCAGCCAGAGCAGGCCGTAGAGCATGAGGGTTTGGCCAGCCTCGCGGCTGGTTTTGGTGTGCCGGCGGACGTACCAGGCGACGCCGACGAACGCCAGCGCCGCCCCGATCGGCGGAATAATCGGCCAGCCCGCCAGCGGCTGGTCAATCAGCACAATGTGTGCCCATCCCCGCCGGGCCGCGAGCAGTCCGATGAACAACGCATCGACCAGCGCCAATCCGCCAAGCACCGTCCACCAATGTATCTTCGTGAGCGAGGGCCGCTTCTCCTCCCAGTGATAGGCGACCATCGACAGGATCGCCACATGGTTGAGCAGGAACAGCGGATGCCAAAGCACCGGCACCTGCGGGCTGGGGATCAGGGCATGAAAGAAGCGGATCAGGCCTAGCGTCAGCAGACCCGGCGCGACGAGGTATTTGCCGGCTAGATCATAAAACGAAATCAGCGCGCCGGTCCAGATGGCCAGGAGCAGGCAGACGTAGTTGCCGGCGACCACCGAGTAAAACGCAGCCGCCCCCAGGGCGCCGATGACCAGAAGGAGCATGATGCCGTGCGCGGTAAAAACGCCCACGCGGCCGCTGGGCAGCGGGCGATGCGCAGCCGAATGCCGATCGCGGCGCCGGTCGGCGATGTCGTTGAGGCTCATGCCAAATCCATACAGCCCGATCGACAGCCCCGCGATCGCCAGCATGCGGCGCGGCTCGAGCGGATCGCCGTGCACGGAAACGTAACTGCGCCCCCCCGGCAGCGTGACGTGCCGCAGCAGCAACGCGGTTGCGTAAGTGTCGGCAATCGCCGTGAACACCAGCGCCATCCGCGTAAGCTGGAGCAACGGCAACAAGCGTTGGGAAAGAGCCTCGAACATCCGGCGACTAAACTAAGAGAGGAGAGGGCAAACGTAAAGGAGGGGGCCAGCCGCGACCTCCAGATTACTATGCAAGTCGAGTTGCACCGCGGATAACGGGACAGGTGCGCTTTGGCAATATTCAGACAAACCCTTCCGGCTGCCATTTCGATTGTCCGCGCTTCCCGCTGCACGGCTGGGGGATGAGACAAGGCGGGAGAAGAAATGGGTAGAGTCGAGACGGGGTGCGGCGATTGGCCGACGGGGCGATGTCGGATGGCTCTTGCGTTTGCGGGGTGACGGCCCAAGCGTGAGAAGCCATGCGAGATTCCGGTGAGGCGCGCCTCCCCGATATTTCAAGGCCTCTTGCGGCGGGGGACGGGGCGCGTAGGGAGAAGGGGGACGAATCGACAACGGCCGAGCTCGTGTTGCGCTTTGGCTCCCGCGACCGGGTGTGTTTTACGGGCCGCTGGCGCGCAACCGCCGCGATGACAAAGGGTTGCGGAAATCGGAAAGCAATTTGATGATATACCGAAAAGCGTAAAAGCGCCACAAACTGTTCCAAAGTGTAAACTCGTCCTTTGCCGGCGCCTTTTGGTGGCGCGAAATTGCACGACCCGCGTTGGCGGAGTCGCCGAAGGGGTGCGGCGGGAGCTTGTTGCGCGAGTTGGCGGGGGCGGTTGTACGCCAGGGGCGACAGGACCACTTGAGATCAGGTTGCAATGGCCGCTTTATACGCGCCCGTCATTCCTGTACACTTGAAGTTTTCGACCCCCGGCCACAGGCGCGCGTTAACCCATGCAGATTCGTAATTTCTCAATCATCGCCCATATCGATCACGGCAAGAGCACTTTATCCGACCGTTTGCTCATGCGTGCCGGCGCGATCACGGAGCGCGAGTTTCAGAATCAGATGCTTGACGACATGGACCTGGAGCGCGAGCGCGGCATTACCATCAAGGCGTCTGCCGTTACCGTGTTTCACGATCATCATGGCGAGCAGTTCATGCTCAATTTCATCGACACGCCGGGCCATGTGGATTTTCATTACGAGGTGCAGAAGGCTCTGCAGGCGTGCGAAGGGGCGATTCTGGTGGTGGATGCGACGCAGGGGGTGCAGGCGCAGACGGTGGCCAATGCGTATGCCGCGATTGATGTGGGACTGGAGATTATTCCGGTCATCAACAAGATCGACTTGCCCAGCGCGGATGCCGTTGCGGTGGCGGAGGAAATCGAGCAGGTGCTGGGATTCAGCGCTGAGGATGCGATCCTCGTGTCGGCCAAGACGGGCGAAGGGATCGACGACCTGATCACCAAGCTGTGCGACCAGCTTCCCGCGCCCAAGGGCAATCCCGATGCGCCGACCCGCGCCCTCATTTTCGATAGCATTTACGATGATTATCGCGGCGTGATCGCGTACGTCCGCGTCGTGGATGGCGAACTGAAAAAGGGGCAGAAGATCAGGCTCATGGGCGCGAGCCGGGAGTATCAGATCACCGACCTGGGCAAGCTGACGCCCCGGCCCAGCCAGGTGGCGCGCATCGGCACCGGCGAGGTTGGATTTCTCGTTGCCGCGATTAAGGATTTGCATGATGTGCGCATCGGCGACACCGTGACCGATGCCCTCGCCCCCGCCCCCGAGCCGCTGCCCGGCTATAAGCCGATCCAGCAGATGGTGTTCTGCGATTTCTACCCCGGCGGCAAAACGCAGTACGAAGATCTGCGCGATGCGATGGACCGCCTGCAGCTTAACGACAGCTCCTTCACGTTCACGCCCGAAAGCTCCGACGCCCTGGGCTTCGGATTCCGCTGCGGCTTCCTGGGCCTGTTGCACATGGAGATCATTCAGGAACGGCTGGAGCGCGAGTTCAGCGTCGAGGTCGTGCAGACCGCGCCGACCGTCACCTACGAGATCAAGCTGACCGATGGCAGTATCAGACGCATCGACGCCCCCAGCGAATTGCCCAACGCGACCATTGTCGATGAGATACGTGAGCCGTACATTTTGGTGAATTTGATTCTTCCCGCGGACGGCGTGGGCGCCCTGATGAAGCTGTGCGAAGACCGCCGGGGTCTTTACAAGAAAACCGAGTACATCGGTGCCAGCCGGGTGATCCTGGTCTATGAGATGCCGCTGGCCGAGGTGATTTACGATTTTTATGACCGCCTCAAAAGCGCCACGCGCGGCTATGGCACGATGGACTTCGATCTCATCGGCTTCCGCGTCGGCAACCTCGTCAAGCTCGACATCCTCGTGAATGGAGATCGGGTGGACGCCCTAAGCGTGATCGTCCACCGCGACCACGCCGAGAACCGCGGGCGAAAACTGCTGGTCCGGTTAAAGGAAGAGATCGACCGGCATCTGTTCGAGATCCCCCTGCAAGCCGCCATCGGCGGAAAAATCATCGCCCGGGAGACGATCAAATCCGTGGGCAAGAACGTCACCGCCAAATGCTACGGCGGCGACATCACCCGCAAACGCAAGCTCCTGGAAAAGCAAAAAGAAGGCAAGAAGCGCATGAAACGCGTCGGCAGCGTGGACATCCCGCAGGAAGCGTTCATGGCGATATTGGAGGCGGGGGACTAAAATTGGCATCTCCATGCCTGCATTGTGATCGGCAACGAATGGAAGAGATGAGGAACCGGATGTCTAACAACCCCGAATACGAGACTGTACTGAAGGCCGTCGCGAACTGGCCTCCCGACCAGCGCGTTTCCCTGGCGCATGCCCTGATCGATAGCCTCGGCACTCGCGCAATCGAGTCGTCGCGGGCAAAGCCTGCGCTGGATCAACTCGTAGGTATCGCGCGCGGCAGTGGCGCCGTTCCGACCGACGGTCAAGTGAGCCAATGGATCGATGAGGCCCGAATGCAGAAGTACGAGCGATGAAGGTACTCTTTGACCTCAACGTTGTGCTTGATCTGCTGCTGGACCGCGCGCCTTGGGCTCAGGATGCAAAGGCACTCGTAGCCCATGTGCTCGCCGGGCGGATAGACGGCTACGTTTGCGCGACGGCCATCCCAACGTTTGTTCTATATCGCTCGCAAATCCGTCGGCACGGATGGCGCGCTGCTAACGGTGACCCGATGCCTGGCGGCGTTCGAGATAATCGCCATCGGCCGATCAACCCTGGAACGAGCCAGTCAAATGGGCGGCCGTGACTTCGAGGACAATGTTCATGCGGCAGCGGCAGTTGAAGCCGCAATTGATCTGATTGTAACGCGCGATCCGGCGGGGTTTGCCGGGGCGCCGCTCCCGTTCTTCTCACCTGCTGAACTGGTGGCGCAACTGAGTGCGGCCTATGGACAAGACGCACAAGCCTGAGGAGGCCTTGGACATGACCCTCGCTCAACCCGTCCAGCCATTGTCGCCGGAGCAGTATTATCGGCTCGAACGCGCCGCTCAAACCAAGAGCGATTACTATCGCGGCGAGGTTTTCGCGATGGGCGGCGGCACGATCCGCCACAGCCTTATCTGCATGAATCTTGGGGCCGGGCTGCATACGCGATTGGCCGCCAGCCCTTGCACGGCGTACGAATCCAATTTGCGGCTCAAAATCAAGGCGACGGGCCTTCGCACTTATCCCGATGTCAGCGTCTATTGTGATCCCCCGGAACCAGACGAAGAAGATGCCTCCGGGGAAACGCTCACAAATCCAACGGTTCTCTTCGAGGTTCTGTCCAAATCCACCGAAGCCTACGATCGCGGCTTCAAAGCCCGCAATTACCGCCAGATTGCATCCCTGCGGGGATACCTTCTGATAGCGCAGGAAGAGCCGCGCGTGGAGGCATATCAGCGGCAGGGCGATGGGCCGTGGGTTTTGAGTGAGGCAGACGGAATGGAGTCGGTTGTGATGATCGAGTCGATCAGAATCACGATGCCGCTGGCGGAGATTTACGCGCGCGTGGATTTTGGCGAGCGAGGAACCACATGACACAACTGGCGTCGCGTTGCTCGTCATCGAAGTCAGTGACACTACGCTTCTTTTTGATCGCCGCCGCAAATCACCGCGTTATGCGCGCGCCGGGATTCGAGATTATTGGATTGTGAATCTGCTCGAGCAGCAACTTGAAGTCTATCGAAATGTTGTATTGGAGGGTAAGCGATACCAGTACGGCAACACTACAATTGTTCGCCGGGGCGAGTCGATCGCGCCGCTCGCGGCGCCGCAATCGCCGATTGCGGTGGATGATCTGCTGCCATGAGGCCCGGCACCGAACGTCATCGTACGAGCGATCGCAGGATTTCACAGCCGCGGGCGATTTTTTCATCCGTGGTGGCGTAGCTGATGCGGAAGTGAGTGTCGCGCTCGCTGAAGACGTTGCCGGGGATAATAAGCACGTTGTTTTCGATGGCCTTGGTGACGAATTCACTGGCCGATGCGCCGGCGGGGGCCTTGGGGAAAATGTAGAAGGCGCCCTGGGGCTCCACGATCTCAAACCTGGGCGCAAGGCCCGCGACGACCAAATCGCGTTTTCGGCGGTACGCTTCCACGGCATCTCCCATCGGCACGTCCAGCGCCTTGAGTGCCGCATACTGCAAAGGGGATGGGGCGCACACGAACGTATATTGCTGAAGCTTGGTCATCTGCGAGATGATCGCCTCGGGCCCCGCCGCGTAGCCCAGCCGCCAGCCAGTCATGGCGTGGCTTTTGGAGAAGCCGCGAAGGATGATCGTCTTCTCGTAAATGCGGGCGGGGGAGGGGAGGGGAGCGGACGCAGAAGATGCAAATGATTTGTCCGTCCCCATTGCTCCGTAAAGAAACGGCTCGTAAATCTCATCCGACAGTATCAGAAGATCATGCCGGCGGGCGATATCGACCGCGGCCCGCACGTCGGCCTCGCTCATCACCGCCCCGGTGGGGTTGCACGGCGAGTTGAGCATCAACATCTTCGTGCGCGGCGTAACCGCCCGCTCGATTTTTTCCGCGGGAAATCGAAAGTCCGGATAGCTATCAACAATCACCGGCTTGCCGCCGACGACGGCCAGGAGGTGCTTGTACATGACGAAATACGGATCGAGGAAAATCGCCTCATCGCCGGGATCGATGACCGCGAGGATGGCCAGGAGCAATCCCCCGCTCACGCCGCTGGTGATCAGCACGTCTCCGACATCGCGCCCGATTTCAGCCGACAAATCCTTGCGAAGGCGTTCGCGAAGCGGCGCGATGCCCTGGGTTTGCGTGTAGCGATTGTTGCCGGCGCGGATGGCTTCGATAGCCGCTTCCTTGGCCGCCTCGGGCACGTCGAAATCGGGCAGGCCGATCGAGAAGTTGATCGGGTCCTTCATCTTGGCCGCAAGATCAAAGACCTTGCGGATGCCCGAAGCATCCACGCCCAAAGCGCGGCGGGAAATGTACGACTCATCAGAGCGCATCAAAATAATCCGCGCGGGATGCCCCGTCGATCCTGAATTCCGAAACCCGAAACCCGAAACCCGAAACCGGAGGGTGAATCCAGGGGGCCCTTACGCCGGGCGTGGTCACTTCAGTGACCATGCCAAACCGGTTCCCTTCAGTGACCAATCAACGAGGTAATCGAGTGACCCAAGTCCCAGGAGCGTCACTTACAGCATTTTTCACGGAGCTGGAGCGGCTTGGCATGGTCACTGAAGTGACCACGCCGGCGGCCGGTTATGGTCAAACGCCATAGCAACATGAAACTTTCTTTAACTGACCCCGCCCCGATTACTTCTTCCCCTTGGCCGGCGCCGCGGCGGCTGGCGCACCCTTGGCCGGTGCAGCGACTTTCGCGGGCGCGGCGCCCTTGCCGGCCGGAGCAGCACCCTTGGCCGCGGGCGCAGCGCCCTTGGCGCCGGCCGCAGCGCCCTTCGCGCCGGCCGCGGGAGCCGCGCCGGCTGCCGGAGCAGCAGCCCCTTCGGCGGCCTCTTCCTTCACAACCTTGCCGACGGCGGCTTTGCGGTTAGCCACCTTTGGCAAACCAAAGATGCTTCGGCCCGTCGTCCATTTTTCCTCTTCCTTCATCCGTTCCATCCGTTCATGGCGCGTCAGCACGTTACGGTGACGAACCAGCGAACTGGCGCTCTTCAGGCTTCGATCAAGCGACATAATATCCTCGTGTTGGCGGTAGCCGTCTCATCTTTTTCCCGCGCCCGGGATACGCTTTCCGCTGGCGGTGCAGGGGTCGAGATGATAGCGGTTTCCTCGCCGCACCTCAACCCCTGTCGCCAGGCATCATTTATGGCGTTAAAAGCGCGGGTCATTGCGCGCTATAGTGGAGTGATCAAAAGAGGATGCCGGCCTGACGTATTGATCCTGAGTATTTCGATTGGGAAGGCCAAGGAGCGCGCCGATGCGGTACATCATGATGGGAGCGGTAACAGCGTTATTGGCGGCCTGGGCGCAGGCCCAGCCCGCTGGGCCCGCATCCCCCGCGACGTCGCATCCATTGCCAACCCATTCACATTCGCCGGCCACCGCTCCGGCAACCCGCCCTTCCAAAGCGCCCACGACCGCTTCCGTTTCCGTCCCCGCCATTACGCCCAAAGCCGCCCTGCGCAAGCTCAACCTGGCGCTGCGCGATGGCGATGCCGACGCCATTCGCTCGGTTTTTGAAACCTCCGACGAGTCGGGCAAAAACCTGATTTTGGCCATGGCGGACTACGCCCATGCCCTGGCGGCATTGCACAACGCCGCGATCGAGGCCTACGGCCAGGAAGGCGCCAACACCGTGACCGGCGATATGGAGGCGCAGTCGGCGGACGGCCTGGCGGGAATCGACAAGGCGCAGGCGGCCATTGATGGAGACACCGCGCTGGTGCAGTTTGCCGCCGCGACCGATCCGCCGGTGCGGCTTGTGAAGATTCATGGCGAATGGAAAGTCCCCTTCTCGCAATTGCTCAACGGCGCCGACCGCGCGGATCAGGAGCGTAAATTGGCTGAATTGCGAGCCGAAACAAGTCTGGCGCGCGGCACCACCGCGGAAATAAAAGCCGGCAAACTCAAAAGCCCCGACAAAGCCGCCGAAACCTGGCGCACGCGTTTGCTGCAGGCGGTCGCCCCCCGCGCGAGCTCCAGGCCGGCCCCGCCGGATAGCTAAGGCTTTGCAGGATGGGGCGCTCCGCGTGAGCTGCGCCTGTAGAGCAAGCCACGGGTGAAAATCCGAAATTCGAAGCACGAAATCCGAAACAAATTCAAAGTAGGAAAAAGGAAAATTCAAAGGGCGCGTTGGGGCGTTTCCTGTTTCGAGATTTTCGCTTTGAGTTTTGAATTTGTTTCGGATTTCGGATTTCGGATTTTTTACCGCTTTTTGCTCAATCCCGCATTCCCAACGATGACCGTTTCTACTTTTTCTTGAGGTGGTAGCACCCCGATTCGCATCCCTTGACGAATCGTTCGACGCAGGCCTTGAGGTCTTCCCATTTCTCGCGGATTTCGTCGGCTTCGCCCAGGTCAATCTGGGAATCGTTTTCGACGGCGTTTGTAACCGTCTCCAGCAACTCGCTGAATTCCCGCACCATGCCTCGGCTCTCGGTGAAGATGGATTCATCCAGGCTCTTGTTGGCCGGCGGCTCAGGATTGGCCACGAAGAACCCGCCGGCTTCGTTACATAGCCACCGGACCAGACGGATGTCCTTGGTGAGCGCGTAAATCTCGCGCACGCGGTCGAGTGGATTTTTCGCGCCGCTCTGCTCGGGGTCTTCCTTCTCGGCCGGCGGCTCGCACCATTTGTAAACCAGCGCCGGCGACACCTTCAGCACCGCCGCCACCGCCTTCACGCCCGGCTCGTCCACCGCCTGCCGAATGACATCGTAGGATTTCATTGCCGAAGATTGTAACGAGGGTATGGTTTGACGGGAAAGGCGGCGGGTATAAATTGTCGGCATGGCAAAACCATTCAATGGCTTCGCAATCGCCGGCATTCTTTTAATCGCCACCAGCCTGACGGCCACACGCGCTGCCGATGCGCCTGCGGTTATTGATATATGGCCGGCCGGGAAGGTGCCGGGCAATCCAAAGGAGCCAGCCGCCGAGAAAATGGAGGATTCGGGAGGCGTCAAACGCGTGAGCAACGTCTCAAAACCGACGCTCACCGTCTTTCGCCCCGCCAAGGACAAGGACACCGGCGCGGCCGTGGTGATCTGTCCCGGCGGCGGTTACTCCATCCTCGCCTGGGATCTGGAAGGCACCGAAGTGGCCCAGTGGCTTAACTCCGCGGGCGTGACCGGAATCATCCTTAAATATCGTGTCCCGGCCCATTACGAAAAGCCACACGGCTTTGCGCCGTTGGTGGATGCGCAGCGCGCGATGAGCCTCGTGCGATCCAACGCGAAGGAATGGGGAATCGACCCAACCCGCATCGGCATGCTCGGCTTTTCCGCCGGCGGCAACCTGACCGCTCTTGCCTGCACCAACTATGACAAGCGAAGTTACGACCCGATCGATGACATCGACCAGGCGAGCTGCCGGCCTGATTTTGGCGTGTTGTGTTATCCGGCCTGGCTGATCGACGACAAAACGCATCAGCTAAAAGATCAGTTCCGCGTGAACAAGAAGACGCCGCCCATGTTTTTCGTGCATGCCGGCGACGATGGAATCACCGCCGACAACAGCGCCGTGATGTATATGGCCCTGCATGATGCGAAGTTGCCCGCCGAGCTGCACATCTATTCCAAAGGCGGCCACGGCTTTGGCCTGCGCCCCACCGACAAGCCCGTTTCCACCTGGCCCAAACGATGTGAAGCCTGGATGAAGAGTTTGGGATTGCTCAAGGCGCGGGTAGATCATTGATGGGAAACCGTCGCCATCCCAGCTCATTTGAGAGCGCCGGGCATGCTTCGAACGTGGTAATCCTTCATTCGATTAAAGAGCAGCGCGCCCCATGGGAAGAACCCCGTTACCGTATCACGGGCGTCTCGCCCGTGCAGATGGCGGTAGTCGAGGAATGACGGTATTTCCAATCCCAAAGCACCCTGCACGGGCGGGACGCCCGTGATACAACACGGTTTGCTCAACCGCTCTGGTCCCGATGGTATTTCGGTGCGATTAAAGCCGCTTCAGGCGCCGACCACGGCCACCATCACTCCCCCGGCTTTCGTTCCGTCACCTTGAACGTGATCGTCTTATTGCGATCTTCGGGGCTGATTTTGATGCCGGTGTTTCCGAAGTCGAAGCGGAGGGGGGCCTCATGGGTCGCGCCATCGGCGCCGGCGCTGCCGAGGGTCACGTCGAAGTAGGCCTTGGGCTTGGGCTCGAAGGTCGGGTCGTTCATCTGGTGAATCACCTCCGGCGGCCCGATCACCTGCACGTCGAAGACACTGGCTTCGTAATCAATTCTATATTTGTCGAGGAACGTGCCCGGCGGGTAGCGCGCCCAGACGGGCACGGAGGGAATTCTGCCGGCGATTTCGCTTTTCCTGAACGTGACTTTTGCCGACACCGCAGGCGGGGAAATGAGCAGATGCGGATCTTTGATGGCCAGGCTGACCGGAACATTGGCGATGTCACGGACGCCGGCGTTGCGATCATTCTCCAGCTGCGCATACGCAACCAGCGGTCCTTGCGCGCGGGCGGCATTCAATACCGATTTTGGCGCGCTGATGTGCACCTGCGCGGGTACGAAAATCGGCGGGCCGTCGAGATTGGTCATCGAAGCCGGCGCCCGCACCGGCACGTCCAGGTGCTCCACCGCGTCGATCAGAACGTCGATCTTCGCGGGAATCACGTTCGTGACGCTCACGCCCGGCTGCACGAACAGCGGCTGCCTGGAAAGAATGTCGGCTGGGATGGCGCTGCGCCCCTCGCCTAGTTTTGGATCGAGCTGTATCCGCACCGCACTGCTCAACAGCTTTTCCTGCACCTGCTGGACCCGGGAATGGGGACCGAAGATGATCGCATTGATGATCAGGTCGGCCTGTGGCCTGCCATCTGCATCGAGCAACTGCACGAGGCGGTTGGGGTCGTTGTTCACCACCTCAACGCGAATCTGAACGGACTGACTGAAGATCAATTCGCGCTCGGCGTAAATCCAGATCAACACCGTGAGCGGCGCGACCCAGGCCAGCGATTTGAGGCTGGCCATCATCTGATCGCGCGAAAACGTGTCGCGGGCCCAGGCGCGGAAGTTGCCGCCGAAGCGCTGACCCAGCGAACGCCGGGAGTGTGGGGCGCGCGTCGGCGGGCGCGGGGGCATCGTGGGAGGAGTTTGTGTGGAAGTCGCAGGCATCTTGTATCGCGGCTTAGGTTGCACTGAGCAAAGGGGTCGCTTCGCCGCGGCCCAATAATTCGGTCAGCCGTCCGCGCAGGCCGTCCGTGGTGAGCTTGCGGATGAGCTGCCCGCGCTCGGCGATGCTCATGTCGCCGGTCTCCTCGGAAACGACCAGCACCACGGCATCGGTCTCCTGGCTCATCCCGACCGCGGCGCGATGGCGGGCGCCCAGCTCGCGCTCAAGCTCGCCGCTCTCGGCCATCGGAAATTGCACGCCGGCATAGCTCACCCGCCCGCCGCTGATCACCACGCCCAGATCATGCAAGGGAGAATTGGGCCAGAAGATCGTGTTGAGCAGGTCCGCCGTCAGGGCGGCATCAAGCCGAGTGCCGCTCTCGGCGATCCCGCCCAGCCCCACGTCGCGCTCGATTGCGATAACCGCGCCGATCTTCCGCCGCGCCAGGAACGTGGCGGATTCGACGAGCGCCTCGATTTCCTCGTCGATCTCGCGGTATCGGCGAAACCACCTCGTCTCTCCCAGCCGCATGAGCGCCCGGCGCAGCTCGGGTTGAAACACGACGACGACCGCGAACGAGGCAATATAAAGAAACTGCCCATAGAGATATTCGATGCGCGTCAATTGAAACGCCGCACTGAGCAATCGAACGATCACATACAGCGCGATGAGGACAAAGGTCACGCCTTTCAGCATGCGCGCGCCGCGCGTGCCGCGCAGGAACCGCACGACCCAGTAAACCACCAGGCCGATGAGCAACAGTTCAATCGCGACCTGCCACCACGGGTATGAGTGCAGCGCCCGAAAGAACCCTCCGAAATCCAGGAATTGAGTCGGCATACGTACCGTGGCCAACTATACGCCGGGAGGAGCGGGGGAACAATTGGAGGCGGGAAGAGATGAGTGAGGAGTGAACCGTGACGGGAATTCAGGCAGAGATGAGTGACGAGTGAACCGTGACTCAGAGCGCTCCGGGTTACGGTTCACTCGTCACTCATCATGAATCCGAGTTCGATTCCACGATCGCGCGAACCATCCTTACGACCTGCGCCATCGGCGCCACGTCGTGGACGCGGACGATCGCCGCGCCGTTGGCCGCGGCCCAGGCGACGGTGGCGGCGGTGCCAAACGGGCGGCCCGAATCGGCGGCCTCGCCGGTGATTGTTCCGATGAAGCCCTTGCGGCTGGCGCCGATAACCACCGGCCGGCCCAACGCCGCGAGGGACGGCAGTTCGCGCAAAAGTTGGAGATTGTGAGCGACGGTTTTCCCGAATCCGATGCCGGGATCGAGCAGGATCTGCTCGCGGCTGATGCCGGCCCGCTCGGCGGCGCACGCGCGCCGTGTCAGAAATTCACGCACTTCGCGCGTCACGTTCTGGTATCGCGGATCGAGTTGCATGGTGGCGGGTTGGCCGAGCATGTGCATGAGGATGACCGGGACGCCGCGCCGGGCGAGCAGCGGCAGCATGTCCGCATCGTCTCGACCGGCGGAAATGTCGTTCACCACATCCACGCCGGCATCCAACGCCGCCTGGGCCACGGGCGCAAGCGTTGTGTCGATGGACAGCACCACTGGAACGCGACGGCGTAATTCCGTGAGCACCGGCATCAACCGCGCCATCTGCTCCCCGGCCGGCACGCGCTGGGAGCCGGGACGGGTGGATTCGGCGCCCACGTCGATCCAGTCGGCGCCGTCGGCGAGCATCACCTGTGCATGCGCCAAGGCCGCGTCGCGGGCGGCGAATTGGCCGCCGTCCGTAAAGCTGTCGGGCGTTAGATTGAGGATGCCCATCACCAGCGTTGGGCGATTGGAATCTCGGAGCCAGGATGGGAGATCGCTTGGAACCATGCCGGTCTCGCTGGATTTGTCGCCGACCGGGGAAAATCCTGGTCGATTGACGCACCCGGATAGGAGTCGAACCTACATCCTTTCGCTTCGTTCGCGAACGCTCTATCCAATTGAGCTACGGGTGCACAGGGTCACTGAAAGTGACCATGCCGGCGAAGGGCCGAATGACGGGGTTGCTATTGTTAGTGCAGCCGATAGGGATCGAACCTACAACCTGCGGTTCCGTAGACCGCCGCTCTATCCAATTGAGCTACGGCTGCTTGAGTGTCCGACTCCGTCCATTCTCGGAATCGGACGTGCGATCCTACAAGCTCGGCGGCCAAACTGCAACCTCACTTGAGGTCGAGCGGTTCAATTCGGAGATTGCGGAAGGCGCAGATGCCGTGATCGCCCTGGAGCAGGACGGGGCCCCGGGGTTTTTCGCCGCCGGGTAATTCGCTGCCGGTGGGTTTGGGGGCTTGGACGTTCTGGTGGATTAGCTTGCCGTTGAAGACGACCTTGATGAATTTGGCGTTCTCGGTTTTCTTGCCGGATGTGTCAAAGCGGGGGGCGCGGAAGGTGATGTCGTAGCTGTTCCATTGGCCGTACGGTTTGAGGGCGTTGGTGGTGGGGGCCTTGGTGTTATAGATGCCGCCGCAATCGCCGGGGCCAAGCGCGCTGTCGGGTTTGCCGAAGTTGGAGAGCACCTGCACTTCGTATTGGCCCATAAGATAAACGCCCGAGTTGCTGCCATCGGGGATCATGAATTCGACATGAAGCTGGCAGTCGCCGAACGAGCGGGTGGTGTATATGTCGGTGCCGTGGCCGGCGCCGCGGAGCATGTTGCCGCCTTCTTGTTTCTCGGTGGAGCGAGCGGGGATCAGCTTTTTGGGATCATCGGGATCGAGCATGGCCTCGGCGATGCTCCAAACCTTTGATCGCTCTGGATCGCGGAATTTCCAGCCGGTATAATCGATGCCATTGAAGAGCAAATCGCCACGCTTCTCCACATCCAGAGGCTTGCCCTGCCGTGAGCCGGGGACGCCGGTTTTATCGTCAGCGGCGCGCGTGGCAATCGCGAGGCATGACAAGGAAGCCAAGGCCAGCAGGGCGACGAGAGCGATAGAACGCGGGGTGGCAAGTTGTGGGTTCATGGCTTGGAACGGTAGCAGATGTACCCGGATTCGGAAGCGGGTATTTTGTGTCGAGCTGCCCGACTTTCTGAGCGGCGCGGGACCGTATCGGCGGCTGTCGCGCGACGAGGAGAGACGGCTGCGCAAGCAGTTCCTGCCCGGCGAACGAAGCGCGGCACGAGAGAAGCTTGTGTTGGCAAACGTGCATCTTGTTCCGCAGGCGGCCGGTCGATACGTGGGTTGCAACATGGAATGGGATGATCTGGTTCAGGAAGCGTGCGTGGGCTTAATTTGGGCGGTCGACAACTATGATCCCCTGCGCGTCAACCGGTTTCGCCATTTCGCGCAAAGGTTGATGATGCAGCGCATCGTGCATGCGTCGTGGAAGCACGCCAGCCTGATTGCAATGGGGCACAAGTTTCCCCTCGTCGCCGCCCTCGGCCGGTTTCGGGAGGCGTTTATTCAGCAACATGGATTTGCACCGTCGGATCAGGACGTTCAGGATCATTTCAAGCTTTCCGACAGGAGATTCCTGAGGCTTCAGCAAATCCGGGCGGGGCGGCCTGGAGTGCGGCGAATAAGTCAATCGCTGCCGTGCCCGCGAACGGCGCCGCCGGATTACCGGATCGATCGGCAAATGTTGCGCGCGTCGGTCCGTCGCATTCTCAGACGCAACCTGGATGCTCGAACAGCGGAAGTCATTCGCCGCCGCTTTGGAATCGGAACCAACCAACCCGAAACGCTTGAAGCCATTGCCAAATCATTCTCCTGCACGCGCGAAAACATTCGCCAGATCGAATGCAAGGGAATGCGCCTTCTGCAACAATCCTCGCCCTTCCAGAAGCTGTAGATTTATAATGATGCGTGATGCGATGCCTTGGCCGGCTGTCGCCCGACCCTTACGGCCTGGGATGATGCCTGCGATGCACCGATTTAAGCCGATCCTGGTCCACATGTGTGTAAATTTGCGTGGTGCTGATGTCGCTATGCCCCAGCAGTTCCTGCACGACGCGTAAATCCGCGCCGCCGCCGATCAAATGAGTGGCGAAGCAATGGCGGAGTGTGTGAGGGGAGATGTTCTTGAGCAGGCCGCTGCGTCTGCCGTACTTCTCGACGATGAACCAAAGGCCGACGCGTTCCAACGGCTTGCCGGTGCGGGAGAGGAAAAGTCGCGGGGAGTTGCCGCGCTCGAGCCTGGGCCGGCACTCCAGCAGATATCGCGCGATCGCATCAATGGCGCTTTGCCCGACCGGCACCATCCGCTCCTTGCTCCCTTTCCCCAGCACGCGCACGCAGCCGATCTGCAAGTTGAGATCGGGCAGGTTCATCTCGCACAATTCCGTGGCGCGCAGGCCGCTGGCATAGAGCAGTTCAAGGATTGCCACGTCGCGCGTGTAGAGCAGTGATTTGGGATTGGGGGCGGCGATGAGCTGGTTGACCTGCGACCGGCTCAATATTTTGGGCAGCGAGCGCTGGGGCTTGGGCCGTTCGAGATGCTGAAGTATGCCGGCGGTATCGCGCCCCAGGGATGCGAGAAACCGTAGGAAAATGCGGATGGCCGCCAAACGCCGGGCGACGGTGCGGGTGGATTGGCCCTTGCGGGTCTGATTTTGAAGATAGCCGCGGAAATCGTCGGGGCCGGCGGTCAGCAACGCCTTGCCGACGCCCGTGAAGTGATCCTCCATGTCCTCCAGATCCCGGCGATAAGCGTGCAGCGAGTTCTCCGCCAGCCCGCGCTCCGAAGCCAGGTGCAGCAGAAACGCGCGAACCTCCGGCAGATTGCTGCGGGTGTCGGTGGGCCGAGGTGTTGCGGTGCGATTAACCACGAAGATACGAAGGGGAGAAAAATCCGAAATCCGAAGCACGAAATCCGAAACAATATCAAACTCCAAAGGCGGAAAATCAAAAACAAGAGCGGTCCGATGCGCCCTTTGAATTTTCCGCCGTTTCTGCTTTTGGATTTGTTTCGGATTTCGTGCTTCGGATTTCGGATTTTTAGCTGTTCATTGGCTGTCGGGCCAGCCTACGCCCGGCGCCTTCTCATCCGCCCTTAAGCCCTCTGTCCTTGCAGCGCAATCTGAACCAACCCGCCGCCCGCGCCATCGGCTTGCCAATGTTCGGCATGGCCGGGGCGCGCGGATTCGTGCAACTGGCGCATCCGCCGTTCAACCAGCAGTTGCAGGTAGATCGGGCAGGCCGTGTAGTGGCCGAAGCAATAGTCGTAGGCCTGGTTCAACTGATCGAGGCTGAAGTTCCTCGAGCACCGTTCATCGGAGCGATTGAGAAACGGACAATGATGCTCGCGCTGCGACATGCACACCGCCCTTCCACTGGCATTGCCATTGTTATCGGCAACGCCCGGCGGAATGCTACAACGATATGCCTACCGCTTAATCCCCGGTATCCGGTTCAACTGATCGCGAATGGTTTCGCGGTGAGAAGTTGGGGCGGTGGTCGGCGCCGGGGCGGGCGAATCCGGGGCCGGCGACGCCGCGTCCGCCGGTTGCCCGGCGCCAGGCGCGGGCGCCGGGCTGGCGGCGACGGGCGGTGCGCCTTTCTGAGCCGGAAGCGTCATCTGCTGGCCGTTGCGGATCACGATCAGCGGCTTGGAAGTCTGGTACGCATCCGTCAAAAAATTCACCGCGGCTTTGGAATCATCGGCCATGATATACCGATCGCCCACCTCCAGCGGCCCGATTGTGATGATCTTGTCACCCTTTTGCAGGCCGAAGAAGCTTTCGAACGGGCCGCCCGTGACCAGGTTCGTCACCAACAGATCCTTCAGGTGTCCATCGGGGCCCGTTTCCGGCTGCGTGGTAATGCTGTCGGAGGCCAGGCCGCCATTTTCATCGTGCCCGCTGATCTGCTCGACCTGTTTGCGCGCCTCGTTGCCTTTCTGCATCACCACCGTGGTGTTCTTGGACCAGAGGTACGCGATGAGAGCAACGCCCAGTAGAAGACTGATCAATCCAAGACCCATTCGCATAGGAACCTCGCGGCAAATGCCCGGCTGCCGCCAAACCAAATCCCTCGCGCGAGCGAAAGGCGGGCGGCAGTCTGGGCCGCGCCTATTATGACGCGCCAACCGGAAAAAAGGGAAGCAACAAGCCGGCTTGATACGAATTGCGCATGCACACGAATCACGATCTGCCGGGTGTAACCGCGACGGGATTTTTGGATGATCCTGTTGGAGGATGGACTTGGCGGCATTTCTGGTCTCACGCGGCTGCCGCGTCTGGCGCCCAATATGGCATTGAATCGACCCACACGCTTTCGATTGGTTCCCAGGATCGCCCTGATGGCCATTGCGATCTGCGGCGGGCTGCTGGCGCGGGCTCGAGAAAATGGCCCGGCCACACAACCCCTGCCCACCCCCGCGCGGCCCTTGCTTGATGCGCTCAACCGCGAAACCCAGGGCCTCTTCCAGGAAGTGCGCGCCAGCGTGGTGCGCGTGCAACTCCCGCAGCCGCGATGGATGAACGCGTATGCCCGCGCGCCGCTAAACCATTGGGAACAGCTCGACCCAGGAATGCGCAAACGCCTTGAGCCTTCATTGTTGAGTGGCACCACGGTCATCGTGCGCACGCAGCGGGCGGGACCGGCGATCGCCTCGGCTACAACGCGGCCCGCCGACGCATTGGATGAGCCGCGCATAAAAATCGAGGGGCATGGCACGATCATTTTCGTCCCCACTCAGGTTCAGCCGCCGCCTGCCGTGCCGGCGCCTCTCGATCCGATCTTGGGCGGCCGATTGCACATGGATGTGAATGCCGTCGTCGATTTCGAGCCTAACAACGTGGGGCTGGTGATTGATGAAGCCGGGCATGTGTTGGTCCCGCTTTACATCGAGCGCGAGGCCGTGGGGGAGGCGCCGGTGAAGGTTGGTCTGGGCGACGGGCAGGTGGTGAATGCACGATTCATCGGGTCGGATCGGCAGACGAATCTCACGCTCCTGCTGGCCGCCAAAGTTATCGGCAAGCCCGTGACGCTCGCGGCGCAAAAGCCGGCGGACGGGTCGCTGGTGCTGTTTCTTTCACCGCTCGACGGCTCGGGCCGTCTGGGCTTATGGAACGGCGGGCAGCAGGAATATGGATTCGTCTTCGGCACCGACGGCCGCGCCGCCGGAATCGCGCGTTTCGGGCAGTTTCTCAGCGGCTCGGCGTGCCGGCTCATCGCCGAGCAACTGATCCGTTACGGCGCGGTGAAGCGCGCGACCCTGGGCGTGTTGATCAGCGAAATCCGCAAGGACGATCCGCTCCGCGGGCAGTTGCCGGTGCTGGGCACGCGAACGGCGGTTCGCGTGGATGAGGTGATTGCCGGCTCCGCGGCCGACAAGGCGGGCCTCAAGGCGGGGGACCTGTTGCTTGCGTTGGCCGGCCAGGCCGTCAGCGACATCCCCAGCTTCGCCGCCGCCATCGCCGCCCGCAGCGGAGAAACCCAATTGCAGGTCCTTCGCGGCAGCAACGTGCTCAAGGTGACGGTGGATCTTCGGCAGCAAAAATAGACGATCTGAAAGTTCAATCGTGACACGGGCGTCTCGCCCGTGCGAGTTGTCATCGAACCTCCAGAACCTGATTCATTGCACCTTCCTCCCACCACTCGAAGATGTCGCGGCGGAGGATCATTGGCTGGCAGGAGCGGTCGCCGGATGGGTGGCCGCTCCAGCCGCTTTTAGGCGCTGCATCGTCGCGGCAGTTCCCGACCACGTCGCCTCCTGACGTTGTCTTTCGAGCGCGTCGGCGTCCTGCTGACGGCGTGTGGCTTCTTGGGCTCGCTGATCGGAAACATTTATCCAGTAGGCTACGCCCGCGGCCGCCAGCGCGATTGGAATGGCGATCAGCGCGATTCGCATTCGGCTTCGCAATTCGGCGGGTTCGTACCTGCCAAAAAAACGTTCGCACAGCGCGATCTCCGCGACGGCCATCGCAACGGCCACGAACGCCAGGGCGATCCCATAATGGCTCATCTCCCAGCCGCCAAACCCGAAGAGCCGCAGAAATAGCGCCAACGCCACGATATTCAGGGCTACGAACCCGACGATGAAGCCCCTGTGGAATGCCATCTTTCTCCAATTCCTGAATGTAGTTTTCACGCATCCGACCGCGCTGTCGTTGCGTTGGCCCCATACCGCGATCAACGCAATATGCGGTTCCGAGGCGACGCGTATTGCCAACACTAGAGCGGTTTGCAATTGAATGTACACTGTGAAATTGATGCAAAATCACCGAAAACGCTGGAAAATAAGCGTTCGCCGGTCTTTTGAACGTGTACACTCAATTGCAACACGCTCTAATAGTCTAACCGCGCGTTAATCCCTTTGCGAGCAAACGACGCCCTTCCTTCCGTTTTATCCATTCCGGCATTACCCTCCCCGGCATGTTGGACAAGAAGTTTGCGGAATGGTGGTTGTCGCGCGTGCGTCCATATCGGGATGTACCGCCGGACAAGCTGTCGGCGGAACGGGAGGCGATGGCGCGGCAGCAGGATTACAACCAGAACTACGCCCTGTTCCTCAAGGACGCCGTCTTTCCCGCGGTCGATACGCTTGTGCAGACCCTGGGCAAGAGCGGCATCGTGCATCGCGTTTCCACCTGGGGCAACCAGCTTTCGCTGCGCGTTCATCTGGCCTGGCGGTGGGGGGAACTGGTGGTGATGCAAAGCCACGAAGACGCCATCACCTTCGAGCATCACATCATCACCGAGGGCGAAAAACGCGGCGATGATTCAGCCGAGGACCATTCGCATCAATACGATCTGCGCGATCAGCTTCCGCGGAACGTGGCGGCGGGGGAGTTGCAGTTTTTCCTGAGCCGCATGGCCCAGGATTTGGTCGAGCCCGAACCCGAGCCCGAAATCCCGCCGGGCGAGACCCCGGGGGTGCATTGAGGGGGATTCCCCGGAATGGTCCAACGTATCACGGGCGTCCCGCCACAGGCGTCCGGGATATGGCAAGTTTACGCGAATGGGTTCCAATGAGCCAAGGGAGAGCGTGGACAATAGGCAGGGGATCGCAGCGACGGCGGTTCCATGCGCGCATGCGGCGGCGTCG
>DASRLH010000523.1:0-31561 GCA_035648595.1 Tepidisphaeraceae bacterium
ATTGCGGGAGCAAACGGCTGCCTGGCAACACCACAGCAACGCCAGGCAACGTGGCGTGGACTGGCAATTCAAGGTCGGCGACGCTCGGATAAAACTGAAGTCTGTTTACCCTAAAATCATTGCGTGACAAAGCACTAGCCACGTTCAAGGCCAATGGTCCGCCGAATCATCAAGACACGCTCACGACCATGAAATGTCTCGCTCAGGCCTATACCAAGCAAGGAAATCTCGCACTGGCCATCCCCCTTGCCCAACAAACACTGAAGCTCAAAAACGCCAGCCTGGGGCCCGAACATCACGATACGATCGTTCTCATGGGTGTGCTGGCCTCTGCCTATCTTGCAGACCACAAATTAAATCTGGCGATCCCGCTCTACGAACAAGCGCTTAAACTTTCTAAAGCCAAATTAGGAGCGGACAATGAGGAAACCCTATTCTGCATGAGCAACCTCGCATCGGCATACCTGAAGGACGGAAACCTTGCCCTGTCGCTTCCTCTCATGGAAGAGGTGCTTGAACTCACAAGAAAGAAGTACGGTCCCGATCACTTGGAGACGCTAAGGAGCATGGGGAACCTCGCCGTGGCATATTCGGACGACGAGAAAATGGATAAGGCCCTGCCGCTTTTTGAGCAGGCCCTGCGGGGGACGACTGCAAAGCTGGGGCCCGATCACCCCGCCACCATCACCGACATGCATAATCTGGCACGGACGTATCTGGATATGGGCAAGCCAGACCTGGCGCTGCCCATGTTCCAGAAGGTGGTGGAGGCCCGATCCAAATTCGAGCCAAATCATCCGCAAACCTTCGACTCCATGCGCAACCTGGCTGAGACGTATCTGGATCTGGGCAAAGTAGAACTGGGCCTGCCGCTCTTTGAGCAATTGTTGAAACGCGCCAAATCCGCCCTTGGCGCCGACCATCCGACGACGCTCTCCATCATGCGCGACCTTGGACGGGCCTATCAGAAGGCCGGCAGACCGGACCTGGGCGTGCCGATGGTGGAAGAGGCGCTGAAACTGTCGAAAGTCAGACTCGGCGCTGACGCCCCCGAAACAATCATCGCGATGAGCAGTCTTGCCGACGCCTATGTAGCGGCCGGCAAGCCAAAGCTTGCTTTGCCCTTGGCTGCGGAAGCTTTCAGCCTCACCAAAGCAAAGCTTGGCCCTCACCAAGCTCACACTTTCGAATTGGAGAGCAAGCTGGCCACAGAATACCAACGTGCCGGCAACCTGGACCTGGCGGTGCCGCTCTATGAGGACGCGCTGACGGGAATGCGGCAGACCCTGGGAACCCAGAACCCCAGCACGCTGACGAGCATGGACAATCTCGGCCAGGCATATGGAAGCGCCAAGAAATTCGATTTGGCTATTCCGTTGTTGGAAGAAGCGCTCAAGCTCATGAGCGTCAAACGCGGTCCCGCCCATCCCGATACGCTCAAAATCATGAACGATCTCGGCATGGTTTATTGGGAGGCAAAGCAGCTTGACAAGTCCATCCCGCTGTTCGAGGACGCGTTGAAGGGGTACGAGAAGAGGCTGGGGCGCAAGCACAAGGATACTCTGTTGACGATAGCAAATTTAGGCGTGAACTACATGGATGCCGGCCGGCTCGAAGAGGCAATCCCATTGCTCGAAGAAAGCTACCAAGCGGAGAATCGGCCCGCCGGTGCCGGGGCATCACTATTCCGCGCCTATGTGTACGCGCACAAGACGGACAAGGCGGTTGCCCTGACTAAAACCCTCCTGGCCCATCAGCGGCCAACAGAGCCGGTCGATCAAGCCTTATTGTTCAACGGACTGCTGTCCTGCGCCACATTCCTTTTCAAAGACCAAGACGATGTCGGCGCCGAACAAGTCCTGCGGGAATGCGTCGCAATCGACCAGGTGATGCAAAGCAATCAATGGCAAACTTACTTTGTCCGTTCCATGCTGGGCCGCGCGCTCCTGGGCCAGAAGAAATATGATCAGGCGCTGCCGCTGTTGCTGGAAGGATTCGAGGGGTTGCATCGCCAGATATGGACGATGCCGCCGGACGCTCGGGTCATCGTGAAGGACGCCCTCGATCGCCTGATCGTCTTCTATGAATCGCGCGACGGCGACGGGGACTCACAAGACGCAGCCAAATACTGCGCAATGATGGATCAACTCAAAGTGGAATTCGCCCACCCCGATATTGAATTCTGGTTCCCATACAGCGCGAAGCCCGATTCGGGCCCCCGGCAATGGAAGAAGATCGATTCCACGAACTGGAATGAGATTTACCCCGATGGACATTCCGTGGCCTTCCTGGTTGCCGGTCCCAGCGAAGATAACGACAACCCGGGCACCGTGGTGCGCCGACAGCCGGACACCGGCTTCGAGGTGCTGCTCCCCGCCATCCGCGAAGGGGCGCCCTTCAAATTTCGCAAAACATTCTCCGAGGCCTGGCACGAATTGGCAAAGATTCACCTGCCGGAGGTCGCCGCGCCATGAACGACGATTCCAAAGGCCGGGCACTGGCGATTCTAACGCAGGCACTGGATCAGCCCGAAGCGCACCGGCAGGCGTTCATTGAAGGCGCGTGCGGCGGAGATGCCGCTTTGCTCACTGAGGTGCAATCCCTGCTCGCATCTCATGCCCGCGCCGGCGAATTCATGGCCAATCCCACCGCCAGTGTGCCCCCCGGCCAGGGCGCGGGGGTGGACCTGCTCAACTCCCCCGGAACCTCCATCGGCCCCTACAGGCTATTGCAAGTCATCGGCGAGGGCGGGTTCGGCATGGTCTACATGGCCGAGCAGACTCACCCCGTGCATCGCAAGGTCGCCGTCAAGGTCATCAAATTGGGGATGGACACCCGGCAGGTGATCGCCCGCTTCGAGGCCGAGCGACAGGCGCTGGCGATCATGGATCATCCGCACATCGCCAAGGTATTGGATGCCGGCGCCACCGACGCGGGACGGCCCTACTTTGTCATGGAACTGGTGCGCGGCGTTCCCATCACCGACTATTGCGACACAAATAATCTGCCGCTCCCCGATCGCCTGGAGCTGTTCGTGCAGGTCTGCAAGGCGGTACAGCACGCCCACAGCAAGGGCATCATTCATCGAGACCTCAAGCCGTCCAACGTCATGGTCTGCATGGCCGAGGGAAAGCCGTCGCCCAAGATCATCGACTTTGGCATCGCCAAGGCGACCGACCAACGGCTGACGGAAAAGACCATCTTCACCGAGTTTCGCCAGATGATCGGCACGCCGCAGTACATGAGCCCCGAGCAGGCGGAGATGGCGGGTATCGACATCGACACGCGATCGGATGTCTACGCCCTGGGCGTGCTGCTGTACGAATTGCTGGTCGGCTCGACTCCTTTTGATCCCGAGGAGCTGCGCAGCAAGGCGTATGGAGAGATGCAACGAATCATTCGAGAAGTTGAGCCGCCGCGACCCAGCACGCGCCTCAGTACTTTGGCCGACGCCGGGCACACGATCGCCTCCCGGCGGCGCATCGACGCGGGCAAGCTGGGACATTTGCTCAAGGGAGAACTGGATTGGATCGTCATGCGGGCGATGGAGAAGGACCGCACGCGACGATATGAGACCGCCAACGCCCTGGCCATGGACGTGCAGCGACACCTGGATAACGAGCCGGTCCTGGCGCGGCCCCCGAGCACGATCTATCGGCTGCGCAAGTTCGCTCGCAAGCACCGGGCCGGTGTCATTGGCACCGGCGCCGTTGCCGCCGCTCTCCTGCTGGCAGTCGTGGGCACTTCCATCGGGCTGGTGCGCGCCCGCGCCGCGCTGGGCAAGTCCAAGACTTCCGAGGGAATCGCCATCCATCAGAGCGAGGTCTCCGCGAAGCTCCTGAAAGACGTGGTGGCCGCCCGCGCCGCGGCCGAGGCGCAGTCTCGGCGGGCGCGCGCGGCAAATGACTTCATGGGACAAATGCTGGGCGCGGGCACATCGGACGGCGCGGGCGCGATGGCGGACATGACCGTCTCGAAGATTCTCGATCAGGCAAGCCTGCGTCTCGACGGCCTCAAGGACCAACCTGAGTTGGAGCTCGACGCCCGCGCGACCCTCGCCCGCGGCTACACGTCATTGCGGCAGTTCGACAAAGCGATCGCGAACATCGATCGGGCGCTGGAGCTCTCGCGCGCGATGACGGGCCCCGAATCAGAGCAAACGCTGCAGATCCTGGGCGATGCGATGAACATCCCTCGCTCTTCGGGCTATGTCGTCGCCGAGCGGATGGCGCGCACGGGGGCGGAAACGGCCCGACGCGTACTTGGCCCCAGGCATCCCGTGACGCGCAACCTGCTCCTGAGCCTGGGGGCCATTGTGGGGCGGCAAGGCAAGTCCGCGGACGCGGAGAAGATCTTCCGCGAGCTGACGTTGCAAGTCGGTGAACCCGGCTATGTCGTGCCCGTTGGAGGCTCGGCGCGATACTTTCTGAACCTTGCCCAAGCCGTTTTGGCGCAGGGCCGCCTGGCGGAGGGCGAGCAAATCCAACGCCAGGCCATCGAAGTCGCCAGCCGGGAAAAGCCCGTGCCGCGCGGCGGCCTGCTGATGGCCGAACTTGCCGAGACCTATTATCGCGAGTGCAAATTCCCCGAGGCGGAAAAAATGTTCCGGGAAGCGCTGGCTTATCAACGCAGGGCCCTGGGCGCGGCGCACCCGGACACCATGGAGACAATGTTCCAGTTGACCGCCGTGCTGGAGCAGCGCGCGGCCTACTCCCAATCGCTCGAGTTGCTCGACGAGATCCTTGCCTGGCATGCGGCCCAACCCGACAATGATCCGACGGTTTACGCTTGGGAATTGCAACATTCCGGCGAGCTGCAATTGCGCCTGGGGCACGATGCGCAAGCGGCCGCGCGTTTCGAACAGGCCATGGCGGTTCTCCAGAAGGTTCCCCCCGCCCCGTCGGACGCGGCAGACGCGATGCAGAAATTGCCCTGGACGAAGATCAATCTGCTTCAGGGACTTCGGATCGATCGGGCGTGGGCCGGACCCGGGATCAAGGCCGAAGCGCAGTTGATTGCCTGGGCGGCGTTGGGGGACCACAAATGGAACACGACCGACCTCAAAGAGGTGCAGTGGGCAAAGCTGCGATTCAAGATTCAGCCGTGGAGGGGTGACTCGGAATCTGCCGATGGCCGCCCGCGCGCCAAAACTCCCGGCGCGTCGCGAGCTTCCGATGTTGTCGAGGGGGGCTTGAGCGAGCTCTGGGCCCGTCCCGATCCCAAGCCCGGCATTTATCTTTTTTCCATCTCGGTGCCGCGCCGCAGTGGGCCGCCGATCCGCGAGGCAGATTGGATATGTATCGCCCCTTGGAAAGTGTCGCTTTTTGCGGCCACCATGGACCAGGCGAATGACAGCCAGAAGTGGAGGAAACTGCTGGCCAGCCCGCCACTCGAGCAGCGGGCGCAGTCCACGGTCTGCAATATCCACTTTGGCTACATGAACCGGGGATTTGGACCGTTTCACGCGAGGATGCACTTTGCCCTTGCCGCCGAGGTGACGCAGCCGCTCCCCCCGGGGAAATACTACATAGGCGCGAAAACCAGCGGAGCATGCCGGGTCTTTAATAATGGCAACCTGAGCATTGACGCGTGGAACACCACTGCGACCCCGGCCACCATCACCGTGTCTCCCTCGGACCCGCCCAATGCATTTCGGATCGAGAGCTATTTCGCGGACGCGGAACAAAACCTCTTCGGGGGCCATTACCTTGTGTTTTCGGTGAGTCCAATTGGAGAGCAGGCGGAAGCTATGTTGGCCGCGGAGGTGGGGCTTAGCCCCATCGAAGCGGTTATCGAGTATGACAGCTCCGAGATTGCTCGCGGAATCTCCACTGCCGCGGTATTCAAATCCCGCGGAATATCCCGGACGCAAGCCGGCCTCTTTCAGGACGCGGAGAAAGACCTGGACAAGTCGATTCAACTCGATCCGACGGATCACTGGACCTGGTATTACCGCGGATGCATCCTGGCGTACCTCGGAAATACCCCGGCTTATCGCGCCACTTGCGCGGGAATGCTCGAAAAGTTCGGCGGCACCGACGCCATAGACGTCCTCGATCGCACGATCAAAACCTGTCTGCTGCTCCCATCGCCTGCCGATCCGAAGAAATTGAGGGCATTGGCGGATCGCTATCTCAACGACGCCAGCCGGAACGTCGAACCCAACCCGAATGTCTATCTATGTCATGCCATGGCTTGCTATCGCGATGGAGATTACGCGCAATGTCTCAAGTCCGCCGCCGAATGCACGCGCATCGATCATGATAGCGATCGTTGTCTCAGCATCGCCGCCCATTCGCTGATTGCAATCACGCGCGAGCGCTCTGGCCAGCATGCAGATTCCGCCGCCGCGCTCCTAAGGGCGAGAAACCTCGCCAAGGCGTTGCCCAAGCCCGGCGTGCAAAGCCTCGGGAACAATCCCGAGGACTGGCTCGTCGCCCAGGTCCTTCTGCGAGAAGCCATCCAAACCATCCCCGGCGCCAAGGCGGCGACGCAGCCGGCCCATTGACGTGCCGCAAGAATCAATCTGATCTCCATCAATAGGGAAGGACATCAATATGCGATCTTCCAAAGTAATGTGCGGCGTGGTCAACATTTTATTGTTCGGCGTGGCAGCGGCGACGGCGAACGCCCAATCCCTGCCGGTCTTCCCTGTCTTGGTTGATGGGGTCAACTATGACCTTACATACGGGAATGGGTCTGATGCCGGCGAATCTGGCCAGCCTTGGACGGGGAATGATGACCTGGCCCGTGAGTTTGCCCTCGCGATTTACAATGGTGACCCGTACGGCGCATTCGGTGAAGGGCTCCGTGCGCACTACCCCGCGGACCAGCAGCTAAACTTTTGGATCGACTATTTTAATGCGTGGGCTTTGGGATATTATGAGCTCAGCCCTAATTTGGGCTATTGGAATGGTCTGAATGAGGAGTATAACGGAGATTATGGCCTCCCTGGCGAGGGCGTCTTTGTGGAGTCGGCGCCGGAACCGTCAACCTTTGCCCTGGCCGCACTCGCCGCGGCCATCCTGCTCGCCCGCCGTCGCGGTGCTGATGTTTCCCGTTTGTGAAAAACTACCCGATGCGGTCGATAAGGCGCTTGGGACTTTCTAAATAGCCGTGCGCGACCACGCGCTATCCAATTGTGGAAAAATCGGGAAGGGTGTCATTGCTGGAAAATGTAACGTCAATCGTGACACGGGCGTCCCGCCCGTGCGCGTTGCGTGGGACTCAGGATACCCCGATTTTCCCTAATCGACAGCCGTCGGCACGGGCGGGACGCCCGTGTCACATTAGAGCGGTTTGCAATTGAGTGTACACTTTCAAAAGACTGGACAATGCTTGTTTTCCAGTGTTTTCTGCGATTCCGGCTCAATTTCGCAGTGTACATTCAATTGCAATCCGCTCTAAAAGGATCTGAACCCACGAATGGCATCGGCTTACTGAATTGCAATGTTGGACGCAGATGCCCGCGGATCAGAAAATCCGATCCGCGTTCATCTGCGTTCATCCGCGGTTCATATCCATTCATTCGCTCGTAGCACCCCGCGATCAAACAGGCGGGTCGCTCTTTGCCGGCGGGGCGTGCACGTCGATCTCCTCCATCGGCAGCACCGGCGTGAAGCCGCGCTGCCTCAATGTATTGGGCTTGTGAAATACCGCGGTGCCGGCGGCCAGGTCGTGCAGGGCGCGGCCGTCCGGGCGCAGGGCGCGGAAGCATCCCGCTGTGATTAGAATAATCGCGCAACCGGCGATTACGGCGTCCACAATCCCGATCAGGTAAAATCCATCGTGCATGTAGGAAGGCATCCAGGAGAATCCGCCATAGGGGCCGGTCATGGCCAGCAGGTATATGGGAAACGCCGACAGAAGAAACCCGGCATATTTGGCGACGGCCCTTCGCAGCAGCATGGCCCGAGCCGCCGGCTGCTGGTCCTCGCCGGCCAGCGTCAGCCGCATCGCCCATTTGCCCGGCGAGGCGCCATAGACGACTTCCATCGTGGCAAAGGCCAGAAGGACCAGGATGGCGCCTATCCCGCTGACGGTTCCAAAATCATGCGTCTGCCAGAGTTGGTTGGCCAGGACATCGGCGATCATTGCCAGATGTGCCCCGGCCATGAAGACCAGCAGGTCCACCAACAGCGCCGCGGCTCGCGGGAAAAAGCCGGCCCTTTCCATGGAGGGCTGTTTTAGCATGTTTTGGCAATTGTGCAGAAAGGGGCAATCCGACGTTATTTTCGCGTTTTTCTGTGCGCGTGATAAAGCGCCAGCAGTTGCTCGGGACTGAATTCCTCAGGCCGTTTGCTCCCGTCCAGGCCGGTGGCGTCGAGGAGCTCGTGCGCATCGTGGCCCGCATTGTTCAGCCCTTTGCGAAGCGTCTTTCGACGAAATGAAAAGAGGGTATGCACGAAAGCGCCAAAAGGCCCGGCGTCGTCTCCCAGCCGATCCTCGCGCGTCAGGCGCACGAGGGCCGAGTCGATCGTGGGGGCGGGCCAGAAGGACTGGGGGTTGAGCGTGCGAAGAAGTTCCACCTTCGCCAACGATTGGGCCATGACCGAGAGCGGGCCATAGTGTTCGGTGCCGGCTTGGGCGCGCAGGCGGTGGGCGACCTCTTTTTGCACGGTGAAAGCCAGCAGATCGGCGCCGGCAATCAGCATTTCGATGATCAAGGGGCTGGCGATGTTATAAGGAAGATTGGCGACGAGTTTGCGGGGCTGCATCTGCCCCGCCGCCTGCTTGATCGCGTCAAGGAGCTGCGGATTCAGGGCGTGCTTGCCGGCAAGGGCGTCGCCTTCGATCAGCGTGAAATTCGCGGCTCCCGCGAAGCGGTTTCGCAGCAGGGCCGCCAGATCGCGGTCGATCTCGACGGCCAGCACTTGCCCCGCGTTTGCGAGAAGCTCTTCGGTAAGCGTGCCGGTGCCGGGGCCGACTTCGATCACAAAATCCGATGCCGATATTTGCCCGGCCTGTGCGACCAGACGCACCAGGTTTTGGTCGATCATGAAATTCTGCCCGAAGCGATGGCGGGGTTCGCTGCCGGCGTCGCTGAGCAGGGATTGGATCTCGTGTTTGGTTTGTGCCATCACGAGGCCCAAAGCCCCTTGAGCGGCACAACCAGCCCTGGAAAAAGCGAAGGCCGCACGTCCTGCTCCCCGCTGCCCGCCGCATCTTCCCGATAAACCCCGTTCTCCAGCACGAGGCACTGAAGCGACCGGGCAAAAGCGTCGAATAGCCAGTAATTGGCGACGCCAAACTCGGCGTACCAGCGGCGTTTGGTCCGCCGATCGTGCATCTCGTGGCCGGGACTGATCGATTCGATGATGAGCAGCGGCGGGATGAGAATGCGTTTGCGATTGGGGTCGATGGCCCCGGCCGCCAGGGCCGCTTGCGTTTGCCGGGCTTCCTGGTCGGGAGTTAAAAACACTGCATCAGCGCGAATAACCCACGTCTGGTCGATGACGACCTCGGCACCGGGGCAGAAGCTGCCGGCTGCTTGCCCCACACGCGCCGTGATCTCGCACATCAGACGAAACAGCGCCTTGCCGCCGACGTAATAAGCCGGCGCCATCGTCGTGAGTACTCCTTCGATAATTTCGTACGCTCCGTTTTCCCATTGCCGTTCGATTTGCGGGTCATCCAGGTCGTCGGCGGTCCAACCGGTGGTGCCGGGGATGAAGGGGCTGGAGGCTGCGGGGCCAAGAGGCATGATGGAGGATTATACGTCGGCGCGGCCAACCGTCACGTCCGCCCGTATCTCATGCGTGGGGATTAACGTAGGGCATTGCTGCTACATGAACCAACCACCGCGACGTATCACGGGCGTCCCGCCCGTGCGAACTGCCTGGAGCGGCGAAAACCGCGATTTACAAGTTTCAAATTCATCGGCACGGGCGAGACGCCCGTGATACGCTAAAGCTTTCCGAACTGCACGGGAAACTCAATTCTCCCAAAGCTGCTTGAGCGGAATAACCAACCCCGGGAACAGCGAAGGCCGCGCCTCCGGATTCTCGCGGCCGGCGGCATCTTCCCGATAATCTCCGTTCTCCAGTACGAGGCATTGCAGCGAACGACCAAAGGCATCGAGCAGCCAGTAATTGGCAACGCCAAACTCGGCGTACCACCGGCGTTTGGTCCGCTCATCATGCAACTCATGGCCCGGGCTGATCGATTCAATAATGAGTGTCGGCGGAACGAGAATGCGGGTCCGGCTCGGATCGGCGCGCCCCGCGGCGCCGACGGCCGCCGACTGCCGGGCCTCGTCGGCGGGCAACAAAAACGCCGCATCCGACCGCGCAACCCGCGCATCGCCAATCACGATTTCCACTTCCGTTGCAAAACGTCCCGCAAGCCCGCGCTGCACCAGGTGCGTCTTCACCAGGAACATCAGATTAAAAACGCATTGCTCCCTGCGAAATAAGCCGCGGGCATGAGGGTTAAAACTCCTTCGATAATTTCGTACGCTCCATCTTCCCATTGCCGTTCGATTTGCGGGTCATCCAAGTCGTCGGCGGTCCAGCCGGTGGTGCCGGGGATGAAGGGGCGGGAGGTTGTCGGGGCGAGAGGCATGGCGGAAGAATTATACATGGACATTTCTAACCGTCGCGTCCGCGCGTATCCTCGTCCGTGAAGGTTAACGCGGGGGCGTTGTCACTACCGCGAACCGACCGCCGCGACGTATCACGGGCGTCCCGCCCGTGCGAGTTGCCTGGAGCGGCGAAAACCGTGATTTGCAAGTCCCAAATTCACCGGCACGGGCGGGACGCCCGTGATACGATAAAGCCGTTTTAACTGGGCAGGAAACTCAATGCGTATGCGCCGCGAGATCATGCCGTCTCCCGCATCTTCGACCCCTGATGCCGCCTAGAACTGGCTGACGCTGTCCGTCACCACCTGCACCTTTTCCAGGAGCAGGTAGTTTCGCCCGCGAAACTCGGTGATCAATCCGGTGACGCGGAACTTGAAGTCGCGGTTGGTGCCTTTGACCACGTCTTCCATGGTCATGAGCTTGAGGTTCGGCAGAAGGATGAGCGGCGGATCCTTCAGGGCCTTGCCGTCGGAATCGAACGTGAACTGGGCCTGGGTGCCGTCGGCATTGTGACTGATCCGGCCGACGCGATCGATGATGGATGATCCCTCGCGCAATACCGTGACGGCCGGCGCGTTGGGGGCGACGGCGCCCTTGCCGCTGGTCTTGTCGATCGCCACGCCCGTCGGCGCCGCCGGCAGCGGCTTGGTTGGAGGGGCCGGCGTCAGGAGCATCTGGTTGAGCATCTGCTCGGGCGTCAACTGCTGGCCGGCGAGTTGTGCGGTCGCGTCCCGCGAAGGCTGCGTGGTGGGTCGCGTCGCCGGCCCGGACGGCGCGGCCAACAGGGGAACCAGCGCCGACAGGGCCGCCAGCGCTGCCAGTGAGACAATCCAGATTTTTCGCATACGGTTCCTTACGACGCCCAGCGGGTCATGGGTTCATCGACCCCAAGAGAAGAATTCCACCACGGAGGCACGGAAACACGGAGGCGCTTTCGACGGATCCAGGCATCTAACTTTCGTTAGAATCTTAAAAAAACCTGACGCTCCTAATAAAATGACTTGCAGGTCCAAATTACCGCTGTGGCTGCCTTTGCGGATAATCCGCATTGGATTGCAAAATGGCGCATGACGACGAATGCGCCTCGGTGTCTCTGTGTCTCCGTGGTTGTCTTCTCTTTATTCGCCGGGCTCATCGCGCCGCGGCGACTTTTACATCGACTGGCTTGGCCTGCTCCAGGAGCTTTTTTGGGATGATGAGAATCGGCTGGGCGGCCGGCCTGGTGGTGGCGGGGTTGAGGGGGCGGATTTGGATGAGGGCCGGCACGGGTTTGGCCTGGGCGGGCACCACGGCCGTGCCGTCGGGCGCAATTCGCGCGGCTCGAAGCAAGTCGGCCTTGCGGAAATAGCGCGGGACGTTCGCCTGGGCTTCGTTGTAGGCGTCGGTGTCGGTGTACCCGTACGCCGCCATGTTCACTTTTGGTCCCGGGCCTGAAAGATAAACGAGCGGAACCTGGCTGGCGCGCGACGTGAAATTGTGCGGCTGGATATTGGGGCCGTACTGGAACCGATCATAATTCAACTGCACCGAGGCCCGCACCGCATCGGGATGGGCGCCGCCGTAGTAATAATATTCAATCGAGCCATTTCCATGTGGCTGAATCGGGCCGTATTGGTATTGCACCGGCTCGTAGATGACGCCTCCAAAGGTCGAGGCGCACAGGATCAGGGACAGACAAATCGCGGGAATTGGCTTTTGCATCACAAACATCTCCGGGCATGGGTTGCCGGGGAGTGTAACACGTCCGATAATGCCGATGCCATTGTGAAACGGGCTGGCGATGGCGGATTGCACAGGAATTGTTGCCGGTTTTGCCGGATATGACGGATAACCCAACTTTTCGCGGCGCAAACGTCGCGGAAACGGGATTGATCCGGTACGATGTTTCATTCGGCGCCGGGACGGCCCGCGCCGGGTCCTTCGTTTCTCAATTGCGGAACCGGCGATGTCGTTTTTGCAGAAGATCATTGATCAGGTGAGCGTGAAAGCCCGCCAGGGTGGGGTCAGATGCCGCAGCAAGGGCGCGGTGGACTTCACGCAACATGACGTGCAATTCATCGTGGCTGCCGTCAATTGCGACGGGCGGCATCACGTTCATCTGGGAAACTATCAAGATGCCATCGAATATGTTTGCGACTGCAAGGAGTCGCAGGAGGACGGCGACGTCTGCCAGCACGTTTGGGCCACGCTGTTAGCCGCCGATTCGCTGGGTTATCTTCAGGACTGGGACCGCCGGGGCCGCATTGAGTTGTTGCCCACGGACGCATTTGAGGACGACGAAGAAGGCCCGGATGATGACGTAGAGGATGACGCCGAGGATGACGCGGAAGACATTGACGAAGAGGACGAAGATCCCTACATCGTTTATGATGACGAAGACCCCGCGGATGAAATTCAGGAAGCAATGAGAAAACTCGCCAGAACCACGCCGGGAAAAAAACACCCACCGAAAAAGGAAGATTGGAAGAGCGGATTCGAGACGCTGCGGCAGGTCATGGCGCCCAAGGCGCTGCCCAGGACGTACGGCTATAAGCCCTGGCCGCCGGGCCGCGAGCTTCTGTACATTATTGATATCGCGAGCATGGCGCCCGCAACGCCGCTGACAATCGACCTGTTCGCCCGGGATCTCAAGAAGGACGGAACCTTCGGCAAGCCCCGGCCCGAAACGCTCTCGTCGGAGGATGGCACGCGACTGCCGGACCCCATCGATCAGGAGATCATCGCACTGCTCGGCGGCGCCCGGGCCGATTCCTACGGCTTTTACAGTTCGTCCTATTCCACCCGCACCGCCCGCTATCGCCTGCAGGAGGCGCAAAATGTGATGCTGCTGAGGCGCATGTGCCAGAGCGGCCGCTGCCTGATGCGGCTTAAGGCCAACGACGATGATTTCAGCCCGCTTGCCTGGGATGATGAGTCCCACTGGAAATTCGTGCTGAAGGTCGAGCGCGATGAGGCCGGCAAGCAGTTTGTCATGCACGGCGAGCTGCGCAGCGGCGAAAAGCGAATGGACGTGACCGAGCCGCTGCGGATCGTTGAGGGCGGCGTGGTGTTCACCCTCACGCACGCCAGCCAACTCACTTACGGCAACGCTTTCCAATGGGTGCTGCTGCTGCGCAAGAAGAAAAAGATCGTGGTGCCCGCGGCACAGGCCGAGGAGCTGCTCGAGCAGTTGCTCACGCTTCCGCATGTGCCGGAGCTGGAATTGCCCGACGATCTGCATTTCGAGCGGCAGATTGTTCCGCCGCGCCCGCGCCTGGTCGTGAAGAAACCCAAGGAAAAGCCGTCGAATTCCTTTTACTACCAACCTCCCAAGCCCAAGCTGGTCGGCGAATTGTCGTTCCAGTATGAGGGGCAGTCCGTCGATGCCGACGACGCTTCCACGGGCGTATATCTCAAGGAACAGCGCCGCCTGATCCAGCGCGACAAGGAGGCCGAACGCGCCGCGATGAGCCGGCTGTTCGCCCTGGGCTTTCGCCAGTCCAAACCCTCGTACTACAGCAACGAACCAGTTCATTTAGAACTGGCCCCCACGCACCTGGCCAATGTGGTGCGCGCGCTGGTCAGCGATAACTGGATGGTGGAAGCAGACGGCAGCCTGTACCGCCAGGCCGGCAACTTCAACATGGAAGTCAGCAGCGGCATCGACTGGTTCGAGCTGCACGGCACCGCCGATTTCGACGGCCAATCCGTCGGCCTTCCCGAACTCCTGCGCGCCATGCGCAAAGGCGAGAAAACCGTCAAGCTGGATGATGGCACGTTCGGCATCCTTCCCGAGCAATGGCTGCAAAAATATGGGCTTTTGGCGGGCATGGGACACGAGGAGGAAGACCATATCCGGTTCGGCAAGGCGCAGGTCGGTCTGCTGGACGCGCTGCTGGCCTCCCAGCCGGAGGTCAACACCGATGCCGTCTTCGAGCAGGCCCGCCAGCGCTTGCGCGAGTTTTCCGGCGTGCGCTCGGCCGATCCTCCCGCCAGCTTCGTCGGCACCCTTCGCCCCTATCAGCGCGAAGGGCTGGGGTGGCTGGAATTTCTGCGGCGATTCGGATTCGGCGGCTGCCTTGCCGATGACATGGGGCTTGGCAAAACCGTGCAGGTGCTGGCGCTGCTCGAGGAACGCCGGCTCTTGCGCGCCGCGGACAATACGCCAAATGCAAATGCTCCTGGCGACGCCGCGGTTCCGCCGTCCGGCAATGGCGATTCCTCAACTGTCCCGGCTTCTGCCGCCGGCGTAATCGCAACTGCCGCCGCAAGCCCCGACAATCATCAGGACGCAAATTCCGGCAATGGCGATGGCAGTGCCCCCGCAACCGCCGCGCTCCTGGAAAGGCCGTCCGGCCCTTCGCTGGTCGTCGCGCCGCGCTCGCTGGTGTTTAACTGGCGGGAAGAGGCGCTGCGATTCGCGCCCAATCTCCGTGTGCTGGATCACACCGGCATCGGCCGGCTCAAGGACGCCGCCGGCTTTGCCAACTATGACCTGATCCTCACCACCTACGGCACCATGCGCAACGACATCGCGTTCGTGAAGGACGTGAAGTTTGATTACGTCGTCCTCGACGAGGCGCAGGCGGTGAAAAACGCGAACAGCGAATCGGCCAAAGCCGCGAGACTGCTAAGCGGCGACCACCGCCTGGCTCTCAGCGGCACGCCGGTGCAAAATCACCTGGGCGAACTCTGGAGCCTCTTCGAGTTTCTGAACCCCGGCATGCTGGGGGCAGCCAAGGCGTTTCAAACCACCGGCGCCGGACTTAAATCCGTCGATGAAACGGCCCGCGTGATTCTTTCAAAGGCGCTGCGCCCGTTCATTCTCCGGCGGACCAAGGGGCAGGTCGCCAAGGAATTGCCGCTACGCGTCGAGCAGACGATTCACTGCGAACTGGACGCCATCCAGCGCAAGCTCTATGACGATTTGAAGGAGCATTACCGCCGGTCGCTGATGAGCAAGATCGCCACCGACGGCCTGGCCAAGAGCAAAATCCAGGTGCTCGAGGCCCTGCTCCGTCTGCGACAGGCGGCGTGCCATCCGGGTTTGCTGGACAAGAGCCGCGTGGATGAACGCAGCGCGAAGCTTGATGCGCTCATGCCGCAATTGGCGGAGGTGAATGATGGCGGCCACAAGGCGCTGGTCTTCTCGCAGTTCACCAGTTTCCTGTCGATCGTCCGCCGGCGTTTGGACAAGGACAAGGTGAATTACGCCTACTTGGATGGCCGCACGCGCGATCGCCAGGCGGTGGTCAACCAGTTTCAGACCGACGAAAAATGCCGGCTGTTCCTGATCAGCCTCAAGGCGGGCGGCGTGGGGCTGAACCTCACCGCCGCCGAGTATGTGTTCCTGCTCGACCCTTGGTGGAACCCGGCCATCGAGGCCCAGGCGATCGACCGCGCTCATCGCATCGGCCAAACCCGCCAGGTGTTCGCCTACCGCCTGATCGCCAAGGACACCGTCGAGGAAAAAGTCCTTCAGCTTCAGGCCACCAAGCGCGAACTGGCGGATGCCATCATCAACGCCGACAATAGCCTGATCGGCAAGTTGGGACGCGAGGACCTGGAGTTACTGCTTTCCTGATCGGAGCGAACATGAAAACTTTGATTCTGTTGATCTGCCTGACGCTTGCCGCGACCGCCCCTGCCGCGCCCTCGCCACAAGCCCCTGTGCTGACTCTCAAAACCGGCGATCGCGTTGCCTTCATCGGCGATACCTTCGTCGAGCGCGATCAGGTGGCCGACTACATCCAAACGATGCTGCTGAGCCGGTTCCCGGGACAGGACGTTACGTTTCGCAACCTGGGCTACAGCGCCGACACCGCGACCGGCGAAGCGCGCGGCCTGTGCACCGGGTGGTCAACTTTCGAGAGCGCCGATCAGGGGTTTGGGCGGCTGGTCAAACTCGTCGCCGGATACAAGCCGACGGTGATGCTCATCAACTATGGCATGACCGAATCGTTCGGCGGGGCCAGGGAATTGCCCCAATTTGTCGAGAATTACACCAAGATGCTCGACGTGCTCTCCTCCGCCGCCGGCACATCGCCGCGGCTGGTGCTGATGTCGCCGAATTATCACGAGGACATGGGCCGCCCGCTTCCCGACCCCGCCGAGCATAATAAAAACCTCGAACTTTACTCGCGGGCCATCGCCGCCATCGCGGCCAGCCGATCGGCCCATTTCGTTGACCTGTTCATGCTGACAAAAGAGGCCGGCAAACAGGGGCCGCTCACCAGCAACGGCATTCACCTCACGCCCTACGGCTACTGGCGCACGGCACTGGAATTAGAGCGCGGCCTGGGATACCCGCCGCGCGAATGGAGCGTGAACATTGGCACGTCCCCGCAAGACAAGCGGGCCGCCGCCGCGACGTTCACGAAAGTGAGCAACGCCAAACAATCGCCGACGGGGGCAAGTTTCACCACGACCGACGAGATGTTGTCGCCTCCGCCGCCGCCCCAGGGAGCGCCCAGGTCCATCCTTGATGGAAGCGCGGCCCTCCCCGGCGACCGGCGCACCTTGTATATCGTCGGCCTGCGGCCAGGCAAGTACGCGCTGAAGGCAGGGGATTCGGTAATCGCCCGCGCGACCGCCGGCCAATGGGCGGCGGGCGTCCAAATCGCGCCGCCGGCGCAAGTGGAAACACTTCGGCATTTGCTCGTGGCAAAGGATTTCGATTTCTTCAATTACCAGCGGCCCGAAAACGACAGCTATCTGCTGGCCTTCCGCAAGGGCGAGCAGGGGAGGAACGCCGTCGAAATCCCGCGCTTCCTTCCGCTGGTCGAGAAGAAGGATAAACAAGCGGCGGCGTTGTGCGTGCCCCATGCCGTGACGTACACGCTTCAAGCCGTGGGCGGATGATCCGGCCGCAACAAAATGGATTGCGCCAAGTCCGAAAAGTCGCAAAGTCGCAGAGGAAAGTTCGACGTTTCCGAAAGATGTTAAGTGTATCAAGGCCCGACTCCGCGCCTTTGTGTTTCTGTGACTCTGCGCAAATCTTCTTTGGGTGAAGGAGCACGCTGGCAGCGGTGTGATTTAATACTTCAGCGGTGTGCAAAACTCGATGAAGAAGAGCGTTAACGTACCACCGGCGTCCCGCCCGTGCCGAGGGTGCGGTAGTTGAGGAATCACGGTTCAGCCAAACACAACGCACTCTGCACGGGCGGGACGCCCGTGATACGACGAGGTTCAATCCCATGATTTCCAAAGCGACTCATCCGTTGCGGCGTCGAACACTGCTTGCCGCTCTCGCGTTCATCTTCTTCCCCGCCGGCGCCTTCGCCGCCGGTGCGAATCCCTCGGCTTCGGAGCGGGCGAACAACCCGGAGATCGAGCGGCGGAGCTTTAAGGTGGCGCCGGGGTTCGAGGTGCACCTGTTCGCCTCCGATCCGATGATCGCCAAGCCGATCGAGATGAACTTCGATCCCGACGGGCGGCTGTGGGTTTGCACATCCACCACTTATCCACAGATCAAGCCGGGGCAGATGCCCAGCGACAAGGTGATCGTGCTGGAAGACAGCACCGGCGCCGGCAAGGCCGACAAATCCACCGTCTTTGCCGGCGGCTTGCTGCTGCCGACTGGCATCGTGCCGGGAGATGGCGGAGCCTACGTCGCCAACAGTACCGAAATTCTCCACCTGCGCGACACCACCGGCTCCGGGAAAGCCGACGAACGCCGCGTTGTGCTTTCGGGTTTCGGCACGGAAGATACGCATCACATCATTCACGCCTTCCGCTGGGGGCCCGATGGCCGGCTCTATTTCAATCAGTCGATCTACATCCACAGCCATATCGAAACGCCCTGGGGCACTAAATCCCTGCTGGGCAGCGGCACATGGCGCTTCGAGCCGTCGACCGTCAAGCTGAACGTCTATTGCCGAGGACAGGTCAATCCCTGGGGAATCGCCTGGGACACCTGGGGCCAGACGTTCGAGACCGACGGCGCCGGCGGCGAGGGAATTGTCTTCGCCTTCCCCGGCTCGGCGTTTCAATCGGCGGTGGGGTATGGCAAAGTCCTGCCCGGCATGAATCCGGGCAGCCCCAAGTACGCCAGCCTCGAAATCGTTACAGGCCGCGCGATGCCCGAGGGTTGGCGGGGCACGTTCCTCACCAACGATTTCCGCGCCAACCGCATCTGCCATTTCAAGCTGACCGACAGCGGGTCTGGATTCGTTTCAAGGCAGTTGCCGGATTTTATCACGACGAAAGACGTGGATTTCCGCCCGGTGGACATCAAGATGGGGCCCGACGGCGCGATCTACATCGCCGACTGGTACAACCCGATCATCCAGCATGGCGAAGTCGATTTCCGCGACCCCCGCCGCGATCACGTCCATGGCCGAATCTGGCGCGTGACGGCCAAGGGAATGGCCTCCCTGAAGCGCGAGAAGCTGCTTCACGCGCCGGTGACACATTTACTCGAAGCCTTGCGCGCCCCCGAGCTTTATACGCAGGCGCAAGCGCGGGCCGCCCTGCGCGAGCGCGGGGCGAAGGAAGTCGCGCCGGCTCTGGCCGCATGGGTGAAGGCGATCCCGGCGCGCGGCGAATCTGCCGACCATGACCGGCTCGAAGGGCTGTGGGTTTATCAATCGCTGGACATTGTCCAGCCAGAATTATTGAACGCACTGCTGGGGGCGAAGGATTTTCGCGCCCGGGCGGCATCGGTGCGTGTGCTGGCGCGATGGGCGCCGCAAATCCCCAACACCCTGGAATTGCTCAAAACCGCCGTCGCGGACCAAAATCCGCGCGTGCGGCTGGAAGCCGTGCGTGCGCTGGCCGAGGTTCCTTTGCCCGAATCGATCGTCATTGCCGAACATGCCCTCGATCAGCCGATGGACGGCAATCTGGATTGGGCCCTCACACGAACAGCTCGTGATTTAGAGCCGGTATGGATGCCGGCCTTCAAAGCCGGGCAACTGACCGATTGGCAGAAGCCGGCCCACTTGAGCCGGGCGTTGCAGGATGTGAAATCCCCGGCGGCGATGGGCGTGCTCGTCCAGCAACTCAAGACCCAGCAGCTTGCCCCCGACGCCCGCGCCGCCGTCATCGACCTGATCGCGGCGATCGATCCCAAACAAAGCTCACAAACCCTCTACGATCTTGCCACCGGCAAGGAAATCACCGACGCCCCCGCCCGCGCCCAGTTGCTGGAATCCCTGGCGAAGACCGCCCGCGAAACCCATTTCGCGCCGTCCGATTCCCAAGCCCGGCTCGCGCCGCTGATCGGGGCCGATCAGGATGAATCCCTGCGCGCCGCGGCGATTCGCCTCGCCGGCGCTTGGCATGTGACCGCTTTGCATCCCGCGATCTCCATCGACGCGGCGGGCGGTCCGACAATTCCCGCAGGTGTGCAAAACGCGGCCATCAATGCACTGGCAAGTTTCGGTGATGCCCAAAGCATCGCGGCACTCAAGCACCTCGCCCATGTGCCCACGGCCATCGCAGTGCGCGAGCAGGCGATCGCGGCGCTGGCGTCCATCGATCCCAAAGAGGCCGCCCCGCTTGCCGCCGACCTTCTTCCGCTTGCCAAAACCGATGCCGATGTCTCACAACTTCTTGGTGCCTTCGTGAAGCGAACCGGCGGCGCGGAAGCGTTGTCGTCGGCGCTTTCGTCAAATCCGGTTTCCGCCGACACCGCCCGCCTCTCCCTGCACTATCTGCAAAAGCTGGGCGGCGAGGAAAACGCGCTCACGACGCTTTTCCGCAAAGCCGCGGGAGTCAGCACGGGACCGACGAAACTATCGGCTGAGCAGATGAAGCAGATGGTGGCCGAGGTTCAGGAGAAAGGGAACGCCGCCAACGGCGAAAAAATCTTCCGCCAGCAGGGCTGCTACCAGTGCCACGCCATCGGCGGGGCGGGCGGGCAGCTCGCCCCCGATCTTCGCGCCATCGGCGCATCGGGGCCGGTCGATTATCTGGTCGATTCGGTGCTCGATCCCAACAAGGCCATCAAGGACGGCTATCAGGGCTACACCATCCAAACCACTGACGGCGACGTCTTCAGCGGCATCAAGGTCCGGCAGGACGCCAATGAACTGATCCTCCGCGACGCCACGCATGAGGTGACGATTCCGCTGGCCAGCATCAAGCAACAAAAAGACATCGGCTCGCTCATGCCCACCGGCCTTGCCGACACGCTCACGCATGGAGAATTCCTCGACCTGATCAAGTTCCTCTCGGAGCTGGGCAAGCCCGGCCCCTATGGCCCGGACACCGCGCAAGTTGCCCGGCGCTGGCAGGTGCCGCAGTTCGTGCCCGACGCCGATCCGGCCGGCGACCTGCCGATCTCAATCAACAACGACGGCTCCAACTGGATGGCGCAATACACCCTGGTCTCTGGAGAATTGCCCGCCAGCGCATTTCACACCAGGCCCGGCAAGAAAATCGCCTGGGCCCGCACGCAACTCAGCGTCACCTCCGCCGGCAAAATCCGCGTACTTCTCAGCGATCCCAGGGGCCTGGAACTCTGGGTGGATGGAAAGCGAACCGAGCCCAAAACGGACATGCCCCTGGATCTTCCCGTCGGCGTTCACGCCCTCACCGTCCGCGTCGATTTCGCCGCGCGCGGCAAGAACGGAATTCGCGTTGAATTACAGGACGTGCCCGGATCAGCCGGCCATGCGCAGCCCGTGTTGGGATAATTCGATTGAACCTTTCGGCGAACGTCATACGTTAATCATTATAGAAGGCCGTCCGGCGCCTCAGGGAAGGATTTGGAGCAGAATCCGGCAACCCGGCGTTTTTATGAGCTTGTCTGGCCGCACCGGACGGACGTGCTGCGTTTCGCACAATTTCTGACGCATGCCAGCGCCGACGCCGACGACCTGGCGCAGGAGACGCTGCTCAAGGCCTTCACCAGGACCGGCAGACTGGAGGCCGGGTCGAACGTCAAGGCATGGCTGTTGACGATCCTTCGCAACACCTGGCTGGATCGCCGCCGGACGGCGGCCAGCCGGCCGCAACTGGCACTGGCGGATCTTCCCGCCGAGCCTTCGGCAGAAAAGCCGTCCGATAATGATCAATGGAGTCATCCGCGGGAAATACTCGATGCGTTTTCAGACGACCAGATCATCGCGGCGTTAAAGCAGTTGCCCGATGACATTCGCTGGACCTTGCTGCTGGTGGATGTGCAGGGCCTGGATCAGCAGGATACGGCTCAAATTCTGGATGTCCCGATCGGCACCGTAAAGTCCCGCGCCCATCGCGGCCGGGGGATGCTGCGCACACTGCTCCTGCCGATGGCGCGCGATCGCGGATGGGTGCGCGGCGATCCGACGACGGCGAGTGTAAACGAATCGCCGGCCAAGGGCGATGACAAGCCGCCCCGCAGTGCAAACGCCAACCTCCCATGGGAGGAATCATGAATTCTCAATATGACGACACAAACGAAGAGGCCTGGCAGCAGGCGATGAGCGAACGGCTGGGACGCCTGCGCGCGGCGCCCATCGACGCATCGCGGCTTGAGAACGCGCTGGCAAGCAAGCTCTCGCAACGGGCAGCCCCGCCGCGAACCCCTTTGCATGCCCGATGGCTCGCGCCCCTGCGCGCCATCGCCGCCAGCTTCGTGCTGCTCGGCGGGATCGCGGCGATTGTGTTGCTCCTCTCCACCGGCGGCCCCGCGCTGGCGTCGGCGGCGCAGATGGCGCAGGTTCACCGCGACATCGTATCCGGCAAAATTCCGGTTATGCAGGTCGATTCCATCGACGCCGCCAACCGCATGCTCAACCAGCAGACGCCCGGAGCTCCGGCCCTGCCGCAAATGCCGCGCGAGCATGTGATGGCCTGCTGCATGAAGTCCGTGCACGACAAGAAAATGGCCTGCCTGCTGCTCAAGGACAAGGAGGCCGGCATCCCGATCACGCTGGCCGTCGCTAACGCCGCCGACATGCAACTCCCCCCCGCCGAGGTCATCACGCGCGCCGGCATTTCCTACCGCGTGCAAACGGTCGGCGAACTGCACATGGTCATGACGGAGCGCCAAGGCCGCTGGCTTTGCCTTATCGGACAACTGCCCGCCGAGCGATTGATGGACGTGGCGGGGAAAGTGCGGTTTTGAACGAACTGCACAGAAAGAAGCCAAGCAATCGGGTGCTGGATGCAATCCGCGACTGCGGTTGTCGTATCACGGGCGTCTCGCCCGTGCGGATGGCGGAGCGGTCGAGGAACTGCGATTTTTCTAACACCAAACACTCAGCACGGGCGAGACGCCCGTGATACGACGAGGCGTTCTCGTCCACTCACGCCTCGTGGAGTTCACGAATCATGAAAAACACCAGAGCGACAATCACCGCGATGGTGCTTGGACTCGCTGGACTGGTCGGCGTCGGCATTGGCCTGGACATGGCCATCGCCAGCTCCAAGGCATCCCCTTCCCAACAAGCGACCACACAAACTGCGAAACCATCGCCCTCCAAACAACTCTATCACTGCGGCATGCACCCACAGATCATCCAAGACCACCCCGGCAACTGCCCCATCTGCCACATGGCGCTCACGCCGATGAAATTGGGTTCATCGGCGTCCGCGACCGGGGAACGCAATATCCTGTATTGGTGGGATCCGATGCTCGGTCCATCATCCATTTCCAATAAGCCCGGCGTGAGCGCGATGGGGATGGACCTGGTGGCGGTCTATGCGGACCAAGCCGGGCCTGGTGTGACGATCGACCCGGCGGTCGTGCAAAACATGGGCGTGCGGACGGCGCAGGTGACGCGCGGGCCGATTGTCAGATCATTGCGTGCCGTCGGCGTTCTCAAGACGCCCGAGCCGGGCATGTACGATGTCAGCCTGAAAGTCGGCGGGTGGATCGACAAGCTGTATGTCAACGAGAACGGCATGCACGTCACGCGCGGCCAGCCGCTGTTCGACCTTTACAGCCCCGATCTGCAAGTCGCCGGGGAAGAACTGATTTCCGCGACGAAATCTCAAGGCGCACTCCCGGCAAATGCCAGCCCCGCCCTACGCCGCGAGGCGCAAAACATGATCGACTCTGCCCGCCGCAAGCTCCGGCTCTGGGACGTGGCCGAGCAGGACATCGCCGCGATCGCGAAGGCCGATCATCCTCCCAAGGACATTCCCTTCCGCAGCCCCGCGACGGGCCATGTGCAGGACAAGGCCATCGTCGAAGGCTCGGCGGTGCAGCCGATGACCAAGCTCCTGCGCATCGAGGATCATTCGAAAATGTGGCTCGATGCGCAGGTCTATGAAGAGCAGATTCCGTGGATCAAAATGGGCCAGCCGGTTCGGGCGACGGTGGATTCCATGCCCGGCAAAACCTGGAAAGGCGCCATCAGCTTCATCTATCCGCATCTGGATCACATGACCCGCACGCTGAGCGTTCGCATGACGTTGGACAATCCCGACTTCGCGCTCAAGCCCGGCATGTATGCCGGCGCCGACATCCAAACCCAACCCGTTGCAGACGCGATACAAGTTCCCCGCGAAGCGGTGATCGACACCGGCGTTCGGCAAATCGCCTTCATCGCCGACGCCAACGGCCATTTCACGCCGCGAAAAGTGCGCATGGGATTGATGGGGGATGACGATCTCGTGCAAATCGTCCAGGGCTTGGCGCCGGGCGAAATCGTCGTGACCAGCGGGCAGTTTCTGATGGACGTGGAGAGCCGGACGATCGAGGCGACACAGAAATTCGCCGAAGGGCCGGCAAATTCACTGGGAGCCCCGCAAGCTACTTCCACCGCGCCGCCATCATTGGCCGAGCTTATGCCTGTCACTGCTCCGACGACGCAAGATTCCGAAATTCCGCAAACGCAGCCGATGCCAAACACGGGGATGATGCCGAACATGCGCCCGATGCCCGACATGGAGCCAGCGCCGCAAACGCAGCCAATGCCCCGGTCCGACATGGCTCCAATGCCAAAGCAATTGTCGGTGGCGTACTGCCCCATGGCCAAAAAGAATTGGCTGCAAATCGGCACTGACATCGCCAACCCCTATCTGGGCCCGGCAATGGCGACCTGCGGCAACGTGCGGGGGACCCTCCGCGCGCCGACGCCGGGAAAGCCGCTGGCGCCGGTCGTGAACGCGTACCTCATCTTGGCCAACAGGCTGGGCGCAGGCCAATTCGATCCGGCGGCCGCGCATGCCTTCGCCGCGACAACCGACAAACTCGTCGGCGACCCGTATGCCGGATTGCGCGCCGACGCCGCGAAGCTGGCGCAAGCCAGCGATCTTAAAGCAGCGCGGGCTGCGTTTGGAAGCGTCAGCGACCGGCTCATCGACGCCTTGGCGGGGTCCAAATAAAATCGAGTGAATTCGAAACCAATATGCGCAATCGTGACACGGACGTCCCGCCCGTGCGTGTTGCCATAAGTCACTAAATACCGTGGTTTTCATACTCTTAGGCCGTGGGCACGGGCGGGACGCCCGTGTCACGATCTCCAAGCCAAACATGATCGCCCGCCTCATCGAGTTTTCGATCCGCAACAAGCTGCTGGTGTTGCTGCTGACCGGCGCGCTGGTGGTGTCGGGCGTCTGGGCGATGCTTCGTGGCAGCATCGACGCCATCCCCGATCTTTCCGATGCGCAGGTGATCGTCATCACCGACTATCCCGGCCAGGCGCCCAACGTGGTGGAAGATCAGGTCACGTATCCGCTGTCGACGGCTTTCTCGGGCATCGGCGCCAAGGCGGTGCGCGGGGTGAGCATGTTCGAGACCTCAATGGTCTACATCATCTTCCCCGATGGCACCGACCTTCACGCCGCCCGCGAGCGCGTGCTGGAATATCTCAATTATGCAAAGGGCCTGCTGCCGCCGGGCGTGGAGCCCAAGTTGGGGCCAGATGCCACGGGCGTGGGATGGGTCTACCAATACGTGCTGTTTCCCGGCTATTACTGCCCCGATCATCCCCAGGGAATCTGGCACGATGTTCAAAACGACAAGTGGTATGCCCAGCCATCGGATGCGCCGGCCAATCGCCGCGCGGCCCTGGCGAAGGTGCGCGCGTTTGACCATGCCGGCCCCTGCCCGCTCACCGGCAAGCCGCTGCTCTCCTCCAATCAGGATCTGGCGAGCCTGCGCAGCTTGCAGGACTGGTATCTGCGATACCCGTTGAAGCGCGTACAGGGCGTGGCGGAGGTGGCGTCCATCGGGGGGTTCGTCAAGGAATATCAGATCGTTCTCAAGCCCCAGCGCCTACTGGCGTACAACCTTCCCATCGGAGACATCGAGAACGCCGTCCGCCGCTCGAATAACGATGTGGGCGGCTCGGTGCTGGAGATGAGCGAGAACGAGTACATGGTCCGCAGCCGGGCTTATCTCCACGGCCTGGCGGACCTGGCGAAGGTGCCGGTCGGCGTCGATAAAGCCACCGGCACGCCGATCATGCTCGGCGATGTCGCCTCCCTGCAAATCGCCGGCGCACAGCGGCGCGGGATCGGCGAATGGAACGGGCAGGGCGAAGCCGTCAGCGGCATCGTCGTGGCCCGCTACGGGTCCAACGCCTTTCAGGTTATTGCGGATGTCAAGGCCCGCCTGAGCGAACTGGAATCGGGCCTGCCGCCGGGCGTCATGCTCAAGACCGCGTATGACCGCTCAGAGCTCATCGAGCGCTCGATCCATACGCTTCGCCACACGCTCATTGAGGAAATGATCGTCGTCGGGCTGGTCTGCATCCTGTTTCTGCTTCATGCCCGCAGTGAGTTGGTGGCGATCTTCGTGGTGCCGACCAGTGTGCTGGCGAGTTTGCTCATTATGTATCTGGTCGGCGTCAGCGCGAATCTCATGAGCCTGGGCGGGATCGCAATCGCCATCGGCGTGATGGTCGACAGCGCGATCATCATGGTCGAAAACGCCCACAAGCACCTGGACCGCGAGGAAGAGCGCGTTTCTGGCGGCGCCGCGCCGCGCCCACGAAGCCAGATCATTCTGGAGGCGGCCACGGAAGTCGGCCCGAGTCTGTTTTTCAGCCTGCTGATCATCACCGTGAGCTTCTTGCCCGTGTTCGTGCTCACAGGCGAGGAGGGCCGATTGTTTCGGCCGCTGGCCTTTACCAAGACCTTCGCGATGGCCGCCGCCGCGCTGTTGTCGGTGACGATCATTCCGGTGCTGATGGTCTACTTCATCACCGCGCGGGTTTTGCCAAAGTCCTGGGGATGGAAGATCAATCTGCTGATCACACTGTCGGCGATGCTGCTCCCGGCAATCGCGCTGTGGCTGCTGCCGGAGGTGTTGCCGCAAACGATGCCGCATCGGTGGTGGCTGGCGATCGGCTGGGCGGTGCTGGCGGGAATGCTGCTGGTGCCGCAGCGCATCATCCATGAAGACCGCAACCCCATCAGCCGGGCATTGCAACGCATCTACGATCCGTTCTTCCGGGGCGCGATTTATTTTCGATGGCCGCTGCTGATTGTCGCATTGTTGCTTATCGTTTCGGCGGTCTGGCCGGCGTTGCGGTTGGGCAGTGAGTTCATGCCGCCGCTGGATGAGGGCGATTTGCTCTACATGCCCACCACCGATCCGAGCATCAGCATCACCAAGGCCCGGCAGGTGCTTCAGCAAACTGATAAGCTCATCAAGACCTTCCCCGAAGTGCTCAGCGTGTACGGCAAGATCGGCCGCGCCGACACCGCCACTGATCCGGCGCCGCTGGGCATGGTCGAAACCGTCGTGCGCCTCAATACCGACCGCTCCCAATGGCGCACGCGCAGCGCATCCTATTGGTTCGATCGGCTTCCCAATTGGCTCACCTGGCCGCTGCATCACACTTTCTGGCCGCGCCAGCGCCGGCTGACGATGAGCGAACTGGTGAACGGCTGGCAGGACGCCGACGGCCGCAAATACCCGGGCATGGACGCGACGGTCCATCTGCCGGGCCTGGGGAATCTCTGGCCCATGCCCATCGAGAATCGGCTCAAGATGCTCTCGACCGGCGTCAAATCCCCCGTGGGTCTGAAAATCACCGGCCCGGATTTCCAAACCCTCTCAAACCTGGCCGACCAGGCCGCGGCGCTGCTCAAGCAAATGCCGCAGACGCTGCGCGCCGATCCCGACCGAGCCTTCGGCGGCTTATATCTGGACATCAACATCAACCGCCTGGCCGCTGCTCGCTACGGCCTGACGACGGGCGACGTGCAGGACGTGATCCGCACCGCGATCGGCGGCATGAAGCTGTCCACTGCCGTCGAAGGTCTCGAACGCTATCCGATCAATCTCCGCTACGCGCGCGATCTGCGGGATGATCCCTCGATGCTCAGGCAGGTTTTGGTGCCGACGCCGACGGGCGCGCAGATACCGCTGGGAGAGTTAGCCGACATGAAGATCAACCCCGGCCCGCCGATGATCAACAGCGAGGGCGGGCGGCCGCGCACGCTGGTGTACATCGTTCCCAAGAGCGACGTCGGAAGCTACGTCGCGCAAGCCCGCCGGCTGCTTGCCGAGAAATTGACATTGCCGGCGGGTTACACCCTCAGTTGGTCCGGGGAGTTCGAGCAGATTCAGGAGACGCTTGGCCGCCTGATTTGGGCTCTTCCCCTGACGCTGCTGCTGATCGTCGTATTGCTATATCTTGCGACGGCGAGCATTTTCCGCACGTTGCTGGTGATCCTGGCAGTGCCGTTCAGTCTTGTGGGGGCGATTTGGCTGCTCTGGTTTTTGGGCTATCACTGGTCGGGCGCGGTCGCGGTGGGGATCATCGCCCTGGCCGGCCTTGATGCCGAGACGGGGCTGGTCATGCTGCTGTACCTGGACAACAGTTTCGAGCGATTCAAGGCGCAGGGCCGGATGCGAAACAGGCAGGACCTCTGGCATGCCGTGCATGATGGCGCGGTGAAGCGCATCCGCCCCAAGACGATGACCGTGGCCGCCGCCTTCATTGGCCTGGTCCCGCTGCTCTGGGCGAGCGGCACCGGCGCGGACGTGATGCGCCGCCTCGCCGCTCCCATGCTCGGCGGATTGTTCACCAGCTTCCTCATGGAATTGCTCATCTACCCGGCGATTTTTTATATCGCCAAGGGAATGACGTTGCGGGAGTCGGCGGCGCAGCCGCCGCGCGCGTTCGCACTGCCAGTCGTCGCGCCCGTCGACGGGAATGCGAACCGGGACGGCAAATGATCGTCGACGAAAAACAACCTCGCGCGCTCGCTCGGATACTCCGGTTTTTCCAACCGAGGGCCCGGCTCTTCTCCCTCCTCCGGTACTCCGGGGGAGGGTTGGGGTGGGGGGTTTCACCGCAGGGCCCGAGGAAAGAAGACCTCCACCCTACCCTCCCCCGGAGTACCGGGAGAGGGGAAAGGAGCGGCACGGCTTGCCCCGCGCGATCCGCGTCCGCTCAAGCGGACCCTGCGTGGTGGGCCTTGGCGCCAACTCGTGCAGGCGCGCTGCTATCGATCCTGCCTCTGCTATTTGTCGCCCTCCCGGGCTGCACCGTTCATCCCCCCGGCGAAGCATCGGAGCGTTCGGCCGCCCTGAATGTCGGAAAGCCATACGCGCATCGCCTCGAATCGCGCCAACTCCCGCCGCTTTCGGATCATCCGTCGCTGGATGACCTTATTAAGCGGGGACTTCTGGCCAATGCCGGCCTTGAGCAACAGTATTGGGAATGGCGGTCGGCGATCGAGCAGATTCCCCAGGATGGGACGCAGGCCACGAACCTGGTGGTGTATGCCGGCGCGAATTTGGTGAACGGCGCTGCAGCTTTGAGCCGCACCACGCTAACGGCGGCCAACGATCCGATGAACGACATCGTCTGGCCCTCCAAGCTGTCCGCCGCCGCCCGTCGCGCTTTGGAAAATGCCCGAGCGGCGGGCTTGCGATTCGTGAAGGCAAAGTATGAATTGCGCGCCAACGTCATCTCTGCCTATGAGGACTACGCCTTGAGCGGCGAGCTCATTGCCTTGGAACAATCCAATGTGCAGTTGTTGCGGACCACTTCGATGGTCGTCGAAGCTCGCAACCGTGCCGGGGCGGCGGGTCAGCCGGATGTGCTCAAGGCGAGCAACGAACTCGACCTGTCACAAAACGAAATCGCCGCCATGCAGGCTCAGCTTCCCGCGCAGCGGTCGGCGCTCAACGCGCTTCTTTCGCGGCCGCCCGATGCCTTGCTGGCGGTTCCCGATGAGTTTCCCACGTCGGGAGCCATCGCTTATTCGGATCAGCAGTTTCTCGATCTTGCCGCGAAGCGAAATCCCGATCTGGCCGCGCTGGCTTCCGAAATCCGCGGGCGGCAAGACGGCCTGCAACTGGCCCGCCTCCAGTACTTCCCCGATTTTTCCCTGAGCGCCGCCTCCGATCTGCAAGGCATCACCCAAAGCCTCAGCGGCATGATCACCGTGCCCTTGCTGCGCCACGAGGCGATTGACGCCGCCATCGCGCAGGCCCAGGCCAACCTCCGCGCCGCGGAGGCTATGCGCCGCCAATCGGCTAACGACCTCAACGCCCGCGTGGTTCTCGATCTTTCGACGCTGCGCGACGCGGATCGGCAGCTTGCGCTTTTCAAGCAATCGCTTCTTCCCCGCGCTCGGCAAATCGTCACCGTCGAGCGATCTTCGTATGAAGCCGGCCGCGCCTCGCTGCTCGATCTGCTCGACAGCCAGCGCTCGCTGATCTCGATCCAGCGCGGCGTCGCCGACCTCCGCGCCACGCGCGACAAGCGGCTGGCCGACCTGGAGGCGGTTGCCGCCATGCGGCTAACCGGGATAATTCCCGATCATGGAAACCCGAACCCTGGGCATCATCCTTAACGGCGTCACCGGCCGCATGGGAACCAATCAGCACCTTATCCGCTCGATCCTGGCCATCATCAAACAGGGCGGCATACACGTCAGCGATAACCTGCGCCTCATGCCCGATCCGATCCTGACGGGCCGCAATATTCAGAAACTCAAAGCCCTTGCCGAGGCGCACGGCCCGGCCATCATCGGCAAGCCGCTGAAGTACACCACCGATCTGCACGGCGCGCTCGATAATGACAGCTACCCCATCTTTTTCGACGCCTCGGGCACATTGCAACGCCGGCAATTCGTGGAGATGGCGGTGAACGCCGGTAAGTCGATTTATTGCGAAAAGCCCACCGCCACCACAACCGCACAGGCGCTTCATCTTGCGGAAATTTGTGAAGACGCGGGCCTGAAGAACGGCGTGGTGCAGGACAAGCTCTGGCTGCCGGGCATGCGCAAGATCAAGATGCTCCGCCAGCAGGGCTTTTTTGGAAAGCTGCTCTCCGTGCGCGGCGAGTTTGGCTATTGGGTCTTCACCGGAGAAATCGGCGATCAGCCGCCGCAGCGCCCAAGCTGGAATTACCGCAAGGAAGACGGCGGCGGGATCATCATCGATATGTTCTGCCATTGGCAGTACGTCATCGCCAATCTGTTTGGCCCCATCGCGTCGCTGGTCGCCTGCGGCAACATTGACATTCCAAGGCGCATCGACGAAGCCGGGCAAGTCTATACCGCCACCGCCGACGATTCCGCCTACGCCATCTTCCGCCTGCAAGACGGCACACTCTGCCAATTCAATTCGAGTTGGTGCGTGCGCGTCCGCCGGGATGATCTGTTGACGATTCAGGTGGACGGCACCAACGGCTCGTGCGTCGCCGGCCTGCGCGAGGCGTGGGTACAGAGCATCAGCGAAACGCCAAAGCCGATCTGGAGTCCCGACACGCCCCAGCCGATCAACTTTTACGAGGGCTGGCAGAAGGTTCCCGATGCGACGACGTACGACAACGCCTTCAAGATCCAATGGGAACTGTTCCTTCGGCACGTCGCGCTCGATGAGCCATTCCCGTGGACTTTGCGCGAAGGCGCCAAAGGCGTGCAACTGGCGGAACTGGGCATCCAAAGCTGGACCGAACGCCGATGGGTAGACGTGCCGGAACTTTGAGGGGAGAGGATGAAGGCAGAGAGGATAACCGCGGAGCGGCTGTGTTAAGTGTCAAGGGTAAAAATTCGACGCTGCGATGAATTTTCCTGTTTGCCGAGCAGACTTGAGGACGCTGCGCGGCGGTTGAGGTTGGATTTATGCAGGCATGGCTCGGGCGTCCGATG
>DASRLH010000524.1:0-2940 GCA_035648595.1 Tepidisphaeraceae bacterium
ATGCAACGCTATGTGATGAGCCCAGTGCATGCCGCCCCATGGCAGCGCGCGATCTGGGTGGAAGAACAGGAAATACGCATAAGATCAGCCCTTGATGCTCAAAATGGCGTGAAAGTCTTGCCAACATCGTGAGGGACTACCGGATTTGAGAATCGAAGATCAAGAAACGGTGAAGCGGGAGATCGAAAACATCGGTTTTAGCTGGAATTCGACGGCTTTTCGCGCTGGGCTGGTGGCCTGCACCGGGAGCGCCGGGTGCAAGTACGCGGCCGCCGACACCAAGGCACATGCTTTGCAAATCGCCGATTATCTCGAAGCGAGAATGAAGCTGGACCAACCCGTGAATATTCATCTGACCGGCTGCCATCACTCCTGTGCCCAGCACTACATCGGCGATGTGGGGCTGATCGCAACGAAGGTGTCGGTGGGCGACGATCTGGTCGAGGGGTATCACGTGTTTGTCGGCGGCGGGTTCGGAGCCCGGCAGCAGATTGGCCGCGAGATGTATCGCGACGTGCCCGCCGACCAGGCCGCCCCCACCATCGAGCGCATCCTCCGGGCCTACCTGGAACATCGCGCCGATGCCGGCGAGGCGTTTGGTGATTTCGTGAAGCGCCACCCCGCCGATCAGCTTCGCTCGCTCTTTGATGCACAAACGGTGATTTGATGACGACGATGATTTCTCCGCCGCTCGTCCGCCCGTCGATTGCACCCGCCGCCCGGTCGTTCCGACGCTCCCGGAAAACGCACCGTTCACCGCGCCGCAGCGGGCGTGGCTTAATGGATTTTTCGCCGGGCTTTATGGACACACTGCTTCCGCAAGCCCCTCGACGGATGCGAAGGATTTAAGCGCCAATGAAGTGGATTTTGCGCCAACTTCAGCCGAAGCCGAGGAAGAGCAATTCCCCTGGCACGATCCGGCTCTTCCAATGGGCGAGCGGCTCAAACTCGCCGATGGAAAGCCCCAGGAGCGAAAGCTGATGGCCGCGATGGCGCAGCTCGATTGCGGCGCCTGCGGATACGTCTGCCAGACGTACGGCGAGGCGATTGCGCGCGGCGAGGAAAAAGACCTCACGCGCTGCACGCCCGGCGGGCGCGACACGTCGCGCATGCTCAAGCAAATCATCGCTTCGGCCCCCAGGAACGTCGTGCCGGCCGCGCAGGTGGGCGTGCGCAAAGCCGCGCCAACTCCTACTGCCGTTGCGGATGAACATACTCCGGCAACCTGGGAGCGCAACAATCCGTTTCCGGCGCGGCTGGCGTATTCCAGAAAACTCAACGGCGAAGGATCCGCCAAGGACACTCGGCAGATCGTCATCGACCTTCGCAACAGCCGCATCGCCTACAAACCCGGCGACGCGCTGGGCGTTTTCCCCGAGAATTGCCCGCAACTCGTCAGCGAGGTGCTCGACGCCCTTGGCGCCACCGGCGCCGAGGACGTGCCCGGCTGGGATGGCCAGCCCATCAGCCTGCGCGAAGCGATGCTGCGCGAATTCACCGTCACCCGCCCCACGCCGGACCTGTTGGACATTCTTTCCCGATGCGCCACCGATCCCGGCGAGCGCGATGCCTTGCAGGCGCTGCGCGACAGTGAGGACGGCGCGGGCGACCTTCATGTGCTCGATCTGCTTCGCAAGTTCCGCTCGGCCCGCCCGGCCGCCGGTGATTTCGTGGCGACGCTTTCGCCATTGGCGCCCCGGCTCTATTCGATTTCCTCCTCCCTGCGCGCGCATCCGGGGCAGGTGCATTTAACGGTGGGCGCGGTGCGATACGCCAACTCCGCGGGGCGTGATTGCGCGGGCATCGCCTCTGCTTTTTTGTGCGGGCGCCTGCAGCCGGGACAGGCGGTTCGGGTATTTGTACATCCATCGCATAAGTTTGGGCTGCCGGCCGCCGAGCAGCCGGTGATTATGGTCGGGCCGGGCACGGGTATCGCGCCGTTCCGGTCGTTCCTCCAGGAACGCGCGGCGGCGGGCTGCCGGGGAAAAAACTGGCTGCTCTTCGGCGACCAGCGATCCGCCTGCGATTTCCTCTACCGCGAGGAACTGAACCAATATCAGCGCGACGGCATCCTCACCCGCCTGGACACCGCCTTCTCCCGCGATCAGGAAAAGAAGCTCTACGTCCAGCACCGCATGATCGAAAACGGCGCGATGATGTGGCAGTGGCTGACCGAAGGCGCGCATTTCTACGTCTGCGGCGACGCCCAGCGAATGGCCGCCGACGTGGACAAGGCCCTCCGCCAGATCGTCGCCGAACACGGGGGAATGTCGCCAGCGGAGGCGGATAACTATGTGGCCGAGCTTACCCGCGCGGGGCGGTATCAGCGGGATGTGTACTAACAGCCCCGGCGGTCGATTGCGATTTACGTCCCGCCTCGATCTGCCGAGGTTTGCCCAATTCCCCGGGAGGGGCATTGGCGGAGGGTGGGGCAGACATTCTTGTCTGCCGGCGAATCGGTGAGTGGAGGACATTCCTGTCCTCCCGAACCGATTCGAATTCGCGCGGCTGGGCAGGAATGCCCCGCACTCGCGGATTCGGGCAGACAGGAATGACTGCCCCACCAAACCCTTGGATGTCAACGTTACGCCTGTCCGGAAATCCGCGCACGCCCATCTGCCGAGGGTCGGCGATCTTGCTGGGTTCACCAAGGCAGAGTGTCGCAATTCGCTAATCGTAGGGTCCGCTTCAGCGGACGCGGTTTTTGCGGCTGCCGGTCCAAGTACCGCGTTCGCTGAAGCGAACCCTACGAGGCTGACGAAGCGAACCATGTGGGGGGCTCGCGGGAGAGAATGCGTGAACGTATCACGGGCGTCCCGCCACAGGCGTCCGGGATATGGCAAGTTTACGCGAATGGGTTCCAATGAGCCAAGGGAGAGCGTGGACAATAGGCAGGGGATCGCAGCGACGGCGGTTCCATGCGCGCATGCGGCGGCGTCG
>DASRLH010000525.1:0-10529 GCA_035648595.1 Tepidisphaeraceae bacterium
TTAAACGAATACACATTATCGTCGCCGTTGCTAAAGCTCCCGTCGGGGCCGGCGGAGGCCCAGAAGGGGCGGTCGGTGGGCAGGAGTTTTGGCCCGTTGCCGTTGCTGGTGTATTTGGTCATGCCCGATGTCCGCACGAGGTATTGCTGGGCGGGGCCGCTCGTCTGGCCCTGGTTCTTGATGCTCACGATCAGGCCGGCCGGCGGGACGAAGATGATCGGGTTGTTCCAGCCATCGACCAGGCACATGGGGGGGTTGATTGTCGTCGGCAGGGGGGGCGTGAACGCAGTGCCCTGGAGCGCCTGGCCGTCGGGCCCGAGGAGCATCGCCTTGCCCGGCAACTGCGAAATCGCCTGCTTGTTATGCGGCAGCCGCGCCAGAATGTTCATCATATAGCAGGTGTTTTGCACCGCCAGGCCATAGCGATCAGCTCCGCCGGCTGTGACATCCCCCAAGGTACCGCCGTACGCGAACGGAAAGGGATTTGACATATCCACCCCCGGCATTTTCCCGGCCAGCAGCGTGAAGACCGTCGAGGTCGTCTCATATTCCCCGATCAGCCCCTTGGCGTTTTCCAGGGCGACGCCGGTCGTGCGGACGGTGGCGGAGCGGCCGACGTGGTTGAACCCGATCACCGCGATCGTCATCAGCACCAGGATCACGCCGATGACGGTCAGCAACTCCAGCAGCGTAAATGCTTTGCGGCTTCGATTCACGGCCATCTCCTTGGGCACCCCCGTCTGCCCCAATTCTTCGCGATGTCCAGTGGGTAGGGCTGGCCACAAACGCACAAAGACGCGAAAGGGGCGGGAAATCCAACGCTCCAAAATCCGAAATCCGAAGCACGAAATCCGAAACAAATTCAAACTAGGAAAATTCAAAGCTCAAAACCGCGTTCCCGTTTTTTTGGATTTTCCGCTCTTTGAGATTTGGATTTGTTTCGGATTTCGTGCTTCGGATTTCGGATTTTTTGCTCCCGCAAGGCGACGGCCGATATTACTTGCTTTTCCCGTTTTCCTCGTAACTGTAGAGGTTATCTTCCTGCGTGAGGAACCGCCCATCAGGCCCGGCGGAGAAGAAGAATCGGCGGTTCTGCGGCGCCATGCCAAACGCCGGGTGCATGGCGGGCATGTAAACGATCGGCGTGCCCCAGGCATCGCGGATGGCGTCCTCATCATACACCGCGTCCGGCAAGCCGCCGAAGGCATCCGATCCCCCGGCGACGGCTTCGGAGCGCAGAGCCATCAGCATCTGCCGATTGTTTTCCAATGCCGCGTGTTGCAGCGCCGATTCGAGAGGGTCGGCGGCGTGTTTGGGATCAATAAATGCGGCGATGTTCGGCAACTGGTGATGCCGCTGCTCGTATTGATCCATGAGCACATCGAGCCGGTGCAACAGGTCCTTGGTGAGATCCTGCGCCGAAGCCGTGCGCACATGCCGGGCCAGGCTGACCATCAATCCAAGGACGATCACCAAGGCGGCGACGGTGGTGAGCATTTCGAGGAGGGTGAAGGCCCGATGCAACACGCACGGGCGGGACGCCCGTGTCACGGTTGAGGTTGCATTTCCCGGCCTGACACCCTGCCGGCTATGCCACGGACCAAGAGCGCGTAGTTGCGCACGCCTATTTAGTTGCCAATCTACATTCCTCAAGGATAAGCGCCCTTTGGAATCGGCCCGTGCCAAACTTCCGGGGTGAGATTTGTCACATCATCGGATTCGCCCGCGTCGGGACCCGCGCCGCCGCTTCCGACTTTCTTAATGCCGAATACCTCATCGGGTCCCGCGCCCCAAAGGACATAGGGTTGGCCGGTGTATATCGCCTTTTCGCCTTTTGCAAGGTCGATTACGCCGCCGGCGATTCCGGTGGCGGGGTCATAGGCGCCCAGTATGGACTGCATGTCGCGGAGCGGCAAAAGCGGGCCGAGCGCCCCTTTTAAGTTCTTGTTGTCCGCGAAATTTAGTGCCGGCACGGGCGCGGCGTTGCTGGCGCCGGGCGCGGGGGTCGCGTAATCCTGCACATACGCCGTCTCGGGCGATGTGCCGGGAGCGGCGGCGAAGTACAGAATCGGGTGGTCGTAGCGGTCGTTGATGGTCGCGGTGAGGTCGCTGAGGGGCAGGGGCGTGGCGGGCGGCGGCTTGGGCGCGGTGTCAACCGACAGGCCGATACGGAATGACGAAAGCGCCAAATACGATTGACGCGCCTGCGCGCCGGTGCGAATCGTGAAGCCCGGCCCATTCACTCCATCCTCCTTTAGCGGCCCCGGCGCCACCAGGGCCCAGCAGAGCAGCACGGCACCCGAAGACGCGGTTGGCGATTGCGGGGAAGACGCGGTCATGTAGCCCAGCCGGGGATAGTCCTTGAAATCCTCCTTGTATGCCTCCAGGGCATTGCCGATCGTGTGCAGGTCGGCTTGCATGCGCGTTCGCACGGCACTCTTGTTGGCATAAAGCGCCATCGGCACCAGGATGGAAATCAGGATGACGATGATGCCGATCACCACCAGCATTTCCACCAGGGTAAACGCCGGGCGGGCGTGACCGAAAATAGTGGCACGGGCGTCTCGCCCGTGGAGTCGCGGTACGCCGCGATGTTCGACCGGTACTCCGGTCGAAGGCGCGGGAGCGCGGCCTTCTTCGCATGCGCCAAGCCATCGGTCGCCGCGCTGGAGATGGTTTGCCCGGAGCACCGGCCAACGCCCCGGGGTACCGCGGCCACGGGCGAGACGCCCGTGCCACGAAAGAGGGCCGCGCCCTGCCGGACGCGACGTCGGTTCAATTGCTGTAGATGATGTCATCTTTGGTTCCGTAGATGCCGTCGGCGCCTGCTGAAATCAGGATATATGCGTCTTTGCCGCGCGGGGTGCGGGCGAGAAGGGGATTACTGTTTGGGCTGTCGTTAATCGTCGGGTGTTTAAAGAAGTCGAAGGGTGTCTGGTAAACGGCAACACCGGCATTCTGGTCCACATCAGGAATGGTGGGAAACAGACTGCCGGGAGTCCCACCGATCCAATACGGCGTTAATTGACCCGGATCATATTGATAGTCGAGCTTAGCTTTCGTTCCGCCCGCGGGAGAGCCAAGATACATGAATGGCGTGCCCACTCGAGCTCGAAGGTAAATGATCGGGCGCGGCGACGGGAAATGATCGTAGAATTCTGGCACCGTCGTGTCGGCGACGGTCGGCTTTGGAAATGTTTTGGGGGGCGAGAGATCGGTCAGTACGACGTTGGTGGCAAGGCTGCTGTACGGGGTGAAGTCCTTTTTCCCGGTATCAAACGGCGAAAGCTCATTATTCTGCACATTGATGTATGATGCATACTGCCGCGGCGAATTCGCGTTGAGGCTGCTGGGCCCCCGGCGATCGAGGATTTGTTGCGGCAAATAGGTAACGCTCCCGGGGGTGCTTGGCGTAGGCGTCAGGCCGCCGAGCAGTCCCAGCACCAGGTTTTCCGAAGAGGTGAGGCTCCCGGTAATTCCGGTGATGCCCGTCGTAGGATTCGGCGAAATCATGTTATCCGGCACGGGCCCCGGATACGCCTGGAAGTCCGCGAAATACGCCTGAATCGCCGTTGAAATTCGGCTGATCATCGCCGCGCTGCTGGTCTGGTAGGCGCGCTTGCGCACCGCCGACACCACCGGGAGCAGGATGCTCACCAGGATCACGATGATTCCGATCACCGTGAGCAATTCGATCAGCGTAAACCCATCGCGTCGGCGTCGAGTCTGCATCATCGCAAGAACCTCAAAACGAACTATTGCCGAATTCCGTTTCCGAACAACCTTATCGTATCACGGGCGTCCCGCCCGTGCCGGGTACTTTGAGATTGGGAAAATCGCAATTACTCGACTACCGCGCCATCCGCACGGGCGAGACGCCCGTGATACGTTGCGGTCTTCTTCCACGATTTCGACAACCCATTGGCATCTCATACCCAATCTTAATTTTTCTTGGGCGAAGCCGTCATTCCTTGGATCAGCGAGATCATCGGCATGAACAACGCCACCACGATGAACCCGACGATCACGCCCAGCACGACCACCATCACCGGCTCCAAAATGCTGATCAGCGAGCCGACGAGGATGTCCACGTCGGCGTCGTAGTTGTCGGCGACCTTCATCAGCATTTTGTCCAGGTCGCCGGTCTCTTCGCCGACGTCGATCATGTTGACCACGATGGCATCGCAGACTTTCGTGGCCCGCAGCGGGTCGGCCATGGATTCGCCTTCGCGGATCGCATCGTGCACCTTGGTGAGGGCGCGCATGTAAACTTCGTTGCCGGATGTTTCCTTGGTGATGTTGATCGCGTCGAGAATCGGCACGCCGGCGCTGATGAGCGTTCCCAGGGTGCGGGTGAAGCGGGCGACGGCGGTTTTCGACAAAATCATCCCCAGGATGGGGATTTTGAGTTTGATGACATCCGTCGCGTAGCGGCCCCCCTCGCCCATGCGAATCAGCCGCCACGCGATGACAAAGAACACGGGCGAAAACAGCACATATGCCCACCCATATTGCACGGCAAACCAGTGGCTCAATATCAGAAGAATCTTGGTGGGCAGCGGCAATTCCAGATGGAAGTCAGTGAAAATCTGCTGGAACTTGGGGATCACGAAGATCATGATCATCGTGACCACGCCCACCGCGATGGAAATGACCACCGCCGGGTAGATCATGGCGCCGATGACCTTCTTTTTGAGTTTGGCGGCCTTTTCCATGAAATCGGCAAGGCGGGCCAGAATGAGATCGAGCACGCCGCCCGCCTCGCCGGCATTTATCATGTTGCAGTAGAGCTTGTCGAAGGCCTTGGGGTATTTGGCCATGGCATCGGAAAGCGTGCCGCCGGATTCGACTTCATCGCCGACTCCGCCCACGATGGCCTTGAGCAAGCCGGGCTTTTGCTGTTGTTCGAGGATTTGCAGCGACCGCAGGATGGGCAGGCCGGCGTCCTGAAGCGTGGAAAGCTGGCGGGTGAAGTTGACGAGCTGCTTGCGCGGCACCCCGCCGAACGAAATCGGCATCTTGCGGGTCGGCGTCTGGGATTGCGGGCCGGCCTTCTTGGCCACCCGCTTCTTGGCCGCCTTCTCACGAATGGTCGTGGGGAAGTACCCCTTGGAGCGAATCTGCTTGATCGCATCTTCCTTGGAAGAGGCATCCACTTCTTCCTTGACCTCCTGACCGGAGGAATTCATCGCTTCATAAGCATACGTCGGCATGAAAACTCCAAGGGTAAGACGCCGCGCGGGCAAGAGATCAAAAAGCCGGCGGTGCACTTCGCCGGGGCCTGCTCGACCATTATTCTGATCCGATCCATTGTTCGCCATGTCCAGTGCGCGGGCATTATAATAACGACCGGTGGGAAAGGGGAGTTCGCAGGCGACAAAGTGCTTTAGAAATGGGTGAGCGACAGCTTCGGCGAATCCGTCCGCCTCCCCCGGCACGCCGGGAGAGGGTGGGGGCGGGGGTTTGCTCCGGCCCAGGAACAGAGGGTATGGCACAAAATGCGGCGCGCGTTAAAGGTTTTCGCCCCGGCGCCCCGCCCGCCACATTCCCCGATACGCCGACTCAAGATTCGCGGCAAAGCCGCGGTGGTCCAGAAGCGGCGAGGCAACCAGGCGCGTTCGCATCGTCATCCGCAACTCGCGGAGGCGCGCTTGGTCGCGGGCCAGATCGGCTGCGATTTGCACAAATCCATCCCCCGCGGCAGCGGCCAATTCCGGCAGGTTTGCCGCGTGCAGGATGCTTTTCCCGGACCGCGATACGCTGGTCTCCCCCGCCAGGCTTACCGCCGGCACGCCCATCCACAAGACGTCGCACGTCGTGGTGATGCCGCAGAAGGGGAATGTGTCCAGGGCGATGTCGATGCCGGCGAAGCGTCCGAGATATTCCCGGCGCGAGCCGGTCTTGCCGAGCAGAATCACGCGATCCATCGGCAAGCCCAGCCGCGCCAGCCGCTCGTGGATCGTTGCGCAACCCGTCGCGGCTGGCTGGGCCCGTCGATCTTGAGTGGCATGGGCGGCTCGCCCATGTTGTGCCGCGCCATCTTCCGTTTGCGCCGCGGTCAGCAGTAGTCGTGAATTGGGAACCGCCTCAAGCACCCGCGCCCAAAGCCGCGCGCATGGCTCGGATACTTTCACGATCTTGTTCAACGATCCAAACGTCACGAACCCGTTACGCACCGAAGGAGGTTCGGCAACGTCGGGCGCGTCGGCATCGGGAGTATAACACCAACAGGAGTTTGCCAGCCGAGCCAGCTTCTCGCTGTGCAGCGCTTCGGTCTGCCCCGGCGGATCCATGTGCGCATCCGTGATCCGGTAGTCCATGGTAGGCAGGCCGGTGGTATTGAAATACCCCACCATGCTCACCTGCACCGGCGCCGGCTTGCGCGCGAACAGCGTCAGCCGATTGTTGGCGCCGTGCCCGCGCAGGTCCACCAGAATGTCTATTGCGTCGGCGCGGATGATCGCCTCGACTGCCGGATCGTCCAGCCCGCGAATCTCCCGCCATGTATCCGCCCATCCGCGCAGACGGCATGTCGTGTCGTCGGGCCTTTCCACGTCGCAATAGCAAAACACCTCGAACCCGGCCCGGTTGTGATGCTCCAGTGCGGCAGAGATGAATCGCGGGACTGTATGATCCCTGAAATCCGGCGAAACATAGCCGATGCGCAATCTACTTGGCGCGGCGATGGTGGGGCAGACATTCGTGTCTGCCACGTCGCTCGCGCCGGCACTGGATCGCGCGCGTTCCGGCCTGGTGGGGCAGACATTCGTGTCTGCCGTAAGTCCATGAGCGGGGACATTCCTGTCCCCCGAATGGACTGGCTCTTCGCCGGCCCGCGCCGCTCCGCCAAATCGAATGTCCCATTCCCGGTGCTCGGCAAACAGCGACTGCGCGCTCTGCTCCGGGCAATAATGCAGCACGTAGAGCAGTGCGCTGATTGCCCCCGCGTTTGCCGGTTCCAGTTCTACCACCTTCCGGTAGCAGGCGACGGCCTCGTCGGCGTCCCCGGCTTCCGCCGCCGCCGCCGCCAGCCCCTCGTATGCCTTGGCGTAGCCGGGCCGCAGGGCAAGCGCCCGCCGATACGCGCCTGTCGCCTGCGCGATCCGGCTTGCCTTGCGCAGGGCGTTGCCGAGATTGCAATGAGCTTCGGGATACGCATCGCGCAGCGAAACGGCCCGTCGATACTCCGCCGCCGCCTCGCCGACGCGGCCCAGCTTTTCGAGCGTCACGCCCATGTTGTTATGCAGTTCCGGCAGATCGCCGCCCAGCCGAATCGCCTCGCGCAGTTCCGCCAGCGCATCCTCCAATTTCCCGAGCTGCCCGAGCATCGCCGCCAGGTTCACGCGCAACCCAACGGAACGCGGCGCCAGCGCGACGGCCTGGCGCATTGCCTCGGACGCCTCGGCAATTTTCCCCTGCTGGTGCAGGGCGACGGCAACGCGATGGCGGCCCGCCGCCGACGATGGCCCCTCGCGCAGCGACTCCCGCAGCCTCGCCTGGGAGTCAGCGAGCGCCTTTTGATCGCGGGGTCGAAGCGCATCAGGCAGCGACATCGGGAAATGCCTCATTCCATAAGAAGTCGGCGCGAACGCGCGCCTCGATATATGAGCGCGGCCCTTCGGGCGGCGGCTAAAATGGCGCGCCGTGGCGCGACAGCGCACGGGTGGTCATATTCAGCTAATCACGACCTGGTTGCTGTCCAGATATTCCGCCATGCCGATTTGGTATTTGGTGGTGCCCGGCTGCAGGGTGCTGCCGTCGATTATAATCGCATAGCCGTCCGTCCCGATCGTCGTGACGATCACGCTGTAGGCGAAGTCGTAGCTGTTTGCGGAGGTCGTGCCAAGGTCCTGTTGCATGACTCCCGCGTTGCCGAAGGTAGTATCGAGCGCGCCTGACGCGTTGAATTGGCAGGTCAGCATATCGCCGCCGGCGTATGTGCTTCCGGTCACCACGAACGTGCCGGTCGTGGGGCTGACGATCGCCGCGGCGTAAGCGTTTCCGGCGGGGCCCCGCGCGATCCCGCTGCCCGCCTGTCCGAACCCGCTGACCAGGGCGGTCGGCACCCCTTGAACGTTCAGCGCGTACTGCGCAATCGTGATTGCCTGCGTCGCAGTGCTCTGCCCGATGGCGTCAACCACATATCCAGACACGGGGTCGTCCCAGAACACCAGCGAGTAAACGCTGTCGACCGATGGCGAGCAAAACACGCAACTGCCGTAAGCGGTCAACTCCAGGCCGATGTTGGTACGGAGATCCGTATCGATCGTCCCGGTATAGTCCTCAACAGCGACGAGGGTGAAATCGCTGCCGCTTTCGGGAGTGCATCCGCAGGCGGTAATCTGCCAATTGGTCGCGCCGCCAATGATGATCAGATTCTCTCCATTCTGGGTATCGGGAACCTCGTCCTCTTCAACGACGGTATTGCCCGTCGCACTGACGGCGTTGGCGCTGAGCGGAACGGTGATGATGCCGGTCGCACCCCAGGTATGACCCAGGCCGTCGTTGTAGGGGGTTCCGTCGTCCAGGTTCATTGCCGCCGCAACGATGTGCGTGCCGTCGGTTCCAACCGCCACGAGGTGATTGCCATCCGTGCTGTCCACTTCCACGCCATTGGCTTGGCCGGGCTCGAAGTAAGACGGCGTATTCCAAAGCCACACGCCGTATGTTTTCGACGGCTGGTCATACACAGTGCTAATCAGGGCAACGGCAAACCCGGTCGCGCACTTGCCGGCCACGGCGATCACCCCGTTGGAGCCATTAGACCCGACAGAAATTGCGAGCGGCACGTCCCCTCCACCACCGAATTGGGGGACGACGAACGTGCCATTATTTTGCACCCCATTGATGCTGCCGAATCGCGAATCCACCTGGCCGTTCAAGAACGCGGTGACACCGAAATATGATCCGGCCCCGATGGAGTACGCACCGGCTACGAACACGTCGCCGTTGAGCACATCGCCGCTCACGTTATCCATCGCGGCAAACGTCTGCCCGACGCTGATCGTGTTCCCATATGGGTTATAGATTGCGGCGCCGGTACCTTGGACCCCCTGGAAGTTGCCGAACGACGAGCTGAGCGCGAAATATGCTGTCGCGGTGGCGTTCGTTGTGGACGTTGCCACCACCGTGATTGGACCAGTGTACGCCTCCGTGTATGGATGCGTGGCCCGGTAGGGCGCGGAGCCCGGCGAATTGATGGTCTGGGATTTGATCCCGCCTGGATCGTTCCAGTTTATGACGTACTTGCTGGGCGTTCCGCCGGTCGGAGTAATCTCCATTTGGAATGTGCTCGTGTGCGCTCGCGTCGGTACGGCGCTTATGTTGCAGTAGAATGCCGAGAGCAACAGTCGGGATTCCACGACCTCGGCGATCGGTCGCGTCTTCGAGCCGCGTCGCCGCTTCCCGCCGGCGGCGGGCGGCGCCGGCACGCGACCCATTCCGCGTACCACCGGAATTGCGTACCCCAACCCGCACATCAGTTTTTCCCAAAGCCGCATGGAGCCTCCAGTAAATAAGTAGGGGATTGGCGCGTGGCATCACGTACGCGCATAAGCGCGCAATATCTGCCGCGAACAACCCGGATTTCGTTTCAACCGTCTCGGCCCGCCATAACAACGCGAAGCAGAGGTGCAAATTGACCAGCGAAGCAAGTTCTTATAAACCGCCGCCCTCTATATCGAGCAGATCCAAATAATGAAGTGTGTTCGCATTGTTTATCGACATTCCCGTGCCGCCATACCCCCACCTTAGCCCGTTGAATAAATTAGGATCAAGCCTTTCAACATGCCCGTCCACGAATCCCGCATTGCTCATCCCGGAATGCCGAGTTGTCAATAACGGCACGGGAAACGAATTTCCCGACACCGGATCGTATCCCCACCCGGTGACATTTCCCGCAGCCACGCCGGGCGCCTGCATTTCGGTCACCAGTATTTTGTGCGTCGGAGCGCGCACTCGCGTGATTTGTACACCCCAGACGGCGTTCGTCATGGTTCGCACGTCGGATTCCATCAGGTACTCATTGAGCGTATAACTGAAGTTCCGGTGAGTGGTGGCATTCGGCTGTGGCCGGGGCTCGGTGTCGGCGGGGCAGTTGAACAGCCGCTGCCGCGTATCCACGTCATGGGAAACATATTCCCAGAGCGTCCCGTTCTCATAGTCGTAGATGCCCTCTTGCACCATGTCGATCGCCTGGAACGGTTGCACGGGCGTGTTTAGAAATGGTTCATCCTCAAATCCGACGTACGGAATCGGCAGGATATTCTTGTTGTCCTGGGCATAGGTGATGCAGGCGAGCGTGATTTGCCGGACATTGCTGGCGCACGCCACCTGCAGCGCCTGCCGCCGCGCCATCGCCAGCACCGGCATGAGGATCGAGATCAGCACCGCGATGATCCCGATGACCACCAGCAATTCGACGAGCGTGAAACCTCTGGAGCGACGCATGACGGCTCCTTCACTTTCGGCCAACCACCCGAGCATCCCGACAACCGGACGGGACGGGACGGGACGGGACGGGACGGGAC
>DASRLH010000526.1:0-5508 GCA_035648595.1 Tepidisphaeraceae bacterium
GTCCCGTCCCGTCCCGTCCCGTCCCGTCCCGAGGTCCGGGGTGTGTCGGATGTGTGGCCGAAAGCGAAGGAGCAGTCATGCGTCGCTCCAGAGGTTTTACACTCGTCGAATTGCTGGTGGTCATCGCGATCATCACGGTGCTGATCTCGATCCTCATGCCCGTTCTCGCCATGGCCCGCCGGCAGGCGCAGCAAATCGCCTGCGCCAGCAATATGCGGCAGATCGCAATCGCGTGCATCGCCTATGCCGGCGAAAACCGGGGGGTTTTGCCGATGCCGCTGGACGACTTTCAGAGCTCCAAAAATCCGAACACCCTCATCCACCCGTACCAGGCGATCTATATGACCGACTTCGGGACGCTCGATTGGTCGCAAGGCGCGCTTTGGGCCGAAATACCCGGCGGCGAAGACGTACACAAACGGTTGTTCAACTGCCCATCCGAGGGGACCGGGCTACATCCGGCGATCGACGGAAACGGGAACGTGCTTGCTTACGCGAATTTTGATTATAGCTTCAGCGATGAAATACGCGGGGGAATACAAATGAGCCGGATACATCACGCCGAGAACAAGATGCTGCTCATGGAACCCTGGCAGCCCGGGACCTTGAGCGGGTCGGTGAACATCGGGGGTTCGGGGGTTGTTGGCGCGTACGCGATCTCGATGTTGACCAATCGGCACTCGGGGCGTGCCACGACGGCGTTTATGGACGGCCATATAGAGCTTCTTGACCCAAAGCTGTTTGAGGGCTCTGCGAATAGCGTATTTAACGAGGCCTACTACCACTATTATGACTTGTCTTCGGACGATTGAGCCTGGCAAGATGTTTCATAAGGAGCGGCCCTGGGGCTGCGGGCGAAGCCTAATATCCTCCGCCAATCGGACCCAGCCGAAGGCCCGTTACCGCTTAAAATTAGTTTTCAAAGATCCGCGAGCGCGTCGTTGCGCGTTCGCGGGAATGACCATTTCTTTCACGGAGGACGCATGGGACTTCGGAACTACATATCGGGCATGATCAGGGGCAGGCGTAAGACGAAGAGGAGGACGCGGGGCACCGAAGAATTTGACCCGCTGTCGAAGGCGCAGATGTATTCGGCAACCGCGCCCGTGATCGAGTCGTTGGAGAGCCGGCTGCTTTTCAGCACCAATTTCTATTGCAACATGAGCGCGCAGCGGATGGGCTCGCATACGAGCAACTATCAGGTGGAGGTCTCCACCAGCGGACAAAAGGCCAGTAGCTATGTCATCCACTGGAACGACACGAATCTCGGAGGGACGATGTCGACCACCTATACGGCCCCTACAAGCGGCGCGCCGCTTAGCGAGAGCTACCAATACAAAGGGACATTCAACGGCACGATCACCGCCGTCGCCACCTCGACCACCAGCGCCACCGCGACCGCGTATTTCGCCCTCAGCTCAAACTTCGGGAACTTTCAGGGGGCATCCGACAGCGGAGCAACAACCTACGGTCCCGACGGAACCAAGGGCGGTGTTGGGCAGACCTCGATGGTGATCGATAACACTGGCGGTCGTGAGGAACGGCGCCTACGTGCCGCCGCTTGAGTTTCGGGGTACAAATTCGTTCACGAAAATTCTTTTATTTCGCGCTATTTCGCGCGATTATTCACTTGCATTCCGTGTGAACTCCGGTAAACTTGTACGATCCTGTCGACGGGTGCCGAATCATTTCCCTTCTGCGCCCGCCAATTCTGTTACGGTTGAAAGGAGCAGTCATGCGTCGCTCCAGAGGTTTCACGCTCGTCGAATTGCTGGTGGTCATAGCGATCATCACGGTGCTGATCTCGATCCTCATGCCCGTACTCGCCATGGTGCGCCGGCAGGCGCAGCAAATCGGCTGCGCCAGCAACATGCGGCAGATCGCAATCGCGTGCCTCGCCTATGCCTCGGAAAGCCGGGGGGTTTTGCCGATGACCATCCAGGCGGAGGAGGTCAACAAAAACCCGAATTGGGCCACCCACCCATCCCAGGCGATTTACATGGTGGACTTCAGCACGCTCGATTGGACCCAGGGGGCGCTCTGGTATTACATCCCCGGCGGCGCGGATACGAGGAAGCGCTTGTTCAACTGTCCTTCGGAGGGCACTGAGCCGCATGCGGTGCATGGGATGATTGACGGAACCAGAGTCGTGACCGGGTACGCCAATTTTGACTATGAGTTCAACGGGTTTATGCCCGGCGGCATTCAGATGAGCCGAATCCATCATGCGGAGAACAAGATGCTCCTGATGGAACCTTGGCAGCCCGGCATATTGAGCGGTGAACCCGTTACCGGGAACTGGATGGTCTGGACGGACCCGAACGCATCGTTCGCCATGTCGATGCTGACGGACCGCCACTCGGGCAAGGCAAACACCGCATTCATGGATGGCCACGAAGAGCTTCTCGACCCATCGCTCTTTGTCGGCACCAATTTTACTGGCGGGGGTGGTACGCTCGCGAATGATGCGCTCTACCATTATTACGACTTGTTCTCGGATAAATGAGCCAGGTGCGCGGCTTGGGCGGAGTTTGGAGGGGGGCCATAGCAGCGCGGCGTTCAGGCAAAACGAGCAGAGGCACTGAGCGCAGGCTGCCGCTTAAAAAATGATTCTTCAAATTTCGGCGAGCGCGTTCGTTACGCGTTCGCGGGAATTACCATTTCTTTCACGGAGGACGTATGGGACTTCGGAATTACATATCGGGCATGATGAAGGGCGCTTGTAAGACGAAAAAGCGGACTCGGGCCACGGAAACATTGGGCTCGCCGTGCAAGACGCAGGTTTGCTCGGCAACCGCGCCCGTGATCGAGGCGTTGGAGAGCCGGCTGCTCTTCACCGCTTTCAATTGCTACATGAGCGCGCAGGCGACGGGCTCACATACGAGCAACTACGAGGTGATTGTCTCCAGCACCGGCCAAAAGGCCAGTAGCTATGTTATCCACTGGAATGACCCGAATCCCGGAGGGACGATGTCGACCTCGTATACGGCCCCCACAAGCGGCGCGCCGCTGAGCGAGAGCTACCAATACAAGGGCGCGTATAATGGCACAATCACCGCCGTCGCCACCTCCACCACCAGCGCTACCGCGACCGCTTATTTCGCGCTCAGCTCAAACTTCGGGAACTTTCAGGGCGCCTCCGACAGCGGAGCGACGACATATGGTCCGTACGGAACCAAAGGGAGTGTCGGGCAGACCTCAATGGTGATCGATAACGTCGGGACTTCTTCGGACCCGATGCTTGGAGCCACTTTCGTCGCCCACACTTTCTATCTGACCACCGGCGGCAACCCCGTCATTGGGATCAGCGCGTTTGACAGTACCGGCGCTCCCATCAACAACTGGGGGAGCATCGGCACCGCCGCGAATCCCGGCACGTTCGTTGTTCCATCGTTTGGCGGCAGATCGGACAAACCCTATGCGATGACGATCGCCCTGGTGGGCGGCACGGATACCTACCTGTTCGTCGCCGGTAAGTGCGCCACCGGATGGGCGATCTGCGCGGTGGATACCTCGGCGAATAGCAGTGTTATACAGCCAAATTACAGCTACAAGCAGTGGACGACGGTGTCCAGCTTCGAGTCCGGGCAGGCAAACGCCATCATGCTGGATTCCGATGGAGATCATATCGTGGCCGCCGGCACGGATGGGACGCACATCGTCGCCGCCGCGCTGGATTTCGACGGGACCCCGTTTACCAACTGGGGCACGACCGGCATCGTGACCGAGGCGCTGAGCGGCGATGAACTCAGTGCCGGGGCCAACGCGGTGATCGACGAACAAGCCACCAGCGGGCCCGATGAGGTATTGGTGGGCGGGCACGCCAACTTCTGCTGCGGCGCCTGCGGCGGATGCGGCGGAACCGGGCCCTCCGGCAGCGACTATACCCTCGTCGCCATCGACGACAGCGACGGCTCGTTTGGCACTCCCATCCGCACTAACATCGGCGCCACGCTCGCGGCAAACTCCGGCTGCACCTCCTGCAACCCATCGAGCGACAGCGTTTACTCCATGGTCCCCTATTACGACGGCACCACCCTCAAAGTGGACGCGGTCGGCCAGAGCAACGCACAGACCGGCGGAACGATCACCATCGCCCAATATGCCATCGACGGGACCTCGGGCGCGCCCACCGGATTGGTCAGCGGCTTCGGGCAGTACAGCGGATGCGGCATCGCCACCGGGCCCACCGGCAGCGCCTTCGCCGCCGTGGCCGTCGGAACTGCGGGCAAATTTATCGTCACCGGCGGCACCGGGGCCGGCGACTTCATCACCTGCCAATTCACCGCCTTGGGCGCGGCCGACACCACCTTCGGGAATGCCGGGGTGATGTACCAGGACTTGGGATCCACCTCTGCCAACAGTAACGACATCGGCTACGCCCTCCTCTACGACCCCACCGCTAATTCTGTTTTGATCTGCGGCGCCACGACGCCCGGCGGATCGAGTACGAGCATACTTGGACTTGTGGAGTATCAGGATAGCAACAAGGTGAGTATCTCGTGAACGACGCCTTTCACCAGAGCGGGGTGTGCATGGTTTTCCGGGGAAGCATGGAACGTCGGTGAAGACAGGGTTTGGTGGGGCAGACATTCGTGTCTGCCCCACCCAACGTCCTTTTGCTTCCCGGAAATTCGCGCACGCCCCCAGAGCGTCGTCTTGAATCCTGATCGCGCCGCGGAGCCTGGGGTATATACAATGGACCTTGCGGAGGCATCGCGACTGTTGGCGGCGGGTCGGACGGACGAGGCGCTGGTGCAATGCCAAAGGGCGATCCTCGCCGCGCCGTCCGATCTGCGGGCGTACCATCTTTTGGCCACGATCCTGCACCAGCAGGGAAAGATAGCCGAGGCCGCGGAAGCCATGCGGCGGGCCGTGGCGCTCGCGCCGGCCTCTGTGCCGCTGCGCGTGAATCTGGCGGCGATGCTCGGACAGTTGGGAAAGCTCGAAGACGCACTTGCCGAATTGCGGCAGGCGATCCACTACGGCGGCGATCTGCCGGAACTCCATAACAACCTGGGAGTCACGCTCGAAAAGCTCGACCGCCTCACCGAGGCGGCGGCGGCGTATCGCCGGGCCATCTCCCTGCGCCGCGATTATCCCGAAGCCCACTGCAACCTGGGCAACACCCTTCGCAAGGCCGGCAAGATCGACCGGGCGGCCGCCGCCTATCGGCTTGCGCTTTCGCTGCGGCCAACCTATGCAAAAGCATATGACGGCCTTGCCAGCGCGGCGGTGGAGATGGGCGACGCCAATGAGGCCATCGCCTGCTTCCGCCGAATGATCGAGCTCGATCCGCAAAGTCCCGGGGCGCGCAGCGCACTGCTATATACGCTGCATTACTGTGCCGATCAGGATGCGCAGTCTCTTTTCGCGGAGCATCGGGAATGGGATGTACGATTCGGCGGGGCGGGGCGGGCGCGCGAAGAGCCAGTCCATTGCGGGGACAGGAATGTCCCCGCTCACGGACTGGCGGCAGACAGGAATGTCTGCCCCACCAAGGCAGAA
>DASRLH010000527.1:0-5556 GCA_035648595.1 Tepidisphaeraceae bacterium
GCTGAAACAGATGGAAAGATACGGGTTGAAACGTTGCCCGGCTACGCTCCGGATTTGAACCCGTGGGATGAGGGAGGGTGGAATCACTTAAAGAACGTGGAGATGCGCAACGTCGTCTGCAAAGATGCCGAACAGCTTCACGAGCAGCTCCATATGGCGGTAAACCGCCTCAGAAACAAGTGCTGGCTAGTCCACGCATTCTTTAAACAGGCCGGATTGAACATATCAAAAGTTTAAACTTCATTGCGCAACGGTCAGTAGGTGTATGGCCTACGCGCGAACCGGTAGAATCCACGATGAAGAACGAATTAGCGAAACGTTTATCGAGCGGTTTCCAACCCACCCATTAGCTGCGGATTTGCATTTCTTTGCGGCGATGACGCTCATGGCCGATTCGAAATACGCCGCGGCAGACCGAGAGCTGGGGATCATCATCGATAGATTTCGGAGGTCCAATGTTTTTCCGGATGCGAGACGGATTCGAGATCAACTTCGGGCGCGGCGAGGCTAAGCACGCGGCGCACTTTTGGCTGCGCCAACGTGGAAGAGGCCATGCGCGACACCTGCGCGTGTGAATGGTTCTCCGGGGTTTTCCGAGGTAGTGTTGTAATGTCGAAACGTCTGCCTGGGTCGATCCCGTGAGTAACTTTATGGTGAATATGAGGCATTCGTTTCTCATAAGGTACGGCGTATCAATGTCCGCGGTGATGCTGCTCGTACTTCTTGCGGCTTCGACGGCGTGGGAAGCCCGAAAGGACAGCGCAACCTGGGACGAGGTTGGACATCTGGCGGCTGGGATAAATCACTGGCGGAGTGGTGACTTCGCTTACTACCGCGTTAATCCTCCGTTGGTTCGCCTTATCGCGTGTGCGCCTCTCATGCTCGTAGACCTGCCGGGGCGTCTGCTGCGATCTCCTCGGGCCCGCCGGCGCCGGCCCGATCCACCCGTCAACATGCTCTGCAAGCGCCGCGGATATGACTTCGCTCACCGAGTTGGAGGCGGAACTTGAGCAGGCATTGGCGATCGAGCGTAGTCTCAACCTCGAGACGTCCCCAACCGCGCCCCAGGCAGGGCAAGAGTCCGCGACGCAGTGCGCGACGGCCCCGCCCCCCGATCCGTCCCTCGCGGCCCAGCCGCGCGCGGCCAGTGAGGTGCCCTTCGAAATGAAGCCGCGCGACTACTATCCCACCGAACATCGAACGCGCAAGCCATGAGCAGCCCTGTTACACCGAGCCATATGACATGAACGCCTCCTTGCCAAAACGCCGGGGATTTACATTGGTCGAGTTGCTGGTGGCAATCGGCATTGTGATTGTGCTCATTGGCATTCTGGTGCCGGTGCTGGCGTCGGGACGCAAACATGGCAGGCAAATCAAGTGCGCGAGCAATCTTCGGGAAATTGGGCTGGGGCTGGAGATGTACAATCAGGCGAACCATGAATTGCCGGAGGTGGCCACGCCGCCGGCGATGGCGCAGGCGTTGATCGAGCTGCGGGCGGCCACGCTGCCGGTATTCAAGTGTCCTTCCGCGCCGGACGGCGAAACGTACAGCTACCAGATGAATGCGGCGTTCGCCGGCATGCCCAAGTCAACCGGCCAACCCACGGACGTTCTTGCCTCCGAGGTTGCCGCGCATCACGACAACAAGGCCAATATGCTGTATTTTGATGGGCACGTCGCCTTGCGGTAATCCCAGGTGGGAGTCCGCGCTAATCCGCTTGGGTCGCGGCCCAAGCCTTGGCAAGAAGTCACGCCACTGCCCGCCTCTGTCGCAGTCTCCATCCGCATTTCGGCATTTTGAGCCAATTGTGTATGTTCTCCCTCGGCTGGAGTTGAAAATCCCGTACTTGGCGAAGGAGACCAAAATGTTGACGCAATCCCGGCTTGCCCGCGCGGCCGCCTTAGCGCTTTCGGCGTCGGCTGCATTCCTGTTCCTACCGCAAGCCACGAGGGCCGGCGAACGCCCGGCCGATGATCCATCGCCGCTCACCCTCGAAAATCAGCCGCAATACCTGGACGAAAACCTCCCCAGCCTCGCCCCCAGCGCGCCCAGGTCCTTGAATACCAGCCGGGCTCCGCTGATGGGGCTGCTCGATGGGGCCGGCATCGCGCCGACGCTGGATGATGCCCGCATCAACATTTTTGGCCATGCCGAGGTGGGGTACACCTATAACTTTGATCGGCCCGCCAAGGACCTCAACCTGGGCCGGGTGTTTGACGTGAATAATGATGATGTGCAGATGAATCAACTCGACTTGAACATCGAGCGCAAGCTGGACCTCAAGGCCGGGCAATGGGATGTCGGCGGGCGCGTGGAATTCTTGTACGGCACCGACGCCCGCTTCATTCATTCCAGCGGCTTCTTCGATTATGGCCAGGGCAGCGCGGCAAGCTCCAATTCCAAGTCCGTCGCGCCCGGCCCGGAATATCAGTTCGATATTCCGCAGATTTATGCCGACCTGGGCATTCCCATCGGCAACGGTTTGCGCCTGCGCGCCGGCAAATTCCTGTTCTTCAAGCAGATCGATCCCAACGCCAGCGTTTTCTATTCGCACAGTTTCACCTTCGGCGCGGCGCTTCCGTTCACGCTCACGGGGACCACGCTTTATTATCCCATCAGCGATCAACTCAGCGTCGAAGGCGGCATTTCGCGCGGCTGGGGACAAACCCTCAAAGACAACAACGGCGCCATCGACGGCCTGGGCCGCATTCGCTACAGCAGTGAAGACCACAAGACCGACATCTCCCTGGCTCTCATCAGCGGCCCGGAACTCGACCACGACAACACCCATTACCGCACCGTCGTCGATGCCACGCTGACCACGCAAGTTACCGATCATCTCACATTGTTATTCGACGGCGTTTACGGCTACCAGGCGCTGGCCGGCGGCACCAATTCCGCCTGGTATGGCGTGTCGGCTTATGCCGTCTGCTCCCTCAACGACTACCTCACCGTCAACGGGCGCGGCGAGTGGTACCGCGACGAGGAAGGCTTCACCACCGGCATTCACCAAACCCTCTACGAAGCCACCCTCGGCCTCACCCTCACCCCATTCCCAACCAACGACCTGGGCCGCAATCTCAAAATCCGCCCCGAAGTGCGCTATGACTATTCCAACCGGCATTTCTTCGACGGCCTCTCCCGCCACGACCAGACGACGTTTGCGATTGATGCGTATTTTGATTTCTAAAGCAGGCATAGAGGCGCAAAGAATCACAGCGAAAACCATGCAAGAAGGCCTTGGAACGTGCTTGGCTTTTCACTGCGCTCCGTGGTGATTGAAACGCGTTCACACCGTTGGCCGTTAGGGTTCGTCGCCTGCCCACAAGGCCGTTGCTGGCCGGGACGCCCACACGGGCGAGCCGCCCGTGCCACTGTTTCCGGCCACGCCCCGCGGAATCATGGCTGCCGGAGTCAACGGCGCTTGTTCTCGCACGGCTATTTAGCTAAGATGGAATTCTCCCTCCCCCGATACCCCGGTGGAGGGTTGGGGTGGGCGTTTTTGCCGGGGCCGCGATATCCTGGAACTTACCGGGTTGCGTTGCCGCACTCCGGGCAGCGGCCCGGCGAGGCGCGCAAATCATACCCGCACATTTCGCACATATTCATGGAAATCCGATGCAACCTCACAGCGAGGCGACGCCGGGCGAGGATGTTATAGAAAAGCGCAATCTCGACGCATGCCAGCCAGAAGAAACCTACAGCCCCCTCCTGTGCGCTGCCTGCAGTCGCGGCAAGATCGAAGGACATCACGAAAAGCGCGACCATTATGTAAACCGCAATCGGCGTCGGAAGCAAAAATCGGTACCGCTGCCGAAGCTTGTCCTCGTAAGAGGGGGGAGGACGGGGACGCCGCGATCTAAAGAGCTTTGATATTCCCCACATCACCGGAAGGATCGCAAACGCATACGCCAGCCACATGTAATGCGGAACGATCTCCCTGGCCTCTTTCGGATGCTCCGCCAGCGCCTCCCCTCGGCAAAGCCAGAACGCGCCCTCCGCGAGCAGCGATAGTAAAGCGGCAAGATTCAACAATCGGCTAAACGTCGCGGGCATTATGTCATCCCCGGTGCGCTAGGGGTTTTGCCTCAGTCCCACATTCGGGGCAACGTTCGGGAGTGGCGCGCAGGTCATAGCCGCAAGCGGAACAGAATCCGTCCCGATTTGCCATCTCACGTTTTCGAGCCCTCATGCGTGTCAGCACCCAGTAGACTGGCTCAACGCTGGAAAGGGCCGCGAGAAACCAATACGGCACAGCTACGATGTTCCTTTCGTTATGCGTGCTGTACATTCTCGCACCGCTGAATCGCTGCCCGTTGCCGCCGCGATCATGGAGGAAGCCGAACCCAGCGAGATCGTTCGTAGCGGACGGAAAATAGACGGGGCGGTGATATTGCCATCCGACCGGAAGCAACCGCATGTGCGCATTCGATCGCAACCAGGCGGCCCGTTCGGAGGCGAGAAGGGGCGGGCAGTCTTCGTCGATCCAGAAGAGCGTGACTTCCCCTTTCTCCGACCCAATCGCCCGCATCTTCCAGACTGTCGGCGGCTGCGAATAGGGTGCTTTCCAGCCGAGCGACTCGCTGACGTACTCGCTCCGGATCCACATCACCGCGGTGCCGATGCACAACAGCAATGACAGAGATGTCAGAATCGACAGGCGACCGGAACGCATCGTCAGTATTGTATTCGCCGCGCATCGCGGCGACAGTAGATGTCATGCAATTAAGCGCAAGAAATCAATTTCGCGGGAAGGTGGTTTCCGTCCGCGGCGGCAGCGTCACCAGCGAAGTCGTTCTTGACATCGGGGGCGGGCATCAGATCGTCTCATTGATCAGCACGTCATCGGTCAAACGGCTGAAGCTCAGGAAGAACGTGCCGGCCATGGCCATTATCAAGGCGACTGAAGTCATCATCTGTACCGACACCGAATGAAGACCAAATCCGGGAAACAGCATCCGCCCGGGCTCCGCGGTAAAGTGTGGGTGGAGATCGGCAGTGTTGCCGCCATGACCGAGGCGGGCGCGGATTTGCTGGAGCAAATCGCCGCCTGCGGCTCGCTTTCGCAAGCCGCCCGGCGCCTGCATTTCAGCTATCGCCGGGCGTGGCTGCTGATCGACTCCATGAACCGCCTCTGGCCCGAGCCGCTGGTCAATACCGCCGTCGGGGGTGAGCACGGCGGCGGAACGCGCATCACCGAGCTGGGCGCCCTGGCCCTGCGAAGCTACCGCGACCTGCAATTGCAACTGGAACACCTGCTTGACGAGGCAGCCGGGCCTTTCTTCAAATCCGTCGGCTAATCGCATCATTCACCACGCGGAGGCAGTGAGTGGTACGCCCAGGCATCGGTCGAACAAGAAAGACAGCCACGAATCAGCACGAATGGACACGAATGAGATGAATGATTCGTTCCTATTCGTGCCCATTCGTGTCGCAGCCCATAAGGCTGCGTATCCAGCCGGTGTAAGTCCGGTCGCGGCAATTGACTGTTTCGCCGCGTAGTCATATTCGACGTTCGCTGGAGGCGACTCCATGAACGAAAGCTCGAATGTAAA
>DASRLH010000528.1:0-25949 GCA_035648595.1 Tepidisphaeraceae bacterium
GGCGTCCCCCGCGCCGCCCGTTGGGTTGTCCGCGCCGCCCGCCCCGCAAGCCGCGCCGGATGTGGAAGTCCTGCCGCCACCGATTGCGCCGGCGTCCGATCCGTTGTTTGGGATGAGCCGCGACTTCGGGACGTTCCTGGGCGGCGTGCCCTTGATGCTGGCCCCGACGGCCGCGGCGCCGCCGACGTTCGGCGACAGGCCGGTCGTGGTTCGCCGTGACCCGCTGGGCCTGTCGCCCGGACATGCCGCCCAGGTTCGCCAGCCGTTGATCGAGCCCGGCCCGCCGCGCCATGAGCAGGCCAACGCCAACGCCAACACCAATGTCGAACTGACAGATCAGACCGCAACGCGGGCCATGGCGCCCGTGAGTGATGCGGCAGCGCCGCCCAACTCGTCGCCGGCATCCGCGCCGGCTCGCGGGCAATCGCCCGCGGATGAGCCGCCCGAATTGTTTGACGCCACGCCCGAAGCGCTCGATACGCTGCCCGATGATTCGCTGGAGGCGATTTCGGATGTGACGCAGGTATTGGGCGAAGCCCCCATGGCGCCGGCGGCCCATGCGCCCGCGCCGCCCCCCGCGCCAAGCCGGCCCGCGGCAATGGGTACCCGGCCCGCGCCCGATGCCAGGGGAGGCAAGACGCCGGCCCGACCGCCCGTCCGCGCCGTCATACCGCCGCCGCCGGCGGGGGCGCCCGTGACGCGGCGGCCGGCGCCCGGCGCGCGGCCTGGGGCGGGGCGTGCCGCGACGGCAGGAGCCCCGCCAGCCGGGCCGTTCGATGGGCTGGTGTTGCCGGCGGACGTTTTCTCGCAGATGCCCGTCAGCGGCGCGGTCTTCGGCGCGCCCGAGGTCAGGGCGCGCGGCGGGGCTAGTTCCGGCGCGGGAGCGCCCGGACAGCGCCGCCTGGCCGTCGCCCGTCCGCCCACCGCGCGCCAGCCGGGCGATGCACCGCCGGCGGCGCACACCAAGACCCCGGCAGTGCGCAAGCCCGCCGAGGGTCCGCCCGCAGCGCCGGCCAAGGCGACGGCATCGCGCAAGCCCGCCGCTCCCGAAAAGCCGGTTGAGCAAATTCAGCCGGCGCGATCGATTGAACCGGCGGCCGATCGCCTCGCTCCCGACTCGTTCGATCATGCCTCACCCCCGGACGCCCCCGAAGCGCATATGGGGGACGTGCCGTCGCCGGAGCCTCGGAAAAAAAAGAAGCGAAAATTTCCGTTCCTCGGTCTTTTGCTTTTGCTTGCGTGTGCCGGCGGGGCGGCGGCGGGCGTCTGGTTCCTCTTGGCGCCCACGGCGGACGTGCGCGCGGCCATTCGCTTCCAGGGGCTTGATAAATATGATCCGGCGAAAGCCGCCGACTTCGCCCGCGCCCGCGCCGATGAACTCCGCGGCACCGGCGCAACGGGCAATGACGTGCGGACGACGGCGCAGAAGAGTTATGAAGCGGCGTTCGGCGCCGGCGGGGCGGGCTTTCTCTATGGCCGCACCGATGCCGACGCCGCGGCGTTCGATTCCATTCTCCACAGCGCGCATGTCGAGGGGGATCGGCTGATTTTGGATGATGCGAAAAGCCATCATGCCCAGCGGGATGCCCGGCAATTCCGCGCATTGCTGAAAGTGTTTTATGCCCTCAACGCGTCGCAGGGCGACGCCGCCGCGATCCAAAAGGCCGGCTTGGATCGCCTCCAAACGGCCGTGGCACAAGCCGAGCAGCAGATCGGCGAACTTCAACAGCGGTCGGCCGAGCGCGCCAAGGCGCAGGGCGAGTACGCCATCGCCGTGCAGAATGTGAAGGATGTGACTGCCCGCGCCGCCAAGACCCAGCAGGTCTGGAGCAACGCCGCCGGAGCAGCGCGAAAACTCCAGGCGGATCTGGATGCGATCGTGTCGGGCGCGCCGGCGGGGCAGGCGACTTCGGGCGATGATGATCCGCAGGTGAGCGATTTGGCCCAGCACCTTCAGGAATTGAACGGATCGCTGTCGGCGGCGTGGGCCGCCCAGGGAGGCGATGCGGCAGCGGCGGTGAGCCAGGCCCTCACCCCGTTCCAGCAGGATATTGACACCTATTCCGCCGCCTCCGCCGGTGGGCCGGCGGTGGCCGATTATCTGGCCAACGCGCGGCGGGGGCAGCGCGCCATGCATCAGGCCATTGATGATTTCGGCCAGCAGCGCCGGCTCAATCAGCAGGCCCTGGAGGATTTGAACCGTGCCCTGGCCGAGCCGTCCCCGGGGATCCTCGAAGCCAACCTGCTGGGCCAGGTTCTTTCGGCGCAAACCGCGAAATTGAAAGGCGACCTGGGCCGGCTGGATGAGGTATTGGGCGCGCAGCTTGATTTGCTGGGCAGCGCCGCCCCCGCCCCCGAATCGCTGTCGTCCGAGGGGCGGCAGATCGTCGAACAATTGTCGCGCCGGCTTTTGGCCGTCAAGGCGGCGCGTCAACAGGTGACCGGAGCCCTGGCGTCCATCGGTTCGGGAAATGCCATTGCGTCTTTGGAAAATCAGTTGGCGCAGACGCGTACTGCGTTGGACGCGCGCCGCCGGCAGCTTGCCGCCGCGCCCGCCAACGGCGCCGTCCCAGGCGATGCCGCCCTAGCTGCCGCGTCGGCAAAGCGCACGCAGATCGAACTGACCCAAACCCAGCGCGCCAAGGCGCTGGCCGACTGGGAGGTGGCCCAGCGGGACGCGACGGCGGCGCAGGAGGCGCTGGATAAGCTGCGCCCCGGCCAGGTTGACTTCAGCCGCGACAACAGCCAGCTTCTCGCATTGCAACTGAAGCGATCGGGCCTGGCTTCGGAACTGGATCGTCAAAAAGCCAACACGATTCTCTACCCGGAGGATCCCGACCGCGATGAAGCCGTGCATATCACCCGCCAAACCGATGTGCGCGGATATGTGATGGCAGCCCTGGGCGTGCTGTTCGCGTTTCTGGCCGGCGCGCTGATCGCCCGGCGCCAGCACCAGTCGCAGCCGCCCTTCGCCGATCATTTTTCCGGTTTGGAACACGACGAAAGCGGCGCCATCCATTCTCGAAGCGGCGAGCCGGTTGGGGTATAATGAACTGGAAATCGGTGAATGGTGAATGGGTGAATCATGAGTCTTGCGGTCACAATTTCAGCCGCCGCCGAAGCGCTACTCCGCGAGAAGGCAGCGGCCCATGGCCAGCCGCTCGACCAATACGCGTCGGCCGTGCTGGAACACGCCGCGACGGCCGTCACTGCTGACGAGGCGCTTGCGCCTTTTCGTCGGCAAGTCGCCGAGAGCGGCATGAGTGACGAACAACTTGACGCATTTTTCGAGGACGTTGGAGAGAAGGTTTTTCACGATCGGCAGCATTGACCGTGGCGAGCCCATTGAAGGTCGCGGTATACGATTGCATGATTTTTCTACAGGCGGCAGCCAGACCTGATCCGATCACACGGAACGATGCGGCTCGTCCTGGAGAAGAAGGTCACGCTTTGCGTGAGCCCAGCGATAATCTCGGAAATTAAGGATGTACTCACGCGCGGCGAGTGCATGAGTTGCAACAGAACGACGCCAGTTAGCTTTGCGGCTTCTTTAATGTCCTGATTTCTGATTGACCGCTTATCCGCTCCGCGACCGTATTTTGAATCGCCCGCCCCAACCACAGATCAAACATGAAAAGCAGCGCCCACGCCGCCGCCGAAGCGGCAAGGAGAATGTGTTGGCGGTGGACGAGATTTTGAAATGGATCGGCATTTGGCCGCAGGTCGCGTATGACGTTGGGCAACCAGGTGAATTGCACCATTGTCACGATGAACGCCAGGCAGTGAAACAGCGCGACGGCGGTAACCAGGATTTTGCGCCCCTCCGCCCGGCCCCGGCGGCATCGGCCAGCGCTCCAGAACGCCAGCGCACCGACAATCAATAGCAGTATCGAAAGGGCGGTCAGGAATCGGCCGGGCCCCGGGTCCGCGAGCAGGGCGTGAAGCCGCGGGCTGCTGACTTTGGCGGGGAAGATGGCCAGTCCGAGCCAAAGCGCCGCCGCCAGCATCGCCGTCGCGCCGGCCCAGGCGCAAAAACGGTACACAAACATTTCTGCCGGCCAGTGCGGCGTGGAATTCAATGGCATCGCGGACGGATGATTCTGGGCGAGCGGCATTGCCACGGGCGATTATAGCAAAGTACCGCTCGGGCGCGGCGGGGCGGAGCGGCATCCGCGCAACATCGGGCCGCCGTTGATGGGTCGCCGCGCTGCTGCTACCGTCGCGGACGCCAATGGCAGTTCTCGTCCCGCTCATTTGCGCATTGCTGATCCTTGCGTGGGCGCTGCTTTCGGGCGCTGGATTTCGCAAGGCGTTTCTCATCATGTGCGTCGTCATCGGCGTGTTGGTCGCTGGCATCACCGAGTTATTAAGCCTGTTTCACGCCGTGACGTATGGCGGCCTGCCTGGGGCCTGGACATGTGCCGCGGCGCTGTCGGCGTGGGCGGTGGCAAGGCGGTGGGCCTCAATGCCGAAATGGTGGGGCAGACAGGAATGTCCGCTCCATCAAAGACTTCTTGCGGGAGTTTGGTTTTTATCGCGCCGGATGCGAAAATCGGTTTGTGCCGCTTGGCGGCCGCTGTGGGGCGTTGGGGCGATTGTGGTGATGACCGGCATCATTGCCGTGGCTTCCGCGCCGTCGAACTGGGATTCGATGACCTATCACCTGCCGCGCGTCATGCGGTGGATGCAGGACCGGTCGGTCGCGCATTTTCCGTCGAATTTTCATCCGCAGTTGTATCACCCGCCCTGGGCGGAATTCGCGATTCTGCATTTGCAAATCCTCGCCGGCTCCGACCGCTTCGCGTTCGCGGTGCAATGGGGCTCGATGATCGGCTCAGTGATCGGCGCTTCCCTCATCGCGCGGCATATCGGTGCGGGCGCGCTGGGTCAGTCGATGGCCGCCGTGTTCGTTGCAACGCTGCCGGCTGGAATCCTTCAGTCAGAAAGCACGCAAAACAGCTATGTGGTGGCTTTGTGGCTTGTCTGCTTTGTCGAAAGTGTGTTCGCCTTTAGCGGCCGCTTCGGCCACGCTTTGTGGCACGGGCGGCCCGCCCGTGAGCCTGGCGTACCCGGCGGGCGTCGGTCAATCGCCGGCCGCTTGCGCGACGGGAAGCCCAAAGGATGGATGGGCCCCGCCGCGTTTGCCGGCGCTTCGCTTGGCCTTGCACTGCTGACCAAGGGAACGGCGTATTTATTCGCGATTCCGTTTGTCCTTTGGCTCTGTTTCATCGTGCTAAAGGGAGCGGCGCCGTGGCGAGGGCGGGGCAGGTCCCCACGTCCGCCTCCGGGCGCGCATTCAATGTCAGCCAGACACGACTTGCCCCCGCGAACAGATGTGCCGCGCCGCTTGGCTGCGCTACTGGCCCTCGCCGGCGTTGCCCTCGCGCTCAACTGTGGGCATTACATCCGCAACATCCGAACATTCGGCAGCCCGCTGCTTCCCCGCAACGAAGCCGTCTTCTACCGAGTCGATTCGATGTCTCTTCCGCTGCTGGCCTCCAACCTCGCCCGGCATATCGCCATCCAAATCTGGTATCCGGGCAATCGCATCGCGGGAAAGGCGCAAGCAGTGTGGTACGCGATTTATCGCGCGCTCAACATGGATCCCAGCGATCCGCGGATCACCGTGCCCCATCGCACCTTTCAGCTTAGCCCTATTCTGATCAACGAAGACATCACGGGCAACCCATTTCACGAACTGCTGATTGCCGTTGTTTTGCTGCTTTGCGTGCGGCGAATTGTGCGAAAGCCATGCAAAACAGACTTGGCAAACCGGAAGGAATTGAATGGCGCGGGACTGCTACTGGGTTTGATCACGGCGGCGCTCATCGCTTTTTGCGCCGGCGTGAAATGGATGGAATTTAATGGACGTCTGGAACTGCCGTTGTTTGTGCTGACGGGCGCGCCGGTTGGGGCGGTGTTGTCACGCGCGATGAGGCCGCGCTATCTGTCGGCGATCGCCTGGGCGCTTCTTGCGATGTGCATTCCATTCCTGCTGGAGAACCCGAGCCATCCTCTGCTCGGGCCATACAGCATCCTGCGCACGCCGCGCGAGGCGCAATATTTTTTGAATCATCGATCCATGCAGGGCCCCTACGAGCAGGCCGCGGATTTGATTGCAAGCCGGCGCGCGGCCGGGCCGATTGGCATTGATGCGCCCGGATTATGGGAATATCCGTTTTGGGTATTGTTGCGAAATCGCACCGGGGAATGGCCATTGCTTGTTGATGTGCCGGCAACGGTGGTTCCGCCGGGCACGCGAAAGCCCGATCCCGCCGCGCTCGATGCGATCATCGTCATCGATCCAAAAATGCTGCCGGTGTATCAGGCGCAAGCAAACTGGCGGCCCATCGAAGTTTTCGGACCGGTGACAGTTCTTTTACGCCGATAGTTAGCTCTGGAGTATAATCCATCCAAGACCGCGCATTTTGAATTTTCCGCTTTTCCGCCTTTGAATTTGTTTCGGATTTCGTGCTTCGGATTTCGGATTTTCACCCCTCACTTGGGTTATTGGCATCGTGGCTAAATCCCGCATGTCCCAGCCTAATACACGCCTTCCACCACAGTTCCCGCAAACCCGCTGAACGGCTGCACATTCCCCGCCCCATCCCACGGATACGGCTCGCAAGGGGGCCGGCGGATAGCCTGGTCGCGCTCCAGGAAGCGGGGGATGAAGGTTTCCCTGGTCAGCGTCGTGAGCATGACGCGGCCTTGTTGGCCGTACTCGACTTTCTTTTCGTTGTCATGGAAATCCTGTATCTCCACCACCGCGCGCGGCTGGGGGGCGTGGTAGATGATCTCGTAATTATCCGCCGGATCGAACGGCTTGGCGGGGGCGAGGCCCATGAGCGTGTTGCCGTAGGTCGGGCGGAAGTCGATGCCGGGGGCGAGCTCCTCGCGGGCGAAGCGGTGAAACTGCGGCGTGAACTCGGTTCCGCCGCCGAAGATGCCGGTGATGCCGTAGCGAACGATGTCGATCTTTTCGCACAACGCCTCGAGCAGCTTGGGGGTGGTGAAGATGCACTTGATGTTGTCGTGGCTGCGGAGAATCGTGAGGGCCTGGTCGATGGCGTGCTGCTTGTAGAGGTTGGCTTCCTGAATTTCGCCGCGCTTGATGCACTTGATGACCCAGCGCGGATCGAGGTCGAGGCAGAAGGCGATTCCGCCGCCGCGATATTGGGCGAGGTGCTCGACGGCCAGCCGAAGCCGGCGCGGGCCCGATGGGCCCAGCATCAGCCAATCCGCGCCCGGCGGGAAGGTTTCATCGGAGAGGGTTTTGGAGAACAGCTCGTAATCGGTGCGGAAATCGTCGATCTGCAGCCGGCTCTTGGGCACGCCCGTCGAGCCTCCGGTCTCGAAGACGTACATCGGCTTGCCCTTAAGTCCGCGCGGCTGCCAGCGCCGCACGGGCCCGCCGCGCAGGGCATCGTCCTCGAAGTGGCCCAGCTTTTTCAGGTCGGCAAAGCAGTGAACCTCCTTGCGCGGGTCCATCCGGGCCTTCTTCGCCCAATCCAGCCAGAAATCGCAACCCGTGTCAGGATTGAAATGCCATTCGATGATTTCCTTCACCTGCGCATCAAGTTGCTCGGCAGCCTTGCGGGCATTCGGTTCGATCATGGTCGCCATCAGTTTATTTCCCGACAATGTATTTCCGCGAGAGATCAACACCCGCGACTCCATCGGCCTCCGCCGGAGAAGATTAACCACATAGGCACAAAGACACGAAGGAGTAACATTTCAAACAAAAGAAAGCATAGCTTTTTAGTCATTGAAACCGACCGCAAACCATTCCCTGAACGGTTGCAAGCGAGTCGCATTTGCAATGATCTATCTTCCCTTCGTGGCTTTGTGGCTTTGTGCCTTTGTGTTTAATCTTTCTTCTCTGGTTTTATTCTGATTTGGCCGGCGCGCTTTGCGCTCCGGTCTTGATGGCGTAAATACGGTCGCGGGTGGTGAGATAGAGGACGCCATCCACCAGCACCGGCGAGCAGTAGCTCGCGCTGTCGAGGCTGTGCTCGATGACATCATCCTTGGTGGGCGGCTTTTTGGAGACCGGGAAGATTCGCACATCGCCGTCTTCGTCGGTGACGAAGACTTTTCCGTCGGCGTACATCGCCGATCCCCACATCGGGGATTCCATGTCGTAGGTCCAATACACCTGCCCGGTTTTGGCATCCAGGCAATGCAGGAACCCCGAGAAGTCCGGCACGATGCACAGCCCTTCGGGCGTAACGCAGCAGGTGGAGATCGTGCGGTTCATGTGCTCGGAGCGCTCGATCTTGCCGTTGTGGTCCAGGTCGAAGGTGGTGTATTGCCAAACGATCTTGGAATTGGGATTGGGCTTGCCGATGGTGCCGGCGGCCTGGATTTCGGCTTCGCCGTTGAGCAATTCCGTGCCCGGCTTGGGGGCGGCTTTGGGTTGGGCTTCGAGTTCGGCGCTGACGTCGCCCTGGCCGGTGATATCGACGCAATAGAGGTGGCCATATCCCTCGCCATGATCGGGGTCCTGGCCGCTGCCGATGTACATGTATTTCCCGACGATGCAGGGCGTGGCGATGACCTCGTTGCGCGTCTGCGGATAGACGGCGTTCTTTGGATTGGTGTCGAACCTCCAGACCACCTGTCCGTCGCGCGCATCAAATGCATACACCCAGGCATCGCCCAGCGGCGCGATGACCAGCGGGCGGCCATTGACGACCGCGATGGCCACGCTCGACCATTGCCCGTGCAGCACGCGGGGGCCGGCGATGTTGCTGGTCCAGATGACCTTGCCGTCGTTCTTGTTGAAGCAGACCAGTCCCGGCGCCTGGGGGGCGACGACGTGCTTGTGGGTGTCATCGACGCCGTTGCCGGTGATGGCGTAGATGTAATCGCCGTAGCTGGCGATGGCGCTGTCGGTCATGTTGTGCGGGAAGACGCCCAGCTTGGCCATCATGTCATAATCCCAAAGCACCGGCGGCGAGCCGTCGGGCAGCTTGGCGGCGCCTGGAGAAAGATCGAGACAGACGACGTGGCACTGGTTGGTGCAGTACCACAGCCGGCCCGGCTCGCTGTACGCCGTGGCGCACAGGCCCTCGCCGGGCCAGTCATTCACGCGGCCCGTGGGGATTTTGCTGTAGTATTTTTGCCAGAGGAACTTGCCGGTGTTTTGGTCGAACGCCATCTCCACGCCGCCGTCGGCGGTGATCTCTGGATTGAGATGGCTTTCGTTGTTTGTTCCGATGGTGACGATGCCCTGGGTGACGATGGGGTTGCCGTAGCTCTTGGAACCCAACGGCTGGCTCCATAGCACGTTCTTGCCGGTGGTCACGTCCCAATCGGTCGGCGCATTCTTCTCCGGGCTGACCATATTCCGATGCGGAGTCAGCCCCCACATCGGCCATTCATGTTGCGGCGTCGGCACCGGTTGCACCACCGGGTTGCCAGTGACCGCCGCCGCCGCCGCAACCGCGGCCGGAGCGGGAGAATCGGCGGCGTCAGTGCTGCCGGCCCATACCATCGCCACGCCGGCCAAGGCCAGGCCCGACAGAAGCATTCGAGGCGTGCGTTGCAGTTTGAAGGACATCATGGTTTTAGTTCCTCACAGTTCGTACATATACGGGAAGAGATTCACCACGGAGACACTGAGGCACGGAGGCGCTTTCGATAATCCGTGCCGGTCGCCGATCGGAGCGTTGAAGTTTGTACATCCCGGTCATTTAAGATGGGCGTTGATATTGATATTGTTTGAGGTTGTCGAATGACGTTGTTGTATCACGGGCGTCCCGCCCGTGCGTGTTGCTTTCAGATTCGGAATATTGTCGTTCTTCATCTACCGCGCCCTCCGCACGGGCGAGACGCCCGTGATACGTTAACGGCCTTATTTCCACGAAATCCACCGCGTGCAAGCCGCTTCACAGTTTACTCAATTACCTTGCAGAGAAAATCACCATTCATGCCGATGGCGTTGGTCATGCCATTCGTAGGGTTCGCTTCAGCGAACGCCGTTACGCCGCCGCGCGATGGGCCGCGTTCGCTGAAGCGAACCCTACAACACTAAAAGGACCATCATGGTTTAGTTCCTCAATGATGAGTGGCACGGGCGGCTCGCCCGTGATTTTGCTTTGACAAGAACACGGGTGGGCCGCCCGTGCCACTTCTTGAAATTGCCTTCGTTATTAAGAAGTCACTCAAGGTCGAATGCGCCTCCGTGCTTCCGTGCCTCCGTGGTTTCTTTCCGCCTCGCCTACTTGCTCGCCGCCTGGGTATTGGCTCGGGCCGGGGTGACGGCGAGGTTGTCGTAATAGATTTCGTGGTCGTTGGAGAAGCCCCACAGGCCGGGGCTGCCGTGGGTATTGGGGGTTTCGTCGGTCAGGCTGATCGTCCAGTCCCTGGGTTCCGGCTGGCTGGTCGGCCACGCTTTGCCGTGACAGACGGCTTTGCCGTTTTGCTGCTCGACGGTGAGCTTCAGGTGATACCAGGTGTTGGCCTTCCAGGGGAACAGGACCGCCGCGTGCGTCGCCAGTCCCGGTTGGGTTTCCACGCGAGGGAGCGCGGCGGGCCAGGCGTGCAGGCCCAGCCACTGGTTGCCGCCCTTGAGTTCCAGCACGTACCGGCTGTTGATCAGCCCCACGTCCGGCGTTTTATGAACCATCTGCCCGTTGTCGTTTACGACCGTCTCGCGGACCATCACGTCGCCGTCCACGGTATAGTTTTTCATGTCCGGCGTGCCGAAATACGTTCGGGCGCGGGCGAACAGGGGGATGTCGGTGAGCTTGGTCAGCACCTTGTGCGGCTTGCCGTCCGCTTCAGTCAACTCATGAACCGCGAATTTCATCCCCGCCCCAATCCACGTCAGCGGCGGCTTGTTGAGCGGAACTTTTGCGAAGCTGATCTTCCAGGGCACCGGCGGGAAGACGCGGACGCGGGCCAGGCCCGTGAGCTTTCCATCGGAAGCGAACACGCCGCCGCCCTGGATCGGGCCGTTGACGGCGGCAAACGTGCCATCCTGCGAAAGGTTTCCCTCAAGATTGCCCGCCTTGGTCGGCGCTGCCGGGGTAACCGGAGGCGGGGGAACTGCCGGGGCCGCGCTTGCTGCCGTCTGATCCGCCACCGTGACCTGCCCCTTGGCTGCCGCCGCGCTGTTGGCGCGATTCAGCAAGGCCTTGGGCTTGGCGCGGGGGGCGGGCATCGTGAGTTGCCCGATGTACCATTGCGGCTTGACTTCCCCGGCGGCCCGGCCCTGGGCGTCAAACGCCATCGCCTTGAATTGCACCGTATCGCCCGGATGCATCCACACATCGCACGGCACGATCTGCACCATCGCCGGCGGCTGGGGCCCGCTGGCTTTCTCTTCCGCCGGGCTGGCTGGAATCGGCTCGTTCTGCTCCGTGAACTCCTTGGGGCCAATGCAGTAGCTGGTATTCGCCGCCTGGATGTAAACATGCCCATCGGCAATCGCCACCGAGCCAAACGTCACATATTCGCGGCCCGGTTTCTCCTCCAGATCGACATGGCTTAGCACCTTAAACTTTTTCGGCCCCGGCTCCAGCACCCAGACGCGGCCATTGGCTTCGGGGAAGTAAAGCCTATTGTCGGCCCAGACCAGCGACGCCTTGCCGATGGTTCCAAAGCCCTTCTTGTATTTGATCTTGCCGGTGGCGGCATCAATGGAATAAATGACCGCCGAGTCATTGGCGACAAAAAGCGTCTTGCCGTCGGGCGTGAGCGTGGAGGAGGGGAACCCGGCTTCGATGCCCTCGATTCGCCAGACCACCTTGGGTGACTTTTTCTCGATCTTGCTGGCATCCAGACAGACGATGCCGCCAAGCTTGGTCGAGGAAACGTTATCCAAATCCCAGTTGGCGTAAACGAAGTTGCCGCGCACGACGACCGAGGCGTTGAATCCGCGTTTGGCGGCCTTGTAGGCCCAGAGCATTTTCCCGGTGCGCGCCTGGAAGGCATATACGCCGCCGTCGCCCGATCCGGTGACCATGACATGCTCGCCATTGACGTTGGTGATGACCGGGGTTTGGTAGGGGGCATCGGTGGGGATGGCGCCGGTGGCGGAGGTCCAGACGGGCTGGCCGGTGTTTTTGTCGAAGCAGAAGGCGCGGTAGGCGGCGCCGCCGTTGTCGCCCCATCCGAACGCCACGCCGATCAAAAATACATGGTTTTCATCCACGGCCGGCGAAGGGGTTCGCCCGCCGAAGGTGGAGATCAGGCCATATTCCTCGGTCATTTGGTGTTGCCAGATGACCTTGCCGCTTTGGCCATTCAGGCAGACCAATTCGTTTTCCGCGCCAAGGGCGTAGACGTTGCCGGTTTCCGGATCGCCGACCACGTTGGACCAGCCGACGCGATGGAACGGATCGTCGGTCATGTACATGTTCATGCCATGGATCCAGATCTGCTTGCCGGTTTTTGCATCCAGGCAGGCGACGGCTTCCTGGGTCTTGGGCCCCGGATTAAGCGAGGCGGTTGCGCCCTCGCCGGCGGGCACTTCACCGATGCGGGTGAGGACGTAGTATTTGCCCTTCATGACAATCGGGCTGGACATCCCGCCAACCTTCGCGCTCCAGGCGAGATTTTTCCCATCGGGGGACCAGTCGGTCGGCAGGTTGGTTTCGCGCGAAATCCCATCCTGCTCGGGCCCGCGCCACCGGTACCAGTCATTGGCTTGGGCGGATGAGGAGATCACGCCAAGCGAGGCCGCCGCGACGGTGGTGAAAAGCCAATTGCGAAAACGTGTGGTTTTCATGTTTTGTCTATCCCGAAAGGTTGATGAATCAGCGATTCGCCAGCGGCGCATTACTGGGCGCGGTTGTCAGGCCCGCCAAGCCGCATCATATGGGAACCCGCGGATTTTGTTCAAGGGTGGAATTATCTCCGGAAAACTGGAACGACTAACTGGGTCTGCGTTCACAGGGCATTCAATAACACTAAGACAATCGGGCCGCCGGATTGTTGTTTGGACAAGTATCGGATGATTTCACGCGTATGAATCGCCGGGCTTTGAGCTCGAATCGGGGGAGCGCGCCGGGAGCGACCGGGAGAACCTGGGCCCGAAAATGCAGGGCCTCCTGCAACGCCTCGCCCGCTCGGCGGGCCAGGCCGGCCGGGTCGGCGCAGGCCGGAATGGGTTCAACTTCCATCTTCACCTGCGTCAGCGCGCTGCCTTCCACTACCGTGCAGCGGAACTCGGCAACTTCATCAAAGCCGCGCAAAACCGCTTCAATTCCGGTGGGGAAGACGTTGTTGCCGCGCACGATGAACATCTCATCGACCCGGCCCAGGATGCCGCCTTCCAGGCGGGCGAACGACCTGCCGCAGGCGCATGCGCCGCGCGTGAGGCGCACCTGATCGCCGGTGCGGTAGCGGATCAGCGGGCTGCCCCATCGGCCCAGGTTGCTGAGTACCAGTTCGCCGATCTGCCCATCGGGCACGCCGTGCCCCGTGGCGGGATCGATCACCTCGGCGATAAATTCGCTTTCGACCACATGCACTCCTCCGCTGCGTTCCCGGCATTCGAAGCTGACCGGGCCCATTTCCGTCATGCCGGTATGATCGACGACGCGGGCGCCCCAGGCGGCTTCAATTCGGGCGCGGGTGGAGGGGATGCTGCCGCCGGGCTCGCCGGCCACGACGATCGTTTTGACGGCCGACCGGGCCAGGTTCATCCCCTCGCGCTGCGCGAACTCCGCCATGTGCAGGGCATAGGTTGGCGTGCAACAGACCACGGTCGCCTGGTTCTCCAGGCACATGCGCAAGCGGGCCGCGGTCGGCATGCCGCCCGCCGGCAGGGTCAGCGCCCCCACCGCCGACGCCCCCTCGAACGCGCCCCAGAATCCCACGAACGGGCCGAAGGAAAATGCGAAGAGAATGCGATCTTCCTCGCCAACCCCCGCGGACGTAAAGATGATTCCCCAAATCTTGCGGAACCACGCCCAGCTTTCGGCGGTATCCAGCCAGCGCATCGCATGGCCGCCGGTGCCGGAGGTTTGATGCAGCCGGCGGTATCGCTCTATTGGGTAGGTGAGATTCGTCCCAAACGGCGGATGCGCCAGTTGATCGCGCTCAAGGTCCGCACGCGTGGTGAAGGGAAGGGCTTGCAGCGGATCAGCCAGTGGGTCGAAGCCGATGCCCGCGAACTTCGTCTTGTAAAAGACATTGCCCGGCAGCACTTCGGCCAGCATGTCGGCAAGTTTGCGCCGCTGCAGCGCAAGTAGCCCGCCGGCATCAAGCCGTTCCTCCGCCGGCGAGAAAAACGGCCCGCGATCCGCCGATCCTGACCTGCCATCCAGCACAGCCGTCTCCGTGGTTGTCTTGTTCCCGGGCGTTGGGCCGTCGGTGAATCCGCCGACATCGTGAGGATCATTTGCCTTGTGTGGCCGCCGGCCGCACCGGCACCAGCCGAAAGATCTGCCCCGATCCCTTATCGAAATGCTCGCGGCCATCCTTCATTTGCATCCGGCCCTCGTCGAGAATGTACATCGCGCCATCGGGGCCGAACTTCACGTCGAAGGGGCGCTCGATGAGATCGGGATTGTGGCCGATGCTGCTGCCGGGAAGATCGTGCACGTTGCGGACGAAATCCGCCGTGACATGACGGGCCAGATCAACGCGCACGACCTTGAATCCCTCGCGGCGCGGCAAAACCACTCCGCCGCTGGCGAACGGCGTGCGGTCGCCGCTGAGGACTACGATCAGGTTGTCGCGGTATTCGCGGTTGGGTCCGCGGTAGAACGCCAGTTTTCCCGCGCCCGAGAGCGAAGGGAAAGCGGCTTCCAGCAGGGCATCGCGCCGGGGCGCTTCCAGGCCGCTGGCGCGTTGGTCGATGAGCGGACGGACCTGCGGATAGCCGCTCCTGGAGATCATCCATTCAGGCGGCTGATACAGCGGTTCGCCCACGCTCCGCAGATCGGCAGTGTAATCGGGCCAGCCAAACCAGACGTTTCCATCCAGCAGCAGGCGCAGCAGGGCACAGGGATCGTTCTTGATCGGGCGCGTGCCGCGCATCTCCATGCCCTGGTTGGTGAAATAGGCCTGGGCATACTCGTTGAAGACGATGCCGCTGGGATTGTGAATGCCGTGCCCCTGGACTTGCGGGAATCCGCCGTGGCGCGGGACCGAGTAAATCGCGCCGCTGGGCCGGCCATCGGGCGAGCCGGGGATGCGAATCGCGAAGCTTTGGCTGAACGCCTGGAACGCCGCCGTCACGGCAAGGTCCGCGGGGCCAAACAATCCGGCCAGCGGATTGGGCGTCTGGAACTTGTAGCCGAGCAATTCAATGTCATGCCACGGCACATCATGCAACTCGGGATGATCGCGCACCCAGCGCATGGCCCAATCGTCGATGCCCACCACGCCGCTGTTGGTATAGGTGCCGCATCCAAACCACAGATCGCCGGTCACCGGATTGATCGCCAGGTCGGTCAATCCATACTCGCCCTGCGCGGGCATCCCCGCGACCAGGGTTGTATGATTCCCGGCTGAATCCAGTTCAGTGACGACGCCCTGGTCGTGCTCATCGCGATGGGTGACGATGATTTTGCCGTCCGCGACGACCATGCCGCCGATCGGCCCATACATGCGCCAACCCCCGCGGGCGAGATAGAACGGGAACTTGGGCTTGCGCGGATAGACGAGGACCGGCGCGGCGCCACTTCGCGGAAATCGCCAGATTTGCGGCTCATCGCCGCGCTCCCCCTGTGCGATCAGCAATGACCCGTCGGCGTCAAACGCCTCGCAGGTCGGCGCGGTGAGGCCAGTGGCGAAACGCCGAAGCTCGTAACCCCCCGGGTATTCAACATCCTTGCGATCGATGGCATGCTGCTCATCAGGCAATAACACGCGCGGCGGGGCGGTGCAGCCAGCCAGGAGCCAACTGACGCCAAACAGCGTGAAGAGAATCATTGCACGGCTCAATCGCGCCGGCAGTTCCATCGTTTCCGGGGTGTTGTCGTCTTTTTTGGCACGGGCAGCCTGCGCATGAGCGGGAAAACTCGTGACACGGGCGTCTCGCGCGTGTTGGTTGCAATCATGTCCCAAACAGGCGCATGTTTGCAGTGATCCGCGCCGTGCGCACGGGCGGGACGCCCGTGTCACGATGGAGCCGGCAGGCTTTCCACGGGCTACCCGTTTTCGAGCCACACGGTCACGCTTCAATCCCGGCAAGAAAGTCCAAATGGCGCATACCCCCGCATTCGCTGCCCGCGCCCACACGGCTGCGTTCATACCAACTCCTTCAAGCAACCCACACTGCACCATACTTCACGCCGCTCAAATCTTGACGGCCTTCACCAACTCTTTTACATGTTCCACGCTGTTTTGGAACATCCGCCGTTCGTCGGCATCCAACTCCACTTCGATGACGCGCTCCACGCCGTCGGTTCCCAGTACGCACGGCACACCCACGAAATACCCGCCGATGCCGTATTCCTTATCGCAATACGCCGCGCAGGGAAGGATTCGTTTCTTGTCGCGGATGATCGACTCGGCCATCTGCACGGTGGCGGCGGCGGGGGCGTAATACGCGCTGCCGGTCTTCAACAGCGAAACGATCTCCGCCCCGCCCTTGCGGGCGCGGTCGATGATCGCATCCAGCCGATCCTTCTTCACGAGCTGCGTGATCGGAATCCCACCGGCGAAGGTATATCGCGCCAACGGCACCATGTCATCGCCATGCCCGCCCAGCAGCAGCGCCTGCACGTCCTCGACGCTGCAGCCGATCTCCATCGCCAGGAAGGAGCGGAACCGCGCGGCATCGAGCACGCCGGCCTGCCCGATGATGCGCTTGGTGGGAAAGCCCGAAGCCTTCCATGCCACATACACCATCGCATCCAGCGGATTGCTCACGACGATCATCACCGCGTTGGGGGAGAAGCGGGCGACGTTCTCCGCGACGCTGCGCACGATGCCGGTGTTGGTGGCGATGAGATCATCGCGGCTCATGCCCGGCTTGCGCGCGATGCCGGCGGTCACGATCACCACGTCGCTGTTGGCCGTCGGCTCATAGGTCGTCGCGCCGGTGATCTTCGAGTCATACCCTTCAATCGGCGAGGCCTCGAAAAGATCGAGCGCCTTTCCCTGGGGCATTCCGTCCACCTGCGGGATATCGATCAGTACGATGTCGCCCAGTTCCTTGCCGGCGGCCCAATGAGCCGCCGTCGCCCCGACGTTTCCCGCCCCAATGATGCTGATCTTCGCGCGACGCATGAAGGTTCCTTTCCTTGCCAATACCAATCCGTCCGCGCGAAAACCTCGCGCCAACAGGGAAGTGATTATCGGGAAAGACGGGGGAGTTTCAATCGTTGTTCGCGGTAGGGAAATCGGCTGGCGGCAAGGTGGTGTCGGCAATCCACCGTATCACGGGCGTCTCGCCCGTGGAGTCGCGGTACGCCGCGATGTTCGACCGGTACTCCGGTCGAACACAACCGAGCGCAGCGACCGGCACGGTTGGCGCGCATCAGATAGCCATGCAGGATCATGCGTTGGTTGGCATTGGCTGAACCACGTTTCTTCGACCACCGCGCCATCGGCACGGGCGAGACGCCCGTGATACGTTGACGCTCTTTATTTTCGAGTAACAAGCACGGCTATTGAACGAACGCCTACTCTCACTGCACAATCCCCTTGGTCAACCTCAGGAACACATCCTCCAGCTTGATCTGCTCGCGCGAGATGCTGTCGATGCCGATGCCTTTAGAAACGAGCTTTTCCACGATGAACGCGTGGTGTTGATCGGGGTCTTGCAGGTGAACCAGCAATTGCCCATTGGCCCGTTCCACGCGGGAAATGCGGGCGTCTTCGCGCAAAAGATCGGCGGCAATCGCGGGATCGCCGACTACCTGCACATGGATTGCGCTGTTGGCGCGGGTTTGGGCGATGAGCTCTTCGATGGTGCCGACGACCAGCAGTCTGCCGCGCTCGATGATCCCCAGCTTGTTGCAAAACTCGCCCAGTTCCGAAAGGATGTGGCTGGAAACCATGATGGTCTTGCCCAGCCGCTGCAATTCCTTGAGCAACTCGCGGATTTCGATACGGGCCCGCGGATCCAGGCCGCTGGCCGGCTCATCGAGCAGCAGCACCGGCGGATCATGCACCAGCACCCGCGCCAGCCCAAGCCGCTGCTGCATCCCGCGCGACAATGAATCGACAAACGCATCCTGCTTGTATTTGAGGTCCGTCAACTCCAAAACGTCGGTCACCACCTTCTTGCGCAATTTGCGCGGGACGTGATACGCGCTGGCGAAAAACTCGAGGTATTCGGAAACGGTGAGATCCTCGTAGACGCCAAAGCTGTCGGGCATGTAGCCGACGTTTCGGCGGACGAAATCGCCATTGTCGGCGACCGCTTTTCCCATGATGTGGGCCGTGCCCGACGTCGGCTGCAACAGGCCGGCGAGGATTTTCATTGTCGTGCTTTTGCCCGCGCCGTTGGGCCCGATGAAGCCGAACACATCGCCGGGCTCGAGGCGCAGGTTCAAATTATTAAGCGCGGTCAACGCGCCGTAGCGCTTGGTGAGATGCACGGTGTCAATCGCCGGGGGCCGAGCGGGCGCTGGGATCGGCAGGGAGGGAGCGGGCGCCGCTGACGCCGGGGGAATCGCATCGGGAATCGGGCTGAGGTTCTGGCTCATGTTTGGCGTCACTTCCCGCGCTCCGGCGTACCCAGTTCGACCACCGCGCGGATGAATTCCCAGTTGGCTTCAATCGCCTCGGGCTGGCCCATCAGCTTTGCCACCGGGGGCGGTTTGACGGCTTGGGCATGAATTATCGCAAACTTGCCGGTCGACAGCAACGATTTCATGATGACTTCGCGCCGGGCGTTGAGGCCGGAAGCGGTTTTCCACAACTGCGATTCCTCGGGCACGCCTTGCGCCTGCTGATAATACGCACCGGCATATTGCGTCGCCGCGACCGCCTCGGGCGCGATGCTCGCCGTCACGCGCACCGTGGCATGGGCGGGGATTTCCGCCAGTTCCGCGGCGTCGCCGGCCGGCGCGGTCGATGGCGCGGCGATCGCATAAAGCTTGAGGTCCCCTGTTCCGTCTTTCACCATCACATGAAAATCGCGCAGGGGCCGGTCCATGAGATTTGTGAGAGTGCCGGTGACGCGCTTGCGGCCGAGTTTATTGGAGGCATCCGGCTCGATGCTCAGCTTGGCCGAGATCATTGGAGGCGCGGCCGCGATCTGGTCGCCGCGCAAAAAGCGCAGGCTCCAGACATTCACGAGCATCGGCTCTGGCGTGTTGCTGTCGCGCATCTGATGGAAATCCATGTCGAGCTTGAGCCCGCCGCCTCCTCCATAATCGCCCACGCCCGCCGGCTGCCACCATCCGCCTTCGGAAGGATCGATGGCATATTCGCGCGTACGCGGCGCGTACAGGCCGACGTAATCCGTGGTGGCAACGGTCGTGTCCCCGATCTGGTCGGCGGTGCGCAGCGTGCGATAATGCAACTGCCCGCTCTTGAAAAGATAGCCGACGAATATCGCGCCAAAAGTCACCAGCGCGATCCATCCGCCGGTGGTGATCCACGTCCAGGGCTGTCGGCCAAGCCGTTTGAGGACGAACCAATCCAACGGCCCCACGACGATCATCATGCCGATCAACACCACCGCGATATAGGTGAACCCGATCTGCGCCGCGCCCGGCACATTCCCCAGGAAGTTGGCCACCTCCATCGACGCATTGGACTCCCGCTGATCGGCGGTGATCACCGCGCCGGGGAATGTACCGGCCTGGCCGACCGCTCTCCCATTGGTCTGCACCGTCTGCTCGGCAGCCAGCGGAATCATCCCCTTCACCAACGGCTCCCAGAGCGCGCGAGTCTGATCGCCGGCCGGCACCGGCATGCCGCTGACATTTACCGGCGACAACACGATCTGCCCCAATCCCACGCGCCAGCCATAAGCGGAAATTTGCCCGTCATTGAGCAAGTCGATCTTGCGCGCGCCCGGCTTGGCGTCCAGCTTAAATACCGCCAGATTCTGATACCGAACCGGCAGCCCGATGCCATTCAACTGAGTTCGAGTGTATTGGATATTCTCCCGTTGCCCCACCTTCGCCGGCAGCACGCCGGCCAACCGGCTGCTGTCTGGGAATCCCGCATCGCCCGGCCAAAGTAGCAGATTGCCGCCAGCCTTCACCCAGTCCACGATCGCCTGCTGCTGGGCATCGCTCAGGGCCGCCGGCCCTTGCGTGGTTTGCACGAGATCGGGCTCGTTAAGCACTAGTAATTCGAGGCTGTCAAACCCGATCGCCGCCTCAGGCACCATATCGGGCTCGAGGTACCCGGTGGAGGTATTGGGAACGGCGTCTTTGAGCCCCTGCAATTCGCTGCGCCGCCCGCTCACGCCGACCATCGCGCCGCCGGCGTCAAAAGAAGGGCTCGCCAACTGGTTCGCCCCATCGTCGCCTGGAAAATGGGCCAACCCCTTGCCGTTCTCATCGCTGAGCGTGAAAGTCGCTTCCTGATATCCCCATCCATGCACCGGCGCCAGGATCGGAAACGTCCGCGGCGCCGGTCCAATCGTCACATGCTGGCGAATCCGCATCACGTAATTGCCGCCCTGCGGCCAGGAGATTTCCAGCACCGCATTGCGCGTCACCGAATCCGAAGCCGTCACAAACACCGGCGCCCACCGCCCCGACCGCAGCCGCCCGCCCCAGCCGCCTTCGACCGTCATCTGCGCCTTGCCCTGCACGATGCTGGCCGCGCAAAGCAGCAAACCCACAAACGCCAATGCAAGCGCAGCTGAAAATGACTTCATCGGCAGTTCCCAAAGTTGAAGGCGGGCTCGATTGTAACGGGGCCTGCGCAACATTCATAATCCACCGATTTGCCGAAAGACACGCAGGTTGGTTTAGTCTAACAAACGGCATAAGACCGCCTGCGGCAGGCGATTCTGTTATGGTTGACGGCGCGACCCGCGCGACGACGTCAGCAACTTCCCGACGCGGGGCAATGAATGGAGGTATAAATGTCTGCGAAAGCCGCGGCTCTCCTGGTTTTGTTGTGTCTGGTGGCGGCCTTCGTGTGGCTCCTCCACAATGACAGCGATCGCGCCAAGCACGCTTCCCCTACCGGCGCATCATCGCCGCATCATGATTGAGCAATGCCTCGGCAAGCACAGCGCCGGCGGCAAGGTCGAGCTTGTCCAGGGCCGGGTCGTTCTTTGCCTCTCCAACGGCAAGCAGCTTAGCGGCGGAAGCCGGATCAGCCGCGAAGACGGCCCGCTGCTCATCGTAAAGTTGATTGAGAACCGCCAATTCCGCGGGCGTTGGCGTGTGATCGGTGATCAGCCGGTATATCCACGCGGCCCGGTCTTCGACCGTGGCGCCGCCTTCCTTCATGGCGCGCTGGCTGATCAACCGGGCGGCTTCGGTGATCTGCACATCGTTGAGCAGCGTGAGCGCCTGCAACGGCGTGCTGGTGCTCTGCCGACGGGCGACGCAATAACTTCGGTCGGCGGCATCAAACGTCATCATCGCAGGCGGCGGAACCGTGCGCTTCCAGAACGTGTACAGGCTCCGGCGATGCAGATCGTCGCCGTGCCCCTGGTCATAATGCGGCCCGCCCATCGCCACATCCCACAGCCCATCGGGTTGGTACGGCTTAACACTGGGACCGCCTTGTTTCTCGGCCAATAGTCCGGCATCAAACAACGCCTGATCGCGCAGCATCTCCGCGGTCAGCCGTCGGCTGGGGCCGCGCGCCAGCAGTTGGTTGCCGGGGTCTTTTTCCAATAGCTCACGTGGGCATTTGGAGGATTGGCGGTAGGTCGCTGACAGGGCGATGGTCTTGAGAAGCCGTTTCATGTCCCAGCCGTTTTCGCGGAAGTCCACCGCCAGCCAATCGAGGACTTGCGGCTGAGAGGGAGGTGAACCCTGGCTGCCGAAGTTGTCGCTGGTTTCGACGATGCCTTTGCCGAACATCTGCTGCCACGCGCGGTTGACGATGACGCGAGCCGTAAGCGGATTGGCCGGATCCAGAAGCCAGCGCGCCAGGCCCAGGCGATTGCGCGGCTGATCTTTCGGGAACGGGGGCAATACGGCCGGGGTAGCGGCGAAAACCTGCTCGCCGCGCGCATCGTACGCGCCGCGCTTTAAGACGAAGGCCGGCTTGGGGTGGGCCATCTCCTGCATCACCATCACTTCTGGAATGGGGTTGATGACGTCATTTTCCTGCTTGCGCAGCGCGTGCAGCTCGCGCGTCAGGCGCACGGCCGGCTCGAAGGCATTGGCAAGGTAGTAGTCGCGGAGGGCGGCTTGAGCGTCGGGAGCGAGTTTGGCCGGGTCGGCGGCCCAGATTTCATCCGACGATGGTTTTCCCGCGGCTTTGGCCGCTTCCAGGAGCGTGAGCGCGCGGTTGAAGACGCGGAACTCGTCCACCTTGCCGTCCTTGAACCCGCTGTCGCGGAAGCGGTAGCCGATGGCCAGATCCGGCTCGCCGGCGGCGTAGGTGATGTCCTTGTAAAGGCCGTCGCGGATGACTTCGAGCGGTTGCGCGGCGCCATCAATATAGATCGCAACGCCCGCGGCCCGGCTTGAGCCGTCGTATGTCGCTGCTAGATGCGTCCACTGATTTGTCGTGATCGCGTTTTTCGTGCGCACCTTCAGCGAATTGCCCGGCCACATGTGATGCAATCCAAACGCGACGTGGCCGTCTTCCAGCAGCAGTTCATACCCCCGGCTGCCCGCGTCGATCGGCGCCTTGCTGTGATGAAGCACAACCATCCTTGGCGACAACGCCGGCGCGTTCACCCAAATGGCCAGCGAAAACGGATCGCAGCGCGTGAAGTGGCCCACGCCGGGGAAGACGAAACCGTTATCCCCGCTCAACATCGCGCCGTTCCCGATTTTTCCCGGCACGATCTTCGGACCCTCCACGGCCTTGCCGGGTTTTTTGGGATCAATCGAATTGGCGATCTGGTTGTTTTGGATGGAATCGAACGAATAGGCCGCGACTTCTCCGGGAATTGCAAACTCCGCGGGCCTTTCCTTGAGCCATGTGGCAAACGACTCATCCGCCGCCTGCCCTCGCGCTGCCGTTATCTGCTGTTGCTTTTGCTCGATGTCTTTGCCCAATTGAGCGAGCTTCGCATCCTGGGCATCCGTGGAAAGGATCAGCGTCGGCACCGCCATTGGGCTGGTGAAAAATGCCGTCTGCCCGGATTCATCCACGTTCTGGAAGAACGAGAAGAGCGAGTAAAACTCCTTCTGGCGGATCGGATCAAACTTGTGATCGTGGCAACGGCAGCATTCAAACGTCAGGCCCAGAAACGCGGTGCCAAAGGTATCGACGCGATCGACGACGTACGCGACGCGAAACTCCTCCTCGACGATGCCGCCCTCCTCGTTTTGCATGTGCAGGCGGTTGAAGGCTGTCGCCAGGCGCTGCTCCTTGGTGGCATTCGGCAGCAGGTCGCCGGCCAATTGCCAAGTGATGAACTTGTCGAACGGCAGGTTTTCGTTAAACGCCTTGATGACCCAATCGCGGTACGGCCACATGGCGCGATAGCGGTCGGCCTGATAGCCGTGCGTGTCGGCGTAGCGGGCGATGTCCAGCCAGTCACTGGCCATCCGCTCGCCATAACGCGGCGATGCTAAAAGCCGATCCACCACCTTCTCGTAGGCGTTCTCGGAATGATCGTTCAGAAAAGCATCCAACTCGACGGGAGTGGGCGGCAAGCCGGTCAGATCCAGTGACACCCGGCGGAGCAGCGTTGCCTTATCCGCTGGCGGCGCCGGGTTCATCTGTTGCTTTTCAAGGTTTGCCCGCACATACCGGTCGATCGGGCGACGACACCAATCCGCATTTGCAACTGGCGGCAACGGCGCTTTAACCGGCGGCACGAAAGCCCAATGCACGCCCCATTTGGCGCCCTGATCCACCCATTGCCGCACTGCTTCGATTTGAACTTGCGAAAGTTTGCGGTTGGACTTGGGGGGCGGCATTTTCACGTCCGGGTCGCTGGAAGTGATCCGCCGAATGATCTCGCTGTCGCCACTCCTGCCCGGCACGATCACCGACTTGCCATCTTTTAGCCGGAACGCCCCGGCCTGCGTGTCGAATCGCAGATGCGCCTTGCGGGCTTTCTCGTCGGGGCCGTGGCAAAAGTAGCAGTTATCCGAAAGGATCGGCATCACCTGCCGGTCGAATTGGATGGGAGCGCCAGCCGGGGCGCATTGCACAATGGCGGATGCGCAGGCAACAAAAAGCATTGCACCCGACGCGATGAAGAGCCTGTGTGTTCCGCGGTTCATCTGTTTGTTCTTAGCAGCAAGGATTAACGCCGTTGCCTGGAGTAGCCGTCCCGCCGATCCAACGCACCCCCGTAGGGTTCGCTTCAGCGAACGCTGCTCTTCCACGGCGCGCCCCGGAACCGCGTTCGCTGAAGCGAACCCTACAAAATTTAGCGGCGATGGGCTGGGCCGTTGCTTTAACGTATCACGGGCGTCCCGCCGCGTCCCGCCCATGCCGACGGCTGTAGAGTGGGGAAATCGATGTATGCCGAGTTCCACGCAACCCGCACGGGCGGGACGCCCGTGTCACGATTGAGGTTGCTTTTCCCGGCCTGATACTCCCCTGGTTTTGCCACGGATGTATAACGCGTAGTCGCGCACGGCTATTTTAGAGGCGGTTACGGCTTTCAGTGTATTCCCACCTCGATTTGCACCACGTTGTTCGGCGAATCGGGCCCTTTCCAGGACAGATAATTCTCGCGCGTCTGGTCCGAGGGCACATGCCTGGCGGCGATGATCTGAGGGATCAGCCGGTCGTAGGCCTGTCCGATATCCTTCATCGGCCCGCGATAGATGACGGTGGCGCACCGGAATGGAGTCAGCCGGCGGAATTTGAATTGGCCGGGCGGTGCATTCTCGGAATCTGTTGGAAATCCAATCTCCAGATCGAACGGCTTGGCCGGGTCTTCACTGGGATCGTGATAGATGAACAGCATCGGCCCCGTCGGCCGCAGCACGCCTGACGAAACGGCCTCTCCCAAAGCGGTCTTCATTTGCCCTGCGGGCTTGGCGATGTCATTCATGCTCGTGCGCGTCGCAAGATAGACGAACCCTGTCCGGCCAATCGTCTGAACGCGCATGCCCGAAATGTCATAGGGAGCGCGCGTCTTCACGGCCGGGGCGGGCGCTTCCAAAGGCGCGGCCGGGGATTTGGAATGTGGCTGACAACCGGCGAGGACGCACAATAGTGCAATAGCCAAGACCCGATGATGGGGGATATGCCTCATTGAATTCCACTTTACATTCGAGCGGGCGGCGCGCATAGCGCAAGGAACGCGGGCGGGTTCGCGAGGGTGTGCCCAATTTTCCGGGAGGGGCATTGGCGGATGGTGGGGCTGTCCGGAAATTCGGGCACGTTCGTTCTCGATTCTATCCGAACATGGCTGGACAACCGCGGCAAAAAGCGCGATCCGCCGCGCATCATCCGGTATGATGGGCGGCTTGAGCGCACACTTCGACATCGCGATCATCGGCGCCGGGGCGGCGGGGCTGGCGGCGGGAATCTTTGCCGCCGAGGCGGCGCTACAGCGCACGAATGACAGTACGCCTCGCCCGCGCATCATCATTCTCGACGGAGCCAAAACCATTGGCGCCAAAATCCTGGTTTCCGGCGGCGGGCGCTGCAACGTCACTCACGACCTCATCGCTCCCGACGATTTCCACGGCTCCCGCAATATCATCCGCAACGTCCTGGCCGCCTTCGACGAAAAGGCGACCGCCCGATGGATGCAATCGCTGGGCGTTCCCCTCAAGCGCGAAGAGACCGGCAAGCTCTTCCCCGTCTCCGACAGCGCCCGCACCGTGCTGGCCGCACTGCTGAATCGCCTCCAACAACTCAACGTGGAAATCCGTACCGGATGGCGCGTGAATGCAGTCGTCTTCATGAAGCAAGCTCCAGTCTTCGCTGGTGATGCCAGTTTAGGCGACTTGCACACCCCC
>DASRLH010000529.1:0-7049 GCA_035648595.1 Tepidisphaeraceae bacterium
ATCTCAACGTCGGCATTCGACTCAAGCAGCAAATGTGCGGATGGAGCCGGGAAAGCCTGATTCAGGCCCTATCGGCCTAAATGCGATAGCCCTGTGGTGTGGGGTGCAGTGGAGTTCGATTCTATTTGCGAGCGCTCGCGCCGCGAGGTAAGATTCTGCGCAATGGTCGGCGAGGAATGCATTTTCCATTTCGATTGTGGGGATTCCAATTCGGGTCCAATCGGTTTCTGCGCCAGCGTCCAGGCCCGTTCCGAGGCCGATGCGTTGCAGTTGCTGCGAGAACTGCCATCAGAGGTAGCGATAGCCGTCGGAAACAAAAAGGTCCTATACGCGCGGATTTATTTGAATATAGATAACGTTTCATCGGCTGAAATTGATTCGGTGACGCCATCAGCTGAGTCAATTAGGCCGGATTTTTCGATGCGCGCGGGATCCGAATGAATGCCAGCCTGATTGTTGAGGACGTTGTTGCGATTCTACAGGCTCGGTTCGGTAAGGCCGAGCGACACGGCAAGGCGCGCATTTACACCTTTGGCTCGGCCTTTGTATGTTCCATTAACTACTCAAAGCTTCTCGGCGGCCATAAATATTTTTTCGCCGTAGCCCGAGAAATTGTTGATGCGTCTCATGTCTTTGCAGATGCGAACGAAAACGCATACGTTGTTCTGGTATGCGGGGCGGCAGAAAACTGCTTGGTATTGCCGCGCCGGTTAATGATTGAGATGATGCGCGGAGTCCCGAGTCGGCGAGTGGATGTTTTCATGGACTCTGGGCGGTACATCTTACAAACGACGAAGCACCTGAAATCCGACATCTCCGAGTACTTAAACGCCTTTCCATCAACGAGCAGTCAAGCGCCAGGGCTGCTCGGACAATCACCAAAACTGCCGGATCGCCTCCACACGAAAATTCAGTGGAGCCTTGTGCGGTTGGGGCGGGCGGAAGGATGCGCAGTCTGGGTGCCGATTAATGATCGAAACCTATCTTTCGAGGGCAGCCCGCTATCAGCCTCAACCCTTCCGAGACTTCCGCATTTTGGTTTTGATGAGAATACTCGGCGCATCGTCCAAAACTTTGACGTCTTATGGCTCAGCGGAAACGTGATTTCCGAGGCTTTTGAGATCGAGGCCACCACTAGCATTTATAGCGGATTACTTCGGCTAAACGATCTAGCGATTGCGCAACCGAATAACCGCGTAGATTTGTTCGTGGCGAGCGCGAAAACGCGGCGAGACAAGGTACGCGACCAGTTGCTTCGCCAATCGTTCCAGCCGCTCTTAACGAAGTGCCGCTTTATCAGTTTTGAGGCAATTCAGACGCAGATGTCAAGCCTCGCGGCCTTCCCTGCCGATGCGGAAATACGCGTCAGTGGCTTGGTGCGCGGCGAGAAATTTACCGTGCCCGAACACTACGTCTACCCGGCAACTCTTTAGCGCATTGGCCCATTCGATGATTCCCCTTGAGGCAAAAGGAGGAAGGATCGGGAGGGGCATTGTCCAGATCGAGCAGGATTTTGCGATGCGTGCTCTCAACTCGACCCTCGCCGTTATGACTGCTATCGTCTACGGACTGCCGTTTGTCGAATCAAACAACCCAACTTGATCCGCTGGATATATTCCCCTAGGATTACTAGGAATCTATGGAAGTGCTGGAAGTTTCACGTCAATCGCCGGTGCAATCGCGGTCGGTGTTGCAATTGATTGGCAACACGCCGTTGCTGGCATTCAAGCGCATGGCAAGCGAGGCTTTGCCGGTGGAGGTGTACGCCAAGGCCGAGTGGTACAATCCGGGGGGGAGCGTGAAGGATCGGGCGGCGCTGGCGATGGTCCTTGATGGCGAACGCCGGGGTTTGCTCACGAAGGAGAAAATCCTCATTGACGCCACCAGCGGCAATACCGGAATCGCCTACGCCATGATCTGCGCCGAGCGCGGTTATCGCTGCAAGCTGGCCTTGCCAAAAAACGCCAGCATCGAGCGCAAGCAATGCCTGCTGGCGTATGGCGCGGAACTGATTTTCACCGATGCCGCCGAGAGCACCGACGGCGCGCAGCGTCATGTGAAGGCGGTGGTTGAAGCCGATCCGAAGCGATATTTCTACCCAGATCAGTACAACAACCCCGCCAACTGGAAAGCGCATTACGATACGACGGCGATGGAAATCTGGCGGCAGACGCAGGGGCGAATCACCCACTTCGTCACTGGCATGGGAACCAGCGGCACGTTCATGGGCGTGTCTCGCCGGCTCAAGGAGCTCAATCCCGCCGTCCAGTGCATCAGCATGCAGCCGGACTCGCCGTTGCACGGCTTGGAAGGCCTCAAGCACATGGCGACGGCTATCGTTCCAGGCATTTATGATGCCGACCTGGCTGATGGGCAAATCGAGGTGGATACCGAGGACGCCCACAAAGCCGTGCTGCGATTGGCGCGCGAGGAGGGGTTGCTGGTCGGCGTTTCATCGGGCGCGAATCTCGTGGCGGCGATGAAGGTGGCCGGCGAATTGAAGGAAGGCGTTGTGGTTACCATCTTTTGCGACTCGGCAGCAAAGTATCTCTCGGAAAGCTTCTGGAGCGAAGCGTCTTCAGAAGCCGAGAACTGGCCGTGATCGGATCGTAGAAGCGGCGTCCCCGCCGCTTTATGCCTGCTGGAAAGGCGCGTGCATACGGAAGCATATGAGTCAAAGGACCACTGCAAATCTTTTGCCCAAGCTGATCCTCCCCGATGCCCTTCGCCGGCAGATCGAGGCTCAGGGCGCGGCGGGTTATCCCAACGAATGCTGCGGCATGCTCATCGGACGCGATGTTTCGGAGAACGGCGCACCGCGCCGGATCGTCGAACGGCTGGAGCCCGGCCGCAATGCGTTCGAGGCTGCCGAGCAGTATCATCGCTTCTCAATCGACCCGGCACAGCAGCTTCAAGTTGAGCGCGCCGCCGCCAAAGAGGGCAAAACAGTATTAGGTTATTATCACAGCCATCCCGACCATCCGGCCCGCCCCAGTGAATATGATCGCGAGCACGCTTGGCCGTTCTACAGCTATGTGATCGTCGCCATCGAAAAGGGTAAGCCGGCGGCAATGACAAGCTGGGTGCTGGATGAGAAGACGCGGGCGTTTGGGGAACAAAAGATTGTGTGCGAGTGAAGGGTAGGATGATGAGTGATGAGTGAACCGTGACGAAGAAAGATGATAAGTGACGAGTGAACCGTGACGAGGGAAGATGTTAAGTGACGAGTGAACCGTGACGGGAGAAGATGATGAGTGATGAGTGAACCGTGACGGAAGATTCGCCTTGTCACGGTTCACTCATCACTCATCATTTTCCTCGGTCCTTCCCCATGACCATTGAATACCTCAAATTTTAGGAAACCCAACCATGTCCGATTATGCCTTTCCAGACGCTCTTGTTACCACCCACCGGGTTTCGGAGCATTTGAACGATCCGAAGGTCAAGCTGATCGAAGTCGATGTGGACACCGCATCATATGAGAAGGGCCATATTGCCGGCGCGATCGGCTGGAACTGGCAGACGGATCTTAACGACCATGTGCGGCGCGACATCATCGACCCGCGCGCGTTTGCCGAGTTGTGCCGGGCGGCGGGAATCACGCCGGAGGATGCGGTCGTGTTTTATGGCGACAACAACAACTGGTTTGCCGCCTGGGCGCTTTGGCAATTCACGTATCATGGCCACAAGGACGTTCGCCTCATGAACGGCGGGCGCAAGAAATGGGAACTTGAAAAACGCCCCCTCACCACCGAGCCGCCCAGGCTCGCCCCGCGAAGCAATTATCCGATGCCCGCCAGCGATGAATCCGTCCGCGCCTATCGGCGCGAGGTCGAAGATTCCCTGGGCCGCGGGCAGGTGAACCTGGTGGACGTGCGCAGCCCCGATGAATTCACCGGCCGCATCATCGCGCCCCCCGGCATGAACGAAACCGCCCAGCGCGGCGGCCACATCCCCGGCGCCAAGAGCATCCCCTGGTCCAAAGCCGCCAACGAAGACGGCACTTTCAAAAGCGCCGACGAATTGAAAAAACTCTATGGCGATGCCGGCGTGGATTTCAGTAAGCCGACCATCGCGTATTGCCGAATCGGCGAGCGATCCAGCCATACCTGGTTCGTCCTTAAGTTCCTGCTGGGCGTCGGCAACGTGAAGAATTACGATGGCTCATGGACGGAATGGGGTAATCTGGTGGGCGCGCCAATCGAGAAGGGCGATGTGCCGACGACGCTGCCGAATGTAAAATGCGAATAAGGCCCTCACTATAATTGGCTGCAAGGAGATCAGCATGGACATGAACCGACTTCGCGAGCTGCGCTTGGCGCAGCCTTTCCGGCAGTTTTATGTCATCGTGGCGGATGGAACGCGGTTATTCGTGGATCAGCCTCATCACTTGGGAATGTCGCCGGATGGCAGCCGCGTGGGGGTCGTAACAGCCAAAGGCGTGCAATTGTTGAAACCCGAACAGGTGCGGGATGTGGATGTGTGCCCGGCCCCGATTCAACGGCACTGATCCAGCCTTCACCAGAGGAAACCTCATGCAAGAATCTCACCTGATTCCATGGGTTATGGCCCGACCATTCGAGCCATTCGCCGCATTCGTGAGCGATGGCAGGCGCATCGAAGTCACTCATCCCGAATCGGCAATGCTCGCGGAATTCGCGCTCGCCCTTTATGTGTTTTTCCCAGGCGGCCAAGTTGAGCTCATCGACGCCTTTCATATCACGTCGATTCGCACCATTAGCGCAACCGACCCGAACCACTATTTCAGGTAACTCCAATGCCTCTCAAACCCCAAGGCCGCATCTTCAACGACATCACCCAAACCATCGGCGGCACGCCGCTGGTGCGCATCAATCGGCTTATCCCGCCGGGCCAGGCGATCGTGCTGGCCAAATGCGAATTCTTCAACCCCATGGCCAGCGTGAAGGATCGCATTGGCCTGGCGATGATCGAAGCCGGCGAGAAGGCCGGGAAGATCAACAAGGACACGCTGATCGTCGAGCCCACCAGCGGCAACACCGGCATCGCCCTGGCGTTCGTCTGTGCCGCCAAAGGATACAAATTGGTGCTGACCATGCCCGAATCGATGAGCATCGAGCGCCGCCGATTGCTTAAGGCCCTGGGGGCGAAGGTGGAATTGACGCCGGCAGCCGAGGGCATGTTTGGATCGATCAGCCGCGCCGAGCAAATCCGCGCCGAGAACAAAAACAGCTTCATGCCCCAGCAATTCGAGAACCCCGCGAATCCGCAGATTCATCGCGAAACCAGCGCCGAGGAAATCTGGCAGGACACCGATGGGAAGGTAGACATCCTCGTGTCCGGCGTAGGCACCGGCGGGTCCATCACCGGCATCGCCGAGGTCATCAAACCCCGCAAGCCCAGCTTCAAGGCCATCGCCGTCGAGCCCGTCTCCTCGCCGGTCATCACGCAAACCCTGGACGGCAAACCCGTGAAACCCGGCCGTCATAAAATCCAAGGCATCGGCGCCGGCTTCGTCCCCAAAAATCTCCACACCGACATCGTGGACGAGGTCATTCAAATCACGGATGAAGAAGCCTTCGAGTGGGCCAGGAGATTAGCCCGGGAGGAAGGCATCTTCGGCGGCATCAGCTCCGGCGGCAACATGGCCGCCGCCGCAAAGGTCGCCGCGAGGCCGGAGAATGTTGGGAAAATGATCGTTACGATTATGTGTAGTTTCGGGGAGCGGTATTTGAGTACGCCGTTGTTTGATGAGGAGTGAATTCATGACAGGCAACGCAACCCTTAAAGTGTCCGGCAGCCTCTTTCACCAAATTGAGGAACGCGCGCGCGAGCGCGGCATCAGCGTCGACAACGAGGCGGCGGAATTGCTCGCCAAAGCGCTCGCCTTCGAGGCCGAAGACGCTGAATTGCTCGCGGAAATCCGCAAGGATAGAGAACAGATGGCGCAAAACGGCGTGTTCCTAACCGATGAGTTTCTCGATCGCGCGAAGCGATGGGGCAGGGAATGATCGTCGCCGATACAAGTCTGGTTGCCTACTTCGTCATCCATGGCGCGATGACGCCGGCGGCGGAGCATGTGCGTAAGGAGATATTGGATAGGGATACCGCGCTGCGCGCATTTCGTCGTGGGATTGCGATGGTTGAATTCGAAGAGATTAAATCCGATCCGCTGGCAATCCTAAACATGTCGGAGGATACCGGTTGCTCCCCATACGATCTTGAGTTCGTGTGGCTTGCGATGGAGCTTCGCGTCAAATTAGTCACGGCGGACCAAAAGGTGATTCGCGCGTATCCGGGGGTTGCCGTGCATCCAAGTACCTACTGAGCAGATTGTGACAACAACAACCCCGTCCTCCAACCTCACCTGGCACTCCGGCGCCGTCACCCGCCGCGACCGCGAACGTCTGCTCGATCAGAAGGGCGTCGCCCTCTGGCTGACCGGATTGTCCGCGGCCGGCAAGTCCACCATCGCCTGCCTGCTTGAGCAACGGCTGCTGGGTCGCGGGAAACTGGCGTATCGGCTCGATGGCGACAATGTCCGACATGGGCTGAACAATAACCTGGGATTTAGTGCCCAGGACCGTGCCGAGAACATTCGACGCATCGGCGAAGTCGCCAAGCTGTTCGTGGACGCCGGCGTCATCGTGATCGCCAGCTTCATCAGCCCCTATCGCGCCGCTCGCGAGGCGGTGCGGGCGAATCTTGCCGGAGGTGATTTCATTGAGGTGTACGTGAAGGTGTCGGTGGAGACAGCCGCCCGGCGCGATCCCAAGGGATTGTACAAGAAAGCAATGGCCGGCCAGATCAAAGGATTCACCGGCATCGACGACCCCTACGAGCCGCCGGAAAACGCGGAGATCGTGATCGATACGCAGGCTGTCGAACCCAAAGAGGCGGCAGAACAGATTTTACAGTACCTAAACCACAGGGGCTATTTACGCGGGAATTCATAAGGCTATCGCGCCGTTGATCGCCGACGTTTTACCCTATAACTCATGTAATATTTCGTTTTGATATTTGTCTGCTTTCCTCATTTGGATTTGTTTCGGATTTCGTGCTTCGGATTT
>DASRLH010000530.1:0-2195 GCA_035648595.1 Tepidisphaeraceae bacterium
GCCACCAAAACCGCAAGTCCGACGGCCCACCCGGCTGGCTCACCCTCTGGCGCGGATGGAATGACCTTCACCTGATGGTCATGGGCGCGCGGGCGGCTGGACTGGAAAAAATGTGACGAAAGATGAGGCGGGACGCCCGTGTCACGTTGAAGAATCCATGCCACGTTCCTATGCTCTGGCACTCGCCTTATGAAGTGAAGTTGATGGGCAGCCCGAGAATCGCCGCCCGCGGCGCACCGGCGTTATTGCGGCGGGCGTCGGCGCAGCCGGTCAGGACCGACAGTACCGCGCGATAATTCCTCGCGGCATCAAACCAACGCTCGGAGTGCTCGCGCCCGGCCCGGCCCATCGTTTCACGCCGCGCCGGATCGCACACCAATGACTTTATCGCGCCGGTCAGCGCCGCGGCATCATCAACCGGCACGAGCAAACCATTGCGTCCATCCAACACCTGCTCGCGCAGCGCCCCCACGTCGGTTGCCACGATGGGCAGGCCGCTTGCCATCGCCTCAATGGTCGCCAGCGGCGTGCAGTCGCCACGGGAAGGGAACACGAAGATATCGGCCTGATCGTAAAGCCGCCGCAATTCAACGCTGTTTGGCACAAGGTTGCGATGCACCCGAATTGCCGGGCCTTCTTCGGGGCCATTTTTGCTCACGATGTCCAGCTCGCAGGTGTCGGCAAGCCCGTTTTGCATTGCATCCACCAGGAGCGGTCCCCCTTTTCGCGCAAAGTCTCCCCCGACAAAAAGCAGCCGCGTCTTGCGCCCGGCCCGCGGGCTTTTGGGGGCGGGCCTCCAATCGGCCATGTCCACCCCAGGCGGAATGACCGCGACCCGCGATTCATCAATGCCGTAATCGTCCACCAGGCTTCGTTTGCACCAGGCAGACCAGCAGATCAGCGCGTCGGCGCTACGGAACACCCAGCGGTTCCAACGGAACTTATAGCCCGACCGGTCCGCATCCCGCGCGGCCGCACCGGCGTGGTACGCGCCGATCTGGGCGAAGTCGATGGGCGTGGCATCAAGGGACACGACCGTCGGAACCTTTCGGGCAAGACGCATTCCCAGCATCGCCGTGATTTGCGTGTGATAGAACAAAACGTCGATCGCTTCGCGCCGCCGGGCGGCCTTGATCGCCGCCCGGCTTCGCAGGCTCAGGCGCAACGGCATGTGATTCTTCACGAACGGGGTGCGGTCCCACCTGTCGCCGGTGCGCGATTCCAGCAGGAACCACTCGGGCCGAATCGATGGATCGTTTTCCACGCAGCGCTGCAGGTTTTTTTGATGCGTGATATGGCCAAGAAGATACGAGAAGGTGAACCCGATTCGATACGAAGCCATCGCTGTCCCTCCAAATCTCACGCGAAAGAACACGGTCGCGCCATCGCGCGATTGAGCCGGGCCAGATATTCATCGGCGGGGATGTCGCAGGCGCCGAACTTGCGCAAATGTTCGGTGGTCGCCTGGCTGTCGAGCAATTCATAGCCGCGCTGGCGCAGCCGGTCGACCAGATGCACCAGGGCGCATTTGCTGGCGTGTGTCCTGCGATGAAACATGCTTTCACCAAAGAACGCGCCGCCCAGGCTCACGCCGTACAGGCCGCCGGCCAGTTCACCGTTATGCCACGTCTCCACGCTGTGCGCGAAACCCAGATGATGAAGCCGAACGTAAGCATCGATCAATCTGTTGTTGATCCACGATCCCTCCTCCCGCGCCTCCATGCAGGCGCGCATGGTTGCCTCGAAATCATGATTGATCGTCACTTCAAACACGGGCGGATCCCTGCGCAGCAGTTGCCGCAGGTTTTTGGGAACATGAAAGCGTTCATCCAGGGGGATGATCCCGCGTGGGTCGGCGGTATAGAACCGGATCACGCCGCGCGGGTCCGCCATCGGGAACACGCCCTGCGCGTACGCCGACAGGAGCGTATTGGGATTCAGGTCCATGCCGATACGATAATAGCAGGATTGCGCCGCGCGAAAGCTGCGGCTTGGAGAAGACACGCGGCGCGGACGCCGGGGCATGCCCGATTTTCGGGGGCGGCATTGGCGGAAGGTGGGGCAGACATTCTTGTCTGCCGGCGAATCGGTGAGTGGAGGACATTCTTGTCCTCCCGAACCGATTCGAATCCGCTCGGCGGGGCAGGAATGCCCCGCACTCGCGGATTCGGGCAGACACGAATGTCTGCCCCACC
>DASRLH010000531.1:0-5105 GCA_035648595.1 Tepidisphaeraceae bacterium
CTCCCCCGGCGTACCGGGAGAGGGGGTAAGAATTCCGTGATGACCGTCACGCACCCGCTAAAACAGACGCCACGGTGCGATGGTCTGCGGATACTAAAAGCACGGCTATTCTCCAGGAATTCTCGATGAGTTTGCTCCTGAGTTGTCAATCCATCACCAAGGCGTTCGGCAGCCGGCTTTTGTTCAAGGATATTTCCATCAGCTTCGACGACACCCAGCGCACGGGCCTCATCGGGCCCAATGGCTCGGGGAAGTCCACGCTGCTGAAAATCCTCGCGGGGCTTGAGCAGCCTGACACCGGCCAGATCACGAGCCGCCGGCAACTTCGGCTTGGATACCTGGCGCAGGAAGACGTCTTTCCCTTGGGGAAAACGGTGCGGCAGGTCGTGCTCGACGAACTGGCCGACTCGCAATTCGATGAGCACGAACGGCTTTCCAAAGTTGAGATTGTGCTGGACAAAATCGGGTTCACCCAACTCGACCAAAACGTCGAGTCGCTCTCGGGAGGCTGGCGCAAGCGATTGGCTGTCGCCCGTCAATTGATCCGCGACCCCGAGATTCTGCTTCTCGACGAGCCGACCAATCATCTCGATCTGGAGGGGATTCTCTGGCTCGAAGCGCTTCTGCGCGGCGCCCGCTTCTCGTTTTTGCTCGTTAGCCACGATCGCTATTTTCTGGAGAACGTCACCAATCGGGTGGTCGAGTTGAATCGCACGTATGCCGACGGGTATTTGAGCATCACTGGAACGTACAGCGATTTCTTGCTCAAGCGAGAGGAGCACCTGGAAGCGCAGGCGGCCCGCCAGCAGGCGCTGGCCAGCCGGGTGCGGCGCGAAGTGGAATGGCTGCATCGCGGCGCCAAAGCGCGCACCACCAAGGCCAAGGGCCGCATCCAACAGGCCGGGGAAATGATGGAGGAATTGGCGGAGCTTAAGACGCGCAACGCCGAGCAATCCGCCGCACAGTTTGACTTCACCGCTTCCCAACGAAAAACCCGCAAGCTGCTGACGGCCAAAAATGTCCGCAAGGAACTGGGCGGGCGATTGCTGTTCGATCATCTGAACATGGTTCTTTCCCCCGGCACGCGATTGGGGCTGCTCGGGCCAAACGGCAGCGGCAAATCGACGCTCATCCGCCTGCTCGCCGGCGACCTGCCGCCCGATGCCGGCGAGGTGTGGAGGGCCGATGGATTGCAAACCGTGGTCTTCGACCAGAACCGCCGCCAGCTCGATTACACTCTGCCGCTGCGAAATGTGATCTCGCTCAACGGCAGCGACACCGTCGTCTATCGCGGCGAAGGAATGCACGTCAGCTCCTGGGCCCGGCGGTTTCTTTTCCGCGCCGAGCAACTCGATATGCCGGTCGCAAATCTCTCGGGCGGCGAGCAGTCCCGCGTGCTGATCGCCCGGCTCATGCAGCGCCCCGCCGACCTGCTGATCCTCGACGAACCCACAAACGACCTGGATATCCCCTCGCTGGAAATTCTGGAGGAAAGCATCGCCGACTTCCCAGGCGCGCTGCTCCTGGTGACTCACGACCGCTACATGCTCGACCGCGTCTCCACCGAGTTGCTCGCGCTGGACGGCAACGGCGCCGCCCACTGGTTCGCCAGCCTCGTCCAATGGGAGGCCGCCAAGGAACAACGCGAGCGCGATAGCTCGGACGCAGCCAAGGAGGCCGCCAAACCTACCGCCAGACAGCCGTCCCGCGATGCCGCCCCCAAGCGGCTCACCTGGGCTGAGCAGCGCGAGCTTGAGCAGATGGAGGCGAAGATCATGGCCGCCGAGGAGGAGCTTCACGCCTGCCAGCGCGGCATGGAAGACCCCGCGATTCTCGCCGATCATGTGAAAATGCGCGATCAATGCGCCCGCATGGACGCCGCCCAGCGGGAGGTCGGCACGCTGTATGCGCGGTGGGAAGAACTCGAAACCCGCAAGCGGTGAAGGCAAGTACGCCCGAAGGGGTGCGGCCATCTTTAGTGGCACGGGCGGCTCGCCCGTGGCCGCGTTACGCCGCGGCGTTGGCCGGTACTCCGGCCAAACCACCTCCAGCGCACTGACCGATCGCTTGCGCATACGAAGAACGCTGCGCTCTTTCACCTTCGACTAAGAGTACCGGTCGAACATCGCGGCGTACCGCGACTCCACGGGCGAGCCGCCCGTGCCACTATTTCTGGCTACGCCGGGCCCGAAGCTGTTTGAAAACGCGCGCAATCGTACAAAATTGTTCATCGTCTAATCTGATCGAATTCACCTTTCCCAAGTCTCCACACACTTGCTCGAAAGAACGGCCCGTTTACCGCTCCCCGGATTTTTTCCAAGGGGATTATCAGGTCGTCCCCGACCATTCTGCATTTGATTTGGATTCCCCAACCGTCCACCAAAGGGCGTGCGCGGTTCTTGCTTCCCCGTCACCTCACCCTGGCAGACTATTCCGCCGCGCCCAGGCTCATTCGTTCCTGGCTCTGGTGTTCGTGTTTCGTAGAAGAGGATGCGATCGCCAACAGCCGGTGCATCGTCGCGTTTTTTTCGCAAGTAGACGTACCAGTTGGAGCCGGGGCGTGTGTGCGGGTGATGCGTGGCGATCCAATCGGTCATGAAATTGCTCCAGCGATTCTTGAAAAGACTTCAACGTTGATCATGTGTGTCCACCGCGTAGGGTTCGCTTCAGCGAACGCGGACCCTCCGGGGCCTACTGACAGCGTTCGCTAAAGCGAACCCTACGAAGACCGATGCTCCCGTCGCCATGGGCCTACGCCATGCCCACTCACAGGCAGCCACCAATTCCGCTCGCTTCGCCCGCCGTACCGCGCGAGGAAACGCGCGACACACGCAGTCCCCCGCAGACGTGGCCAATGGATCTATCTCGAACTTATTTCAACCCATCGCGTTTGCGGCTTTTGGCCGGCGTTGAGATGCCATGTCGCGTCTTCCTGCCCCGGCTTCGACGCCAGATACGTATGCGTGGCGGTCTGTATTTTGCCCGATGAATCCGTCCAGCCGAAGCTCACCCGCGTCGGGCTCGCATTCGCCACTTCATAGGCGAGATACGCCTCGGCTTTACGAAACTGCTTACCGCCGTTGTTGGAGAAGCGCACGCGAATTGCAGCTCCCGGTCCGGCTCCTTTGATCGGGGCGTTGCCCCACGTGAAACTCTGGCTCCAGAAGTCCGGCGGTTCGGGCGGGCGATGCTCGATCTTCCAATTCTTCACCACCGGCGTCCACGTCTTGCCGCCGTCAATCGAGCAATCAATCGCGTAGCTGGCCGGCGCCGGCGGATCGCCGGATGACTGCCAAGCCGCCGCATAGATATGCACCGGCTTGGCGCCGCGCGGGGCGGCCAGTTCCAACGTCACTTTCGGCGAACCAAAGGCCCCGTCCACTACATGCGCCTGCGCCTGGGATTCCAGCGGGCCAGCCGCGACAATCCCCTCTCCGCCCTCCGCATAGGTGATGGAGTTCACGCCCTCATGCAGATGCGGGATCGTGCAGACATTGGTTTGGCAGACGGTCGTCCAGGTCAGCCCCGCATCCTTCAGCGCAGCCGCGCCCGCGTTCAATCGCAACAAATATTGCTGGCACCCTTTTACCCAGTCGGTGAGATCCAGCCCGTCGCTCAGCGGCCCGCCATCCTGCCAGGTTTTGCCCTGATCGGTGGAGATTTGGACCGTGCACCGGGCCGGCGCATGCGACACTTGAAGCACCAGGCCGTTCTTCGCGCCCGCATCATACACGCCCCACGTCTGCGCGCTGGCAGGCGTCGCCGCGATCACATAGGGCGTGTAAAACTCGAAGGTGACGTGATCCGCCGCTTCGTCAACCACCCCCTGGCGGTATTTCCCTTCGGCAAAATCTGGCGTGTAGGTATAGACCGCGTTGGCGTATCGGGCCTGCCCGTCGTGGGCGCCGGTGCCGTTCCTGGAGCGATACATTTTGTCCGGCTGATTCACCCACGTCCGGTCGCGCGTCGGCCCGGGAATGTCTTTGGTGTTGTAATTGCGCCCCCAGAAAACAAACGTCTTCCCATCCTCAAGTCCCGGGTGCAAATACCGGCGGAGCGCCTCGCCGCTGCGCAGATGCACCATCGGCGGCGGCCCCGAATAGCCGGCCAGATACTCGGCGGTGTTGACCTGCGTGTACACGCCGCGTGCATCATCATCATGCAATCCCGACACGCGCCAGCCATGCTCGCGGGCGGGATCGAACGCCGGATCGGCAAGCTCCTTCACGTCGGGAACGATCTCCCTGAGCGAAAGCAGCCGCTTGCCGCCGGCATCGTAGATCACGGTAGAAATATCATGGTCGAGCAACGCCCACCGGCCCGCGCCGTACGCCCCGCCGGTGAGATAGACCTCGAAGGAATTGTGCCCGTTGACGCCCATGACACGCGAGCGGCAATGCCCCAGCAGCGCATCCATCTCCGCGCACCATTGGGCATGCGTGGTGCCGCAGAGGGCAAAGCCATCGGCGAAAAGCCCCGTCCAATACTCCCGGTTCTTGTCGCCGCCAAATTTCCCATTGAAGCAGTCGCGCTGGCCTTCCTCCCCATGCCAGTAATTCAGATTCCGCCAGTACCATGACGCCAGCGCCTTGTCTTCGTCGGTGTTGACCGAACGGCCGGTGATTCGCTTGTAAAGCCGCGCCTGAGTTGCAAACAGCCGGGGGAATGTCGAGCAGGAAAGCTCGCCGGGATACCACGGATCATCGGTCTTCAATTGCGAATCGCCCACCTCGGCAAACGCCTGCCGGCCCAGCGGAATCATCAACGCGAAACCCATGAAAACCGCCGCCACACTTCGACCATGTTTCATAATGCACCTGCAAGTGCCAATCCCCGTCTCCCATCCGCCGATCACTTTCACTACCGGGCGCGCCGGAGCATGTTGCGGACGCCCCACGGGCGTCCCGCCCGCGCAGGGTGCTTGCAGATTGGGAATACTGTGATTCTTCTACCACTCCGCCATAGGCACGGGCGAGACGCCTCATCTTTCGTCACATTTTTTCCAGTCCAGCCGCCCGCGCGCCCATGACCATCAGGTGAAGGTCATTCCATCCGCGCCAGAGGGTGAGCCAGCCGGGTGGGCCGTCGGACTTGCGGTTTTGGTG
>DASRLH010000532.1:0-9470 GCA_035648595.1 Tepidisphaeraceae bacterium
GCCACCAAAACCGCAAGTCCGACGGCCCACCCGGCTGGCTCACCCTCTGGCGCGGATGGAATGACCTTCACCTGATGGTCATGGGCGCGCGGGCGGCTGGACTGGAAAAAATGTGACGAAAGATGAGGCGAGACGCCCGTGCGAATGGCGAAGGAGTAGAGCAACTACGTTTTTCCGAATCTTAACGCACCAGGCGGGACTTCGGCGAACACTGAGTCGAGCCGCGAGACGCCCGTGATACGACGAGGTATTCACAATCGAACGCGATTTATGCAAAAAACTTCTCTTCTCTCTCTTCTCCGCGCCTCCGCGTCTCCGCGGTAAATACTCTTCCGTCTTAGGAGCTTCCCATGCCCGAATCAAAAGCCGCGATCCTGAAACGCACCTACACCGAGTGGTCCAGCCACAACGCACTAAGGCTGGCGGCCGCGATGGCGCTGTACGTAATGATGGCGCTGGCGCCGCTCCTGGTGGTCGCGCTCACCGTATTCAGCTTCATGGCCGGCGGTAAAGCCGGAGCACAGGCGAAAATCCAGGATCGCGCCGCCATGCTGGTGGGCGCCGACGGCGGCAAAGCCATCAGCCAGATGCTCACCGTCAGCTCCGCCCACGGCAAAGGCGGCGTCATTGCCGCCATCATCGGGTTTGTCATCGCGCTGGTCAGCGCAACCGGGTTATTCATCAGCCTGCAGGATGCCATCAACACCATCTGGGATGTCAAGCCAAAGCCCGACGCCGGATGGAAGGCCATGGTAAGGGCGCGCGTGGTTTCGCTGGTGGTCATGGCGGCGGCATGCATCATTTTGCTCGCGTCATTTGTCGCCAGCGCGGCGCTGTCAATCATCATCAAACACCTGCCCGGCTGGCTCTCCTGGGCCTCGTTCATGGGCGACATCATCGTGTCACTGGGCGTGGTCACCGCGATATTCGCGATGGTGTACAAATTTCTGCCGGATGTGAAGCTCAACTGGAAGGACGTCTGGCTTGGCGCGGCCATCACCGCGGCGCTGTTCGTCGCCGGCAAGTACGGGTTGACGCTCTACTTCAAGTACGCCTCCGTCGCCAGCCCGTATGGCGCGGCCGGTTCGCTCGCGGCTTTGCTGATTTGGATTTATTACTCGGCGGCCATCGCGTTTTTCGGCGCCGAGTTCACGCGTGTATATGCCGAGAGCAGTGGAACGCCGATCGAGCCCGATGAATACGCGGTGAAGCTTTCCACCGTCGACCGCGCCAAGCGCGGCGAACCGCATCCCGACGAACTGCAAGAGGCCCAGGCCGCCGCCGGCAAAGGGCCCAGGCAGACCGGGCCGCGCCGCGCGCCCCTCCGTTGGGCCGCGGGCATGGAGCATGATGCGCCAGCGGCAGCCGGCCCGCATTCCTCCAAGGCCGTCCGACTGGTGGTCGCCGGCGCCGGCCTGGCGGTTGGCGCATTGGCTGGTGCGCTGGGAGCCAGGGCCATGACCAGCGAAGAAAACCGGATGCGCGCGCGGCTGGAGGAACTTGGCGCCCGCGACCGCCTTGCGGAAGCCGAACGCCGGATGCGCCGGGCCACCCACCTTCACAACCTTCTTGAGAAAATGAACGTGAAGGAGCGGTTGGACGCGGTGGAAGATCGTATTCAAACGATTGCCCGGCAGACCCAGCGCCAACGGAGGCCGCGCGCCCCAGGCCGCCCGGCAACGCGCCGGTAGCACCGCCGTCAAAAGCGACGAGGACGTCGCTTCTACGTATGACGCGAACCCGTTGACGACCAATGGCGCTGCTTTCGGACGAATTCGTAGAAGCCGCGTCCCCGCCTTAGCCCGGAAAATGCATGATTAACCACGAAGTCACGAAGACACAAAGAAAATCAAGCCATTCCCAACTCATGCCTTTGCGCAGACTGCGACTTCGTGTGCATTCGTGTCCATTCGTGTCCTCCTCTCTGGTTCGGTTGCGGGCTGGCCCGCCCTGAGTGCCTTTGTGACTTCGTGGTGAATAATCCGGGTTAGCGCTGGCGTGCCTTAGCCGTCGGCGGTCATTAGCCGCTCCGCGTGTAATTGTTCGTACAGCGCCATATGCTGGCGGGCGATCGATTCCCACGAATAGCTTTGCGCGATCCGCCGCGCGTTTTCGCCCCATTCCCCGGCGAGCCGCCGTTCGGTGACCAACGTGCGAATCGCCCGTGCGAGCGCTTCGGGCGATTCCTGCGGCACCAGCAGGCCGGTGCGCCCTTCCTCCACTAAATCCTCAATTCCCGGAATTCTGCTGCCGATCACCGCCTTGCCGGCGGCGTAGCTTTCCATCAACACCATCGGAAACGCCTCCCACACGCGCGACGGCATAACCACGCAGATGGCATTTTGAAGCAGCCAGATCTTCGCCGTCCCCTCCACGCGCCCGGCAAACCGCACGCGCGTACCGATTCCCAACGCTCGTGCCTGCGATTCCAGTTCCGCCCTCTGGTCGCCCGAACCCGCGATCACGCAATTCACCGACTCTTCGATCGGCAGGCGTGCCATCGCCTCCAGGAGAACATCCGCCCCCTTGCGCGGATGCAGCCGGCCTAGAAAAAGGATATAGCTGTTCGCTTGAATATCGGCATCAAGCGCGTGCGGACGTGGCGCCGGCGCGGCAAAGGGCGCCAGATCAATTCCATTGGGAATCGGCACGATGCGCGGCTTGCCGGGGTGCAGCCTTGTAAAGCCGGCGGTTGTGAAATTGCCAATCGAGATCAGTGCATCCGCCGCCTCAATCGCCCGCACATATCGCGGAAGCATGCCCGGCTTGGAGATGCGGATGTTCCCTTCCTTTACATCGCCGCCGTGGCTGGTGATCACCATCGGCACAGCCAATCGATCCCGGCAAAGAGCCGCGACATACCCGGTCGGATAAACATCATGGCAATGCAGTACGTCGAACTGTTCCTTTGCATAGATGCCCAGCAGGAACCGGCGATAGAATGGCACGAAATACTTCGTCGAAAAAAACCGCGGGTGCCGGTAGACGGGATACGGCAATTCCCCATCGCGCGGCCGCATCGGCAGGCGGGGCCGGGGCGCCAGCACCACCGCCCGATGGCCCAGCAAAGTGAGATGGGAGGCCAGGGCATCCACTACCGCCTCCTGCCCGCCGAGTTTGGGATGGGCCGTGGCGGTGTAGAGGCAGATGCGCATCGAGAGTTGTCGGCTTGAACCGTCGTCCGGCTTCTGTTGCGCGGGCTAACTACTCTCCCTCCCCCGGTACGCCGGGGGAGGGCTGGGGTGGGGGGTTTGCTCCGCGAGGGCTGAGGAACAAAGACCCCCACCCTACCCGCTCGCGGGCAGCCGCCAATTCCGCTCGCTTCCCCCGGAGTACCGGGAGAGGGAAAACGCGGGTCAGGAACCCTTCATCGCCCGGCGAAGCGCCGCCACGTCACGTCGCAGCACGTCCAGCTTTTGCGCTTCGGGATACTTAAACAGCGATTCATTTTCGATGCAAAGATCGCGGCGGTATCCCGTTTCGCTTAGAATCTCCGCCACGCGATTCAGATCGATATTGCCTTCATCCAGCGGGCAGCAGCATTGTTTGTAATCCAGCCCGATTTCGCGCCGGTTGCGGGCCAGGGCGGGGGGGTAATTGATGTTCTTGATATGCGTATGTTTCGCGCGTGGCGCGTATCGGCGCAATAGGCCGTACAACTCCTGAAGCGGCACGCCCGACCAATAGAAGTTGCCGGTATCGAGCGTGAGGCCCAGCCGCTGATCGTTAATGTCGTTCAACACGCCATCGATGAACGCCGGGTCGTTGCCGATGGGGCCGTGGTTTTCCATCGCCAGGTCGACGCCGATATCGGCGGTCGCGTTGAGCACCTCGCGGATGCGCCGCACGAAATTGCCGCGCACCTGCGCCGCGGTGAGTTCACGGTCGCGCGTGAGGGGATCGACGCGAACGGCCGGCGCGCCCAGTTCGCGAGCCGCCCGGGCCGCGCGAATGGTCCATGCCACATGTTCGCCGGCGTTCTCCCCGGAAAAATCGGTCGCCAGCAGCAGCGCGGAAACGCGCAGCCCGTGTGCGGCGAGGGCGTCTTTCAGCACCCGCACCGCGTTTGCATCACGGATGGAAAGGGACGATCCATCCCGCAGCCGCAAATGCGGCATAGAGAAATCGGTCGCCACCTCAAGCTCGATAGCGCCCACGCCCAAATCGCGCACCGCGTCGAAGAATTGCCGCCCGTTGGCGGCAGTCGCGATCATGTGATCGCGGACGGAAATGCGTTCATTAACCTGTGACATCCTTGTCTCCATTGACTGCTCCGTAATTTAGGTTGTCTTCCCGCAACCAAAAAGATTCACCGCAGAGGCGCAGAGACGCGGAGAAAATCCGAAAGGCACGCGCCAATTCAAAACATGAACATTAAACGGTCGCTGTGTTGGATCGATCGTCCCTAATCCGTGCGGTCGTTATCGACCAAGCGCTCGTCCGTTTCCACATCCGATATTCTCTGCGCCTCCGCGTCTCCGCGGTAAAAATTCTTCCGGGTTATGACAGCCGTACGACCTGCGCGCTTCTGGCGGATTCGAGAATCGCCAGGGCAACCCGAAGCGCATCGCGTCCCTGCTCGCCGCCGGCCGTGGGGGCCTTTCGCCCGGCGGCAACGTCTATGAATTCGTCCATCTGCCGGTCGTATGCCGGGTTGAGCGCGTCGGCGGCAAAGCGCACTTCCTCTTTCGATTCCTTGCCATTGGTAATGACAAATCGGCGTTGGGCCGCGTCCCTGGCTTCGTCCCCCGGCCAGGTGATCGTACCGCCGGGACCGAGAAACTCGAACACGCGCGTCCCCCGGCATCCGTCCGGCAGCCCCCACGACCAGGCCAGCAGCAATTCATCGCCGGATGCGAAATGCACGGTCGCGGTGCCGGTGTCGATCGCGCTGGCGCCGGTGCCGGTGCGAAATGTGCGGCCATGACAGAAAACCCACTGCACGGGCCCGAAGGTGAACAGGCCGAAGTCGAGGTTGTGGATGCAGCCGTCGAGGAAGGGGCCGCCGCCTTTTTCATCGTCGAAGAACCACTTGGCGTATGCCGGCCCCGGGCTGGAGGCCACGTCGCGCCAGACCACCGGGCCGCCGATGCGTCCGGCCAACAGCGCCGCGCGGAACGCCAGCCATTCTTCATCGAACCGGCGGACAAAGCCCACCTGCAACGCCGCGCCCGTTGTCTGTTGGGCAGCGATGATCGCATCCGCCTGGGCGAGCGTGCGCGCCAACGGCTTTTCGCAAAAAACCGCCTTGCCGCGATTTAGCGCATCAACGGCCATTTCACAATGCAGATGCGTCGGCGTGCAGATCAACACCGCGTCCACATCGTCAAGAATCTGGCGATAATCCGGCACGAGGCGGGTGATGCCGAACTTTTCCGCGCAGGCGCCGGCCATCGGGCTCACGTCCGCCGCGCCAACCACCTCAACCGCGTCGTTCCGCCGGCACAATTGCGGCAAATGCGCGGCGGCAATCCCGCCGAGACCGATCAATCCAATGCGAAGGCTGGACATGGATGCGAGATTGTGCAGGCGCTGCGGTCAGAGTCAATAATTCCAGCGGAAGGTGAGCGGGCGAAAATTGGAAATCCGAAGCACGAAATCCGAAACAATCTCAAAACTCAAAGAAGAAAACTCAAAAGGAAGAGTCGACCGCGGCCTCACACTTTGAATTTTCCGCCTTTCTTACATTTGGATTTGTTTCGGATTTCGTGCTTCGGATTTCGGATTTCGCGTCTTCATCCCATCTCCTCCTTCTTCCCCGCCACTTGCTCCAGGTTGCGGATATGTTGGCTGCCGTCGCTGAGGAGCGAAAAATCCGGCTCATTTCGTGCCGCTTCAAGTTCCTGGGTTTCGCGGGCGCGCAGGTCGGAGTTTATCTCCCGCTGTATGCGCGCCACGCGCCTGGCGAATCCGGCCGTCCCAAGCAACGCGGCAGCCGCGATGAAGAGCCAGAGGATGGCCAGCAGGCGCCAATGGGGCGCGTAGAGCGCGCGAATCCCCCAATCAATCGTTTGCACGGCTGTCATCAGGCAGCCAACCGTCCCCACGATGAAGTAGGAGCGCGTGCGGTAAGCGGTGCGGCGCAGGGTGCTGAACTGACGGATACGCAGTTCGCGCAGTTCCTCTTCGCGGGCTGGGGGAGATTCAACTTCCTCGTCATCGCTTTGCGATTGGGAATCGGCGGCATCTTCATCATGCGGACGAAAGAACTGCTCGCTACAGGCGGGGCACTGGATGACCGGGCCGTTCTGATATGAAGCCCGCACCAAGGTTCCGCAGCGCGGGCACGCGCAAGCGTCCAGCGAGTCGGGCCTGGTTGGTGAAAACCCGAAATTGTACGGCTCGTCTTCCATTCCAGTGCCCCGATTCTTCAACGTGACACGGGCGTCCGGCCCGTGCTGATGGCCGAGAAGCGGGAAAACCGACGTATCCAAAGTTCCATACAACACGCACGGGCGGGACGCCCGTGTCACGATCAGAGGTCACGTCAGCTATCGTAGGGTTCGCTTCAGCGAACGCGGCGCCTGCCACTTCCGCTTAAATGCGGCATTTCGGTCCCAGCGAGCCGACGTTCATATGCGCATTGCCTCAGTCCACTACGCCTCCACCTGCGCCTTCCGCGCGGGATCACGCGCCGCGCGCCAGCCGACGGTGTTGGAAATGGTCGAGCGCCACCGCAAGGACGATGATGCCGCCGGTGACCATTTTTTGGACGGGGTTTCCCATTCCCATTTTCGCGCAACCGTTGGCGACGGTGGACATGATCAGCGCACCGACCAGCGTGCCGAAGATCGATCCCTGGCCTCCGTTGAGGCTCGCGCCGCCGATTACAACCGCGGCGATGACGTCCAGTTCCATGCCGTTGGCGGTTGTGGAGTCGCCGACGGTGAGCGATGAGAATTGCATCACGCCCGCGAGGCCGGCGAACAGGCCGCCGAGCATGTAAACGAGAATCTTGGTTTTGCCGACGCCGATTCCGCAAAGCCGCGCCGTTTGTTCGTTGGAGCCGATGGCAAAGACATGCCGGCCAAAGCGCGTGTAGCGCAACCCCAGCGCCACAAGCCCCGCCAGCACGATCGTGATCCACACGCCCGGCGCCACGAGCATCCATTGGCGATGCGGGCCCAGCATTCGGATCAGGGTGTTGAGCCAGGTGTCGGGGGCGAGGACGGTTTGCTCGTTTCCGATTTTCTCCGTCAACCCGCGCAATGCCGCCAGCGTCCCGAGCGTCACAATGAATGGCATCAGGCCCAGTTCGGTAATCACGACGCCGGTGAGAAATCCGCTGAGGCACCCGACCATCACCCCGCCCAAAGCAGCGAGGATTGGCCACCAGCCGGCTTGCAGCAGCAGGGCGACCGCCACGGAGGTCAGTGCGATCAACGAGCCGACGGATAAGTCGATCCCGCCGCTGATAATCACGATCGTCGCCCCAAGGGCCGCAGTGCCCACAACTGCGGTTTGCATCAGAATGATCTGCGCATTGCCGACCGTGGCGAACGTGTTCCATCGTAAGATGGAAAAGAGGAAGACGATGCCCAGCAGCCCAAGCACCGGTCCAAGCTGCGCGGCAAATGCGAACCTGCCGCTTTCACGATGCCGCGCCGGAAGCAGTGGCGATGGATTCCGCTCCGCCGAGATGTGTTGCGCCGGAGTCTGCGGCGCAGGCGTGCGCGGGGCTTGCGCCTGCCGCTCTGGTTCCCTTGACGGCTGGTTATCGGCGATCGATGTCATGCCGCCGCTCCGCCCTGGGCCGATCCGATCGCCTGCGCCATGATCTTGTGCTCGTTGGTCTGCGCTACCGGCGTGGCCGGTCCCAACACGCCCCGGCACATCACCGCAACGCGATCGCATACCCCCATCAACTCCGGCAGATAACTGCTCACCAGCAAAACCGCCTTCCCCCGGCAAGCCAGTTCATCGATCACGCGATAGATCAGGGCTTTGGAGCCCACATCAATTCCCCGCGTCGGCTCATCGAGCAGCAACACATCCACATCGTGATGCAGCAGCCGGGCGACGGCGAGTTTCTGCTGATTCCCGCCCGACAGGCTGCCCGCCGGCTGGGACGGGGAGCGCAGGCGGATGCCCAGCCGTTCGATCCAGGGCCGTGCGATCGCATCGAGTTGCGCCCGCGATGGAACGCGCGGTAATTTCGACAGGGCGATATTCTCTGCCGCGCTCATCGACAACGCTAAACCCTCGCTCTTGCGGTCTTCGCTGACCATTCCCATTCCCTGCGCCCATCGGATGGCCGGTGAATAGTTGCCGACATGCGCGGCGACTTTCACCGTGCCATTGCGTACGGGGTCCAGCCCGAAGATGGCCCGCAGCAATTCCGTGCGCCCCGCGCCCATCAGGCCGGCGATGCCCAGCACTTCGCCGCGACGCAATGAGAAGGAGGCGGATCGAAGCGTCCCCTGGCCGGCCAGGTTGTTCGCCTCAAGCGCCACATCGCCCGGCTTGCGCGGCGAGCGGGGATAAAGGTCTTTGACATCCCGGCCAACCATCATCGAAATAATGGCCGATTCCGACGCGCCAAGGGTCGCGCTGCCGCCCACGCTTCTGCCGTCGCGCAGGACCGTATAGCGGTCGCACACCGCCCGCACTTCCTCCAGGAAATGCGAGATATAGATGATGGCCAAGCCCTGCGACTTTAGCCGTGCAATCAATTCAAACAGCCGATCCACGTCCGCGCGGGTCAGGCTGCTGGTGGGTTCATCCAGCACCAGCACCCGGCAGCCGATGGCGACGGCGCGGGCCACCTCCACGAGTTGCTGCTCGGCGATGGTCAGTCGGCCGGCGGGGAGATCGAGCGGGATGTCGGGCCGGCCCACGGCGGCCAGACCCTGTGCGGCCATGCCCCGCATCCGCCGCCAATCCAAGAATGGGCCGCGTCCCGGCTCCATTCCCAGAAGCACATTCTCGGCAACCGATAAATGCGGCGCCAGCGAAAGCTCCTGGTAAATCATCGCCACGCCCAACCGCCGGGCTTCCATTGGGCTGCGCGGGGCGTAAGGCTCATCCTCCAGCCACATCTGGCCGCTATCGGGTTTGTGCGCGCCCGAGAGGACCTTCATCAGCGTGCTCTTGCCCGCGCCGTTTTCTCCGACGAGGCCCAGCACTTCACCGGCGCTGACTTGCAGATCGACGCCGTCGAGGGCGAGCGTGGCGCCAAATGCCTTGCGCACGGCCTGCATTCGCAGGCGCGGGGTGGGGGCGGAGTCCATGGGCGGCGAGGGAAATGACATGGAGTGGGGGGTGGCGACTGACGTGGTAGTAAGCGTAAAGGGTGGCTCCGAATTCCATGCACAGAACGCACAACGTATCACGGGCGTCCCGCCTCATCTTTCGTCACATTTTTTCCAGTCCAGCCGCCCGCGCGCCCATGACCATCAGGTGAAGGTCATTCCATCCGCGCCAGAGGGTGAGCCAGCCGGGTGGGCCGTCGGACTTGCGGTTTTGGTGGC
>DASRLH010000533.1:0-18854 GCA_035648595.1 Tepidisphaeraceae bacterium
CCTGAATCATCGCAAGTCTCTCGTCCGGGAACGGGCGGACCCGAGAACCCTATGGTCGATGTCGCGGGAAGTATGCGGCGTCGGACCTGATTCGTAAGTGGGTCGCCCGCACCGGATAAGACCGTGTGCCGCGTCGGCTTCCGCGCAGACCAAGCGTTGAGAGTCGGGGCCAGCACGAATGGATAGATGGGCCGCTCGAGAGAGCCAGCCTTGCACCGGTGCATGGATGCGTGACAAGCAATGTCTCGCCTGACTCGCGAAGCAGAAAAATGCTTCGAGGAGGAGAGATTTTTGTTGACACCAAAAAGCCTTTCATGGATAGGGTTCGCTTCAGCGAATGCGGATTGGCGATGCCGCGCCCAGGACAGCGTTCGCTGAAGCGAACCCTACGAATTGACAGAAACCAGTTTCCGGGGGGTTCCACGGTGTTGAGCCTCTTGGCTCAATGGCAGCATTATTGCCCGGACGATACCGCCTGCGTGGGAAGATGCACCAGGCAAACGCGATGGCTTCCGCCGGCGGCCAGGGTCTTTGGGGAACAGATCGGGCGCACGAGCGTGATTCGTTTGGCGCCGAACTCGGCTACGTAAAGATTGCCGTTCGCGGGGTCTTCGATGAGATCGACGGGATTGACGAAGTGGGTGAAGCCTTCGATGCCGGTAATGGATTCGGACACGTCGCCGGCGGAGTCCAGGCCCAGCGCGATGATGTCGTCGCCGCCGCTGTAGCGGACGAACAGGAGTTTGTGCCGCAGCGCGCCGCCGAAAATATTCGACTGGTATTCGATCGCGCCGCAGGGGGACAGATTCTTGCCAAAGCTGAAGATCGCCGGATGCCAGTTGCGATCGGGCTGCGTGCCCAGGGGGTAATCCGCGACCTGATACGGATTGGCGCGCGGCCCGGCGTTGCCGCCGTTGAGCACATACTCGGCCCGAGCCGGATTGGGATGGCCGTAGTAGGCGCCCTGCTCGACCTTAAAGAGCATGTCATCTTCGGTTTCGGTAATGTTGTTGATGCCGGGGACCATCGGGCCCAGGTATGGCCCGCGCGTCGTGGCATCGAGCCGCCGAAGCCGGTCGGCGCCCTGCGCGGGCGTTCCCGGCGAGTTGCCATAGGCGGCCGAGCCATTGATGCCGGCGTACAGATGACCGTTGCCGTGCCAGACCAGATCGAAGCTGTTGCGGGTCCCGCTGGCATAGATCGTGAGCGGTACGCCGGGCGAGAAGGGATCGTAATGACCGCCCTCCCCGGTCTGCACGTCAAGCGGCAGGGCGCCTTGCTCCAGTGATTTCACATCGACGCGAAGAATCGCCGCCGTCAACAGGCGCTCCGGGCGGAAGCCCCATTTATGATCGGGCGCGCCCATTGCCGTGTTGGCCGCCTGGCAGAAATAGAGCGCGCCATCGGGGCCAAACACCGGCTGATCGTTCAGATGATCCTTCCAGGCGCGCGGCAGATGCACGATCATGTCTTCGTACTTCTCAAGATCGGCGCCGCTCAGCCGGCTGATCTTTCCGGTCCAGTCATCGGCGCCTTTGATCGCCAGCGCGCCTTGTTCTCCGCCGCGCGGCAATTGGCCGTGGCTGACCCAAAGGATCAATCGCCCGGCGGTGGACGCCGGATCAAACGTCATGCCCGTGATCAGCCGCATGGCGCCGTTGGCGTGATTGACGGTCTCGATCTCCTGGCCCTCTCTCAGTGTTCCGTCGGGCTGGATGGGATAGCGGAAAATCTTGCCGGTGAGGGTGCTGGCGTAAAGCTTGTGATCGGGCCCGATGCTCACGCAGGTGAACATCTGTCCTCGCGCGCCGGGCAGCGCAACTTTCGTGAAGGCGGCGGGAAAGTCTCCCAGACTCTGGCCGGCGGCGGTCCAGAAGGTTGCGGTATATGGAGCGAACGCGTGCCCGCCGGTGTCGCGGGCGAGTGGCGTGACCTCGAAGGTGTATTGCGTATTGGTATCGAGCGTTTGCATCGGACGCAGCACGATCGCATCGCCGCCGCCGCTGGTGTTCACGACCGCCGGAATGGCGCGACGATCGGAGGTGCGATAGAGCCGGACGGAACCGCCATTCAGCGTCGTCGGGTCCACGACATTCCCGGAGAATGGCAGATCGACATCCGCCGCCACGAACGCATCGGGCAGGACATTCCCCTGGCGATTTTCCGGCCGCGTGCGCGTCACCGCAGGGCGCGGCGGATAATGATGGATTCCATAATCCGCCCAAACCAGGCGAAGCGCCCGCGTCTTATAACCCCGGCCCCTGGCCCACGCGCACAACACCAATGCCGCCGCCAAGGCAAGCAACAGCCCAAGCCGCAGGAAACTTCCGCGGGGGACACGAGCGATGGATTGTTGGTTTGCGTCGCTGCTTGCCATTGTGCATTTTCAATGCCGGCGTCTGCTGGCTTATCGGGCGGAATCCTCAAGGGCTTAATGATAGGGATCACTTGAGATGCACATCGACATGCCGTGAAATCTCATAGATCCCCCACAACACCAGCGGGACGGCCACGACCAGTACGATCCATCGCACCGCGCGCCATCGGCTTTTCCATGCCTTTGGCGCCACCAGCCGCTGCGCGCGGCCGGTGAGCGGCACCTGATCGATGTGATCCAGATCGTATTTCATCTCCAACGCGGTGGCATACCGGTCGGCGGGGTTGCGCGCCATCGCGTGCAGGATGACTTCCTCGATCTGCGGCGACAGATCCGCGAGGCGCTGGCGCGGCGCGATGGGGTCGCCAGTCAGGCGGGCGTTCATAATCATAAATGGATTGGCCCCCTCGAAGGGCATCGTGCCGGTGACCATTTCGTAGAGAATCGCGCCCAGCGAATAGATGTCGGTTCGGCGGTCGCCGCGCTTGCCCTTCACCTGCTCGGGGGCCATGTAGTCGGGCGTGCCCATGGCGGGAGTGAATCCTCCGAACGTCAAGCGGCGCATGCCTTCGTACTTGGCGATGCCAAAGTCCATCACGCGTATGCTGCCGTCGTTGCAGATCATGATGTTTTCGGGCTTCAGATCGCGATGCACCACATCGTGATCGTGCATGTAATGCAGGGCCTCGCAGATTCGGCTGGCGATCTTCATCGCATCCTGCGGCGGCATCGGGCGCACGCTCCGCATCAGATGCCCCAGCGTCTGGCCCTCCAGATATTCCATCACGATGTAAGGCCGGCCCTGGCTGTCGGGAGCGTCTTCGAAGCGCAGGATGTATGGGTGATTCAGAGTCTTGCCGATCTGCTCCTCGCGCTTAAATCGCGAGTAGAAACCGGCATCCGCCTCGAACTGCATCAACGGAACTTTCAACGCCACCGTGCGCTGGGTTTGATTGTCGATGGCCTTGAAGATCGAGGCCATGCCGGATCGGCTGATCTGGTCGATAATTTGATAGCGGTCGTCGAGGAGCTGGCCGACTTCAAGTTCATTTCCCATGACGGCAGACTCCACCTTCCGATAAATCGGCAGCCCGCGATAGTAGCTAAGCCGCTCCACGCTTTCGATGCGGATGATCTGAACGGTGAGGTTGTCATCCCCCCCGCGCTTGATCGCCAGATCGATGAGTTGTTGACACGCCTCTTCCAGAGGCTTTTTTGTGACCAGGTCGTACATTTCCGTTTCGGTGACGAAGCACCACAGGCCGTCGGTGCATTGGATGATGTAATCGCCGGGATTGACGATGACGGTGTGGTAATCCAACCGGATGACCGGATCCTGCCCCACCGTTCGCGTCAGGACCGAGCGAAGCTGGCTGTTCATCGCGTCCTGCACGGTGATCAGCCCGAGCTTCACCTGCACGCCGGCGTAAGAGTGATCGCTGGTGAGCCGGCGGATGCGCCCGCCCTGAATCGCCAGGGCCCGGCAGTCGCCCACATGCCCGATCGACACTTCGTTATTGCGAAACACGCTGACGGTCAGCGTGGTGAGCATCCGCCCCTCGGTGCGGTTTTTCATGCCCGCGTCGTAGACCGCGACGTTGGCGGCGGTAAACATCTGCCAAAGCAGCGCGCCCGGAGATAGGCCGGTCTTGGCGCCGACGAAGGCCTGCCGGCAATGCTGGCAGGCGAGGTGGCTGGCGATTTCGCCGTTGCCGTGCCCGCCCACGCCGTCGGCCAGGATCGCCGCCGCGCCGCGCATCCGCCATTCTTCGGGCGTTTGCGGCTGCCAGAACTCCAGGCAATCCTCGTTATTGCCCCGAACCGGGCCGGCCGAAGAGAGGGCGGCATAGGTGATCTGCATGCGGGGTGGTCTCCGGGGCGCAAACGCCGCTCTTCCTCCAGGCCGCGGGCCGCATGGGAAGGAAAGGAAGCGAAGTGTATCGCAAAATCCGTGCGCCGGCGACCACAGGCGGGGCAAAGCCGTGGAAGGCAGCGTTGCATCGTACCCGAGTTGGAGTTGGCGGTCGTATTAAAATGTGGCACGGGCGGCTCGCCCGTGTGCCGCGGTAATCCACGGCTTTGGCCGGTAATCCGGCCAAGGTACTGGGCGAAGCGATGCGTTCTGCCGGGGAATTTACGGACGCTGCGCTCGATTACCTTCGACCGGAGTACCGGTCGAACATCGCGGCATACCGCGACTCCACGGGCGGGACGCCCGTGCTACGCGAGATTGCCCACGCTTGCAGCGTATGCCTTCGCACTTGTGCAATACTGCGCAATTTGTGTGCAACGCCGTTTGCCGCCGCCACGCCCTCTCTCAGGTCTGGAAAAGCCCCCACTCGTCTATTTGCCGCAGTCTGAATGATTCTGAATGAAGATGCCGCCTTGCAACAAGGCAAACCGCGTCGTTGGCACACTCTTTGTTTTGGGACGCTTAACCGCCGCGCATCCAACGAACATTTTTCGGCAGAAACAGATCGGGTTGGAGTGGAAACGAGGGTCCGGCTTCCGGTGCGCCCACCTATTGGGCAACCGCCGCCTGGACGGTTCCACACCCCTTTTTCTGGCAAGCCGAGCGAAAGGAGATCCCTGTGGCAGAATCTTCCCCCGGTCCCATCGCCCCCAGGCCGACATTGGGCCTCACCGGACTCACGTCCAACGCCATGGCGCTGATCGCGCCGGGGGCGTTTTTGTGGCTGACGTATGCGATGCAATCGCAATATGGCTCGCCCATGGCAGGGATGTCGATGTGGTTTGGGATTGTCATGGCGTTGCTGCTATGCCTGGCCACCGCGATATCCTATGCCGAGTTATCCAAACTGTATCCGGGCGCCGGATCGAGCTATTTCTTCGCCGAGCAGGCATTTCTCTCCAAGCGCACGGCATACAAATGGGCCCGCGTAACCAAGTTCATGGTCGGATGGGCCAGCCACCTGTATTACTGGGTCTATCCCGGAGTGATGGTCGGCGTGACGGCGCTGATTGCCGGCTATCTGGTGGGGCAGATCTTCCCCCTTACTTTTAACGCCGCCGTCCCCAGCCTCCTGTTCATGGGGCTGTTTTGCGTCGTATTTTCAGTTGGCGTGGCATATATTGCGTTCCGGGGCGTGGGTGGAACCACCGGCGTGAACGCGGGTATTAACGTCGTGCAGATCATCGCGCTGATCGTCTTCTCGATCATGGCCATCAGCTATCGCGTCCATCACACGCCCGGCTCGCAGGGGTATGCCATCGCTTCCGATGGACTGGCTTATGACAACGTGCAGGACACCATGCCTGACACCAGCAAAACCATCGCTGATCCCAAGAACCCCGGCAAGCAGATGCAAGACCCGGCCGCAACGATTCCTGCTGTCGATGCCCAGGGAAATCCAGTGTTCAAAACCGGAGCGGACAGCAAGGTAATTGTTGATTACGACAAGGCAACCGTATCAACAATGCCCGACGCCAGTGACGCCACCAAGACTGTCCCCGCGTTCCAAAGCCATCCGACTGCCGGCTCGGTCATCGCGCCGCACAAGTTCAATTATGTGATCATCCAGGCCTGCGTCGCCATCCTGATTCTCGTTGGTTTCGAATCGGTCACCGCGATGGGCGAAGAAGCTAAGAACGCAAAGCGGGATATCCCCCGCGCGGTCATTCTCTCGCTGATTATTCAGGGCGGGTTCTGCTATCTGCTGGAGTATTTCGCGGCCAACTACTTCCTCAATACGCAATATACGAATACCGCCGCCGCCGGCGCCACGGCCCCGATCGGCGACATGATGCAGATCGTGGGGGCATCATTCTTCCACAACACCAATGGCGGATGGTGGTTCATGATGATCATGGCTACGACCGTCTTCCTGGCCCTCGTAGGCACAACACTTTCGTGCATGAGCACCGGCGCCCGCGTGACCTATGCCATGGGCCGCGATGAGGAAGTTCCCAACCACTTCGGCATGCTGCACGGCAGGAAACTGACTCCCCACCGCGCCATCTGGACGCTTGCGATTATATCTTCCGTGCTGGGCATCTTCGGCGTGCTGTTCTACTTCTGCGGCCCGCTAGTCAGCATCCAATCCGATGCCACCATCGCTTCCTGGTGGCATAAGAACATTTGGTATTGGTTCGGCCTCTTCAAGCCAGAGACTGCCGCCAAGTTCCCCAATAGCCTGCTGATCATCACGCTAGTCAGTAACTTCGGGACATTTTTGCTGTACATGATGACCTGCATAACGGCCATCGTGGCCTTCCGCGAGCATAAGAGCTTCAACGGCTTCAAGCACATGGTGGTGCCGGTCTTCGGACTTCTGGCCAACCTTCTTTGCATGAGCTTTTATCTGATCGGCCCCTTCACGGTGGCCGGTATGAGCAAGAAAGAGCCATTTATCGCGTTGGGGGTGGCCGCCGCCTGGGGCATTTATGGCGCGATTTACTTCATGGGCCGCAGCAAGAAGCTGGGCCGATCCGTCCTCATCACCACACCGCCGCAACGGGCAATGAGCGCATAAGTTGGCCCCGAATTCTTTAGACAGTGAATCGCACAAACGTAATCGTCAACGGACGGCCGCCATCCCGGTGGCCGTCCGTTGACGCATGTGGGCGCACTGCCAGGCGGTCACGACTTCAGCAACCTCGGATCAAAAAAGAATGGCTGCTCGGCACCCCATCGGAGCTTATGGAAATCGCGATGGTTTGGGTTGAGGAGAAAATTGCTCTCGGTTTCGATCACTGCGCTTGGAACTTGCAGGATCGCCGACCGGCCTTGGGCCACCCATTCGTCGCCTATTTGCTGCACGTCCGAAGGGACCGGATTGCGGTGCCAATCGACCGGCAGCACCGCCCCATCGAGTTGCATGAGTAGCTTGTCGTCAAAGTCCACCGAGCGAACAATATACTTTCCCAAAGCATCGGATGACTCGAGGTGGATCAACATCTCAAGCGACGCCAGCGAGAGGGTGGCCGCGGTGTAAATGATTCGTGTCCCCCGGCTGTTCCATCGGCCCCCGAAGAACCCGGCGCCCTCTCCGGTGAACGCGGATGATGCGTGCTTGTGCTTATAAATCCGCCATGAAGTGATGCTCAAGTAAATACCCCGTGCTCCAGTCGCCCAATCAGATCCTCCACCTCGCGAGCGCCGAGTTCCGTGCGGGCTAGTTCAAAGGGAGGCTTGTTCCCTAATGCCCTTTGCCGCCTCTGAAGCCAAGCAATAGCCGCTTTTGCGTCACCTTCAAACAAATCGACGGCCTTCTCGAAGATATTGGCCATGCGGTACAAACGCTCCGACTCATCGGGATTTAATCTTCCCTCCATCCTCCGACGGCTCAGCGTTCGCGACGGAATCCGCACCATCTTCGCGATGGCCTCAACGGATAACGCCGTGGCGTCCTCAAAGTGATTCAAGAACTCGTAGGGAAATCCATCCTCAATGCTTTCTATTACTTCGGGAACAGAATTCGCGCGAAGCCCCAGACTTTTGCCCCGCGCCGCTCGAAGCTTAGTACCGTGATGAGCCATATGCCGGATTGTATGCGCCAACTGGCTAAACTCAATGGGCCATTTGGCCAAGTATGACCGTTGCTTATATTTGGAGTAAACTCCCCATCATGCAAATCTGGATCGTGCCATGTTTTCTCATCGTATTGATGCAGGCGGGTTTTGCGTTGATGGAAACGGGGCTGTGCCGGGCGAAGAACGCGGCACACACAATGTCCATTACATTCCTCGCTTACGCGCTGGGCATCACCGCGTTCTGGGCGTGCGGCTACGGACTGATGTGCGGCGGCGTGGCCAGCAAGCATGCCGCCGCGCCATGGGGAAATCTCAACAACCTGTCCCTGCTCAAGAACCTCTGGGGCGTCGGGCATCATCTGCACCGCTGGGATTTCATCGGCGGCAGCGGCTTCTTTCTCGCCATAGGCCGGCCGGGCCATGCCCATGACGCGGTCATCATCGGCTTCCTGTTCATGATGCTCTACCTGAGCGTCGCCGCCACCATTCCCACCGGCGCGCTGGCCGAGCGATGGAGCTTTAAGAGTTTTTTTGTTTTCACGCTACTCGTGGGCGCGGTCATATTCCCGGTGTACGGCTGCTGGATGTGGGGCGGCGGATGGCTTGCGGAACTGGGCCGCAACATGGGCCTGGGGAATGGCGCGGTCGATTACGCCGGCTCCTCGGTGGTTCACCTGCTGGGCGGAACGCTGGCGCTGGCGGGCGTCTGGCAGATCGGACCGCGACTTGGGAAGTACGATGGCGAAGGTTTGCCGCGACCGATCTTCGGGCACCATGTGCCGATGGTGATTCTCGGCACGCTCCTGCTGGCGTTCGCATGGTTCGGATTCAACACCGCGCGATCGTTCGCCGCCGGCGACGGGCGCGCTGGCGCGGTTGCGGTCAACACTGCCCTTGCCTCAGCCGCCGGCACGCTGGCCGCCGGTTGCTTCATGTGGGGCGTGTATGGAAAGCCCGACCCCTCGGTCATGTGCAACGGCATGCTGGGCGCGCTGGTTGCAAGCTGCGCGGGATGCGCGTACGTTGAGCCGTGGGCGGCGTTTCTTATCGGCGCGATCGCCGGCGTCCTGGCGGCGTGGAGCGTCTTGTTCCTCGAACGACGCGGCATCGACGACCCCGTCGGCGCCATCAGCGTGCATGGCGTCAACGGCCTGTGGGGCATGCTCGCCGTTGGTCTCTTCGCCAACGGCGCCTACGGCTACGGCGCCGGCGGCATCCCCTCCAACGTCACGGGCCTCTTCTACGGCGGCGGCAAGCAACTCCTCGCGCAGCTTCTGGCCTCCGCCGTCTGCATCGCCTGGGCCTTTGCGCTGGGCTCGATCGCCTTCATCCTGATCCGCGTCATGCTCGGCTCCAACCGCGTCCCCGCCGAGGTGGAAATCGCGGGACTCGACATCCCGGAAATGGGCGCGTCCGGCTATCCCGAATTCATCAGCCACATGGCCCCGGAACAGGTGCCGATGTCGGAGATGATGGGGAAGCCACGGCGATAGCAGCGTGGCACGGGCGACCCGCCAGTGGGGTAGCCGCAGGCGGTTCGCGCACGATCATGCAGGGATGCATCCGCCACACCGCCGGCGTGATGCCTCGCCTGCTCGCCGCCACCCCGGATGCAACGCCGCCTTCGGATACCTCTTTGCCCGGCGCGCTTCCGCCCAACGCCAGGCAATCGACCATCGTGCCGGTATTCGCTGATTGCATGCTCGAGGCGGGAATGCCCAGGAATAGCGACGATGTGCCGGCCAACCTGATCAACCCCCTGCCGTTTCGCAACGGCACCGGCCCCATCACGCCCGGCCCCAAAGGCTCGATGGCTTACTTCTGCATCGATCGCCATCACAAGGCGGTGAACGCCGTCTTCCTGGACGGGCACGCCGCCCGCGTCCCCCTCGAGGAACTCTGGCAACTCAAGTGGAACGAGGATTTCCAGCCCCGACAGGTCGTTTTGCCGCGATGAGCAAGCATCTGAAATGCGAGGTCCACACCTCTCTGTCGTCTTTCTCGCCCTCAAAATGGGCGTGGCAATTGATTATTGATCCAGGTTATCAGTCTCCCACGTCAGACACTCATAACGGATCATGGTGTTCCGGTTTTGCAGCGGGTTGGCAGATTCAAAAAAGATCATCGGATCGAACAGATCGACATGGCCGTCCGCAAAGCACACGTTGGCCCGCCCGCCATGGCGGTCTGTCATCATCGGGTCCGGCACGGGCGGCAGCGAATAAACCGTCGACAGCACGTTGGAGATGGCGCTGGCCTTTTGGCAGTCGAAGATGAGAACTTTGTGATCGGGATGGATGATCTGCGTCAGCTTAACACCCGAAAATAGTCCGTACTCGCCCGTTGGAGTGTGCGCCGTACCCTCGACCGAGCCGTGAAGTTGAATATTCATGGAGTAGCTGAGATTGCGAGCGTAGGTGACGCTTGTCAGAATGTTGCCATAGACGTCGGCGACAAGTCGGTCGGGGCCGTCGGACGGGCACAAGAACAAGGCTTGCCGCGTGTCGGTGCCGCCGTTGAAGTAGCTCCAGAGCTGGCCGTTCTCCAGGTCGAGCAAGCCAAGGCTTGGGGAAAACAATCCAAAATAAGGCGTGTTCTCGCCGGCATCCCCTGGAATGGGCAGGATGTTCTTGTTGTCGTTGGCGTACATGATCATCGCGGCATATATCTGCCGGATGTTCGATGCACATTTGACTCGGCGCGCCTGCTCCCGCACCTTGCTCAACGCCGGTAGCAGCAACGCCAGAAGCACGGCGATGATGCCGATGACCACCAGCAACTCGACGAGAGTAAATCCCGGCGCAACACCCTTGGAGCGACGCATGACGGGTCCTTTCGATCTGCACCCCTCGCAAGCGACACGAACGTGATTGGAACTGGGCTATCAGGTCATCAGGGTATCACTCCCGTCAGCCACGTCAACACCTTGCGTCAGAAACCGATCCTGCCCCATGACGCGCAACCTTGATGGCGTTAGACTTCATGCGATGCACGGAAGCGACACGCACACGGAATGCACCCACGACCACCCTCACGGCGGCGCGCAGGAGCACACCCATACTCATGAGGCTCCGCGCGGCCAGTTGGGCTTCGCGGTCGGCTTGACACTGGCCTTCGTCATCGGGGAGATCATCGCCGGCCATTTCGCCCATAGCCTGGCGCTGCTTTCGGACGCCGGCCATAACTTCGCCGACGCGGCGGCTCTGGGCTTTAGTTGGTATGCGGTATGGATGGCAAAACAGCCGGCCCACGCCGGGATGACGTTCGGCTACCACCGCGTGGGAATCCTCGCCGCCCTCATCAACGCGGTCTCGCTGGTGATCATCGCGCTGTTGATCGGCTGGGAGGCCGTCGAGCGATTGCGGCATCCATCGCCGCCGCAGGGCTGGGTAATGGCCGGCGTGGCGCTGGTCGCAATCGCGCTGAACGTGACGATCAGCCTGTGGCTGCACGCCGGCGCCGCGCACGACCTGAATTTGCGCAGCGCCTACGTTCACATGATCGGCGACGCGGTGGCGGCCCTGGGCGTTGTTATTGCCGGCCTGATCGTCGTATTCACGAAGTCGGCGCTGGCCGATCCTGTGGTGTCATTCCTCATCGCCGGGCTGATCCTGTGGAGCTCGTGGGGCATTCTCAAGGAAAGCGTCAACGTGCTGTTGGAGGGAGCCCCCGCGGGCATGGATATGGCGTCGGTGGTCGCGACCATCCAAAACGTGCCGGGCGTTCTGGGCGCGCACGACCTGCACGTTTGGACGGTCGGCCCGGGGGCCATCGCATGCTGCGTCCACGTCATGGTCGACGAGCAGCCCGTGCGCGAGGGCCAGCAGATCCTCAAAAACATCGTGGCTCACCTGCATGGCGAGCACCGCATCAATCACACCACGGTGCAGGTCGAGGTCGAGGGCCACGAGTCCAACGAGATGTACTGCTGCATCAAGGGAAACGCCCATATTGGGCATAATCATTAAGCCGCTTGCATCGCGTCTTCACCTCCGGTACATTCCTTGGCTTGGCCTGCCAAGGGCCATCCCGCGTCGGTTCGTCCGATTGGGCGAGACTGATCGCGGGTCTTTGTTTTACATCATCACCGTAACCCATAAGCCCCATGGCGGTTCCGGCGACTTGGCCGCGCGGTTTCGCACGGGCTGACGGCACGACGCTTTTTTGGCCGTGTTTTGGAGCAGACTGTTTATGGCAGAGAATCAATCCGAACTCGTGAAATCGCTCGTCGAGGCCGGCGTGCATTTCGGGCACCGCGTGAGCCGCTGGAATCCCAAGATGGAGCCGTACATCCAGGGCAAGCGGAACATGATCCACATCATCGACCCGCGCGAAACCGTCAAGGGCTTGTTCCGGGCCCGCAGGTTTTTGCAAAGCATTGTCGCCGGCGGCAAGGACATTCTGTTCGTCGGCACCAAGCGCCAGGCGCGCCATGCCATCGAAGAGGAAACCAAGCGGTGCGGCATGCACTACGTCTCGGTGCGCTGGCTGGGCGGCACGCTCACCAACTTCCGCACCATCCGCGCCCGCCTGCTCCGCCTGGAGGAACTCGAAAAGCTCTGGGCGACCGGGCAGATCGAAACCTACTCCAAGAAGATGAAGTCCACCCTCCAGCGCGAGATGGACAAGATCAAGACCAACCTGGAAGGCATTCGCAAGATGGAGCGGATGCCGGGAGCGATGTTCATCATCGACACCCGCCGCGAGCATATCGCCGTGAAAGAGGCCAAGAAGCTTGGCGTGCCGACCGTGGCGCTGATCGACACCGACAGCGACCCCGATTTGATCGACCTGCCCATCCCCGGCAACGACGACGCGATGCGGGCCATCGAGATCATCATGAAGGACCTGGCGGACGCGATCATCGAAGCCAAGGCCGGCCGCTCCGAGCAGAAGGGCGAGGATTCGCAAGGCGCTCCCGGCCAGCCCGCCCGACGCCGCAGCGCGCGAAGCCAGTTCCGCGCCGAAGAAGGCGGATCGCCGGCCCCCGCGCCGGTGGAGGCGGGAGTAGCCAGTGGAGTTCCTGCGGAAATGCCCAACTCCGCACCCGAGCCCGTGGCGGCCGGGCAGGGGGCGTAACAAGTCACTCAGAGCAACTGCGCCACGACCCAAGTAATGGCTGAAAATCCGAAATCCGAAGCACGAAATCCGAAACAAATTCAAAAGGCAAGCAAAGCGGAAAATTCAAAGGGCGCGGCGGGACCGTTCTTGTTTTGAAATTTCCCCCTTTGGATTTTGAGCTTGTTTCGGATTTCGTGCTTCGGATTTCGGATTTTGAACTGTTTCGTGGCTTCGTGATTAATAATCCAGTTTGGAGAATAACAATGCCAGAGATCACCGCGAAAATGGTCAACGACCTGCGTGCCCGCACGGGGCTGGGGATGATGGAATGCAAGAAGCTGCTGAGCGAAGCCGGCGGGGAGATGGACAAAGCCATCGACATCGCCCGCAAGAAAGGCGTGAAAACCTCGATCGCCGAGCGCACGGCCACCGAGGGGCGGGTGGTCGCGGAGATCAGCGCCGACAAGAAACGCGGCGCGGTGGTCGAGGTGGTGTGCAACACCGATTTCACCGCCAAGAGCGAGCCGGTCGCGAAGGTCGCGAAGATCGCGATCGAACGGCTGCTCAAGCATCCGGGCGCCAAGCTCGCCGAGGATGGGGAAATCCGGATCGAGCTGACCGCGGTCAGCCAGCAGACCGGCGAGAACGTGCAGATTGGCCGCACGGCCACCCTCGAAGGCGAAACCGTCGGCGGCTACGTCTACCACACCGCCGGCAAAGGCAAGATCGCCGTGCTGATGGCTTTCACGGGCAAGCCCGATGACGCCGTGATTTCGCACCTTGGCATGCACATCGCCGCCACCCGCCCGCTCGCCCACCGGCGCGACGAAGTGCCGGCGGATGTCGTTGCCAAGGAGCGGGAGATCGCCGTCGAGCAGGCCAAAGCCACCGGCAAGCCCCAGCAGATCGCCGAGAAAATCGCCGAGGGAAAGCTCAACGCCTTCTACGGCGAGCGCGTCCTGCTCGACCAGGATTTCATCAACGCCGAGGTCTACAAGGGGAAAGTCGCCGACTTCCTCAAAGTCCGCGGGGCGGCGCTGCATAAGTATATTCGGGTGGAAGTGGGGCAATAAGGGCTGCTACACCCCGTGGGCCGACGATAAGGTGCCGACGGTGCCACAATGCATTGGCACTCGTCGTATCACGGGCGTCCCGCCCGTGCATGGTGCTTTGAAATTGGGAATGTTGTAATTCCTCGACCACCGCACCCGTCCGCACGGGCGAGACGCCCGTGATACGGCAACGTTTTTCTTCTCGACAGCTCTGCAACCACTGAAGTGTTTCCAGGTAGGCAGCACCCGAATCGCTAGTAGACTCATTTCGCCTTTTTCGCCCGTCCGCTTCGTTGTACCGGTCTCTTCATCCCGCGTGCTTTCGCCACCGGTCGCGGCTTGATGGGGCGCTGGGCGACGCCGGCGGAGGGGGAACCTTCGGGCGGCTCGGTCCCCCACTGCTGCCGTTCGCGCGGGCGAACGAACAGCTTGATCGGCACCTGCGCGTACGGCAGCAACTCGCGGAAGCGGTTGATGATGAACCGCTGATACGCCTCGTTGAAAAACTCGGCTTTGTTGACGAACAACACGATGGTCGGCGGGGCGACATCGGTTTGTGTGCCGTAATAAATCCGCGCCTTGCGGCCATGCGGCGTGCTGGGTTGGCGCTCCAGCAAAATCTGCTTCAGCGCCTCGTTGAGCCGGGATGTGGAGATGCGATCGTGCGATTGATTGTATAAATGTTGCGAAACGTCGAGCACCGTCTGCACGTTCTTCAAATCCTTGGCCGTCGCGAAGACGATCGGCGCATAATCGAGTTGTTTTAGCTCCTGGTCGAGATACTCGCGGTATTGGGCCATCAACTGCGTGTCATCGACGCGGGCGCTTTGATCGTCGGCTTTCTTGTTTTTCTCCGCCATCGTCCGGGCCCGCTCGCGGACCAGATCCCATTTGTTCACGACCAGCACGACCGGCTTAAACTGCTCGGAAATGTACTGCGCCAACTTCTTGTCCGGCTCACTCACCGGCTCGATCCCATCGATCAGCATCAGCACCACATCCGCCCGGCGGATCGAGCGCTGGGCGCGATGGAAGCTGTAAAACTCGATGTCATCGGTCACCATATGCCGTTTCTTGCGGACGCCCGCGGTATCGATGACGACGAAGGTTTTGCCCTCCTTCTCGAAGCGCACATCAATGCTATCGCGCGTGGTGCCGGGAAGTTCGGAGACGATGACGCGATCTCCCTGCCCCTCGAACACCTCGGCCACCGCGTTGACCAGCGTGCTTTTGCCGGCGTTGCGCTTGCCGACGATCGCCACCATCATCGATGGCTCGGGGTATTCGGTGGGCGCGTTCGACAGATCGACATTCTTGCGGATGGCGTCGATGATTTGCGGAAGATTGCGGTCATTCATGGCGGAGACGCCAATCGGCGTGCCCAGTCCCAGCCGGGCGAAATCGCCGAGCGCAACGTCCGCCTTGGGGCCGTCGGCTTTGTTGGCCACCAGAAATGTTTTGATCCCCTTTCGCCGAAGCATTGACGCGATCTCCTGATCGGCCCCGGTGAGTCCCTCCTGGCAATCGACGATAAAGAGCACAAGCTGCGCCTGGCTCATCGCCAGCTCGATTTGATGCTTAATGTGCTCAGTGAGTTGATCGGGATCGACGTATCCGTATCCGCCGGTGTCAACGAGTTCGACATACCGGTCGCCGATTTTCAACGGCATGGCGATCCGATCCCGCGTCACGCCGGGCATGTCCTGCACGATGCTGATCCGCTTTTCGACCAGCGCGTTGAGCAGACTGCTCTTCCCGACATTGGGCCGACCGACAATCGCAACCGTTGGAGGCAATGGCATGTTAGTATTGTGGAGGGAGGGAGGGGGATTAGCAATTTGTCTTGGGGCTCCGCCCCAAGCCCCGAAGTTTATCGCTTTTGTGCCTCCAGCAGATGGGCACAAGACCAGGACCGGGCGAATCAAGTTCGCCCGACCCACTGCCCTCTGGCAACCGGCGTGGCGCTCGGGTCGCACCGCCGCGGAGCCCTATCCTCCAGCCGGGAGGGATATTCTGACCCCGTGATCCGGTGTCGGTCAAGGCATGCCCCCCTTCTGCTGGAGGCACCAAAGCGGAAAACTTCGGGGGTCCGGGGGCGGAGCCCCCGCAGGCACGGTGAACCGCTTAGGGCCTGTCCGAAAACAACATGTTCAACTTCTCTTCCTCGAATTCGGAATTCCTCGGGAAATTTGCATTTTCCACTGGCAGTCATTGAACAGGTTATTTTTGGTCAGGCCCTTAGTTGGCAGGCTCCCGACAAGTGGTATGATTCAGGCTGTCGCGATTCGGAGGTTAATCGCCTGGTATACACCATGAACATTACGATTACATTGGAAACACAAACGCTCCTCGAAGAGCAAATGAAGAAACGGCGATTTTCGACCCCGGACGATGCGGTGCGCACTGCCTTACAGTCATTGGAGACCGCGGAGGGCGTGGATATTGAGCAACTTGATGCTCAGACGCAGGCGGCTTTAGACCGAGCATTTGCGCAATCTGAGCGCGGCGAAGGACGGCCTTGGGAGGAAGTCAGAGCGGAATTGCAAAAGAAATACCCGCCCATATAGTTCTCACGATCCGGCATGGCGTGAGAAAGCCGCCGCGATTCAACCTATGAGGCACGCCCTCTTCGCCATCCTCGCCGGTCTGTCGCTCATTATGTGCGTCGCGACGTGCGTGCTTTGGGCGCGGAGCTATTGGGGATCGGATTATCTTGAACGCCGATGGCTTTCGGGCGCGGATGCGACGGCGGTGGAACACCAGTCGCAGGGCATCCAATTCACGCATGGGGAAATTCGATTCGTTCTGGCAAAAGATATGTACTTTCACCGGGGCCGTGCCGACGTGCGAATGACGCGCGCGGCAGCTCAGCCGCATTGGTATTGGGGCCGGATTGGGGTGGGCCATGTCGGCTGGGAATCGCCCGTGCCCAAATCTGTCGCCAACCGCCTTGGGTTCGCGGAATGGGAAAGCAATTGGATATCGTCCTTCAGCGATTCGCAAGATCGGATTTGGTCGGCCCCGGCGTGGCTGGCGGCGTTTTTCTTTGCAGTATTGCCGGGGCTATGGACATCGGGCGCGCTCGGCCGGAGACGCCGATGGCGCGCGGGATGGTGCCGGCATCAGCCACGGTTGGCGCGGCGTGAAATCCAAATCCACCGGCCGCGAATCCTCCTTCGAGGGAACCGACCGCCTCGCCGCCGTCCTCGACGGGCGCCATCATTCGCCAGGGCTGGATGTGATTAGCCGATGCGGAAGCGTGTGGATTGATCAGGGGAAATGACCGTGGATGATTCATCATTCCGAGGGCGCGATAGCATCCGTTGATGCTGTCGCGTCTGCGAGTTCGCGAATCAACTTGGTGCAACACTGGCAATGTGATGCTATTTTCCAAACCATCCCCTATGATTCACGTTATACTCTGAGCAGGAGTTGTATTGATGGCTACCAAGACCAAAACCGCCGTCAGACGCGCGAAAACTGCGAAAAGGAAGTTGCCCGCTCCAGGCCGAAAGATGAGCAAGCTCGAAGCCCGCGAGTACGTCTTTAAAACTTTCGGCAAGGCCATGTCTTTGCTCGCCAAACACTGACGGATAGAGGAACGACTGCGCCCAATGAAGTGATCCTCTCTTATCGGCCCCCAATACCGCTGGGCATCGCCTCCCCCCTCTTCTCCTCAATCACCGATTTGATAATGTCATCGAGTTTGATCCCCGGCGCAAACGCCACGGCCGACCGTATCTTTTCCAGCTTCGGCACGCGGCGGGCCATGTCGTCAAACTGCTGGCCGTACGCCTGCTCGTAGGAGATATGCTCGACTTTGCTGGGCGAGCCGGCCAGGTGGATCACGCGGGTGGCCAGTTCGTTGATCGAGACCTCCTCGTCGCTGCCGAGGTTGAAGACCTGCCCGACGGCGGCGGGCGCGTCGAAAAGGCGGGCGATGGCATCGACCACGTCGCTCACATGACAGAAGCAGCGCGTTTGTTTGCCGTCGCCGTAGACGTGCAATGGTTCGCCGGCCAGGGCGGCGGCGACGAAGCGCGGCAAAACCATTCCGTACATCCCCACTTGCCGGGGGCCTACCGTGTTAAACAATCTCACCACGCGCACTGGCAGCCCATACTGCTTGTGATACGCCAGCCCCAGGAACTCATCGATCCCCTTGCTGTAGGCGTAGCACCAACGGCTGTGGCGCGTGGAGCCCATCACGACATCATCATCCTCGCTGAACGGCACGCGCATCCCTTTGCCGTACACTTCCGATGAACTGGTCAGCAGCACCGGCCTGCCGAAACGGTTGGCGGCTTCCAGCACCACCTCCGTGCCGTGGATGATCGTGCGAATCGTGCGCACCGGTTCATCGACGATCAGCTTTACGCCCACCGCAGAAGCGAGATGAAAGATGCCGTCGCACTGGCTCACAAGGAGATTAACGGTCGCCTCGTCCTCCGCTGAGCCGCGCACGAACTGAAAGCCCGGCGTCCCGATTAAACCAGCGATGTTCCGCTGAAATCCGGTGGACAGATCATCGAGAGCGGCGACAGAGTGGCCTTCCTTCAGAAGCCGCTCGCAAAGATGCGATCCGATAAACCCCGCCCCGCCGGTGATGAGGTAGCGCTTGGCCATGAGCGCAGGATAGCAACGCGCACGCGGGAGGTAAAGCGCGGGTAGCATTTCAGCGGTCTGCAAGAAGCGGCGTTGCGAACGTGGTTACGTCGCTTTTTTCGTGACACGGGCGTCTCGCCTCATCTTTCGTCACATTTTTTCCAGTCCAGCCGCCCGCGCGCCCATGACCATCAGGTGAAGGTCATTCCATCCGCGCCAGAGGGTGAGCCAGCCGGGTGGGCCGTCGGACTTGCGGTTTTGGTGGC